>NZ_JAWOUN010000011.1:0-144017 GCF_033339395.1 Vibrio sp. 397 | reverse complement strand
TGGCGCTGGACTAAACAAAGGCCCCCTTTTAGGGGGCTCACACAAAGCCACCTTCTTTAGAAGGTGGTAATTTACTTGGCAAGCTTAAGTAGTAGACGATAGTAGCAAGTAGCAATGAATTAGCCACATCTTGGTGCTTTCGCGTTATACGCAGGCAGCTTATTTATGGTTGCTTGTAAATCTTTAATGCGCGTACTGTGCGATGGGTGGGTTGAGAAGAATTCAGGTGGTTGAGAACCACCTGATGCAGCACTCATATTTTTCCATAAATCGACACTTTGACGTGGGTCGAAACCTGCTTTTGCCATGAATTCCAGCCCGACAATATCAGCCTCAGATTCCTGAGTACGACCGTATGGCAAAATAACACCGTATTGGACACCGACACCAAGTGCCGCCATCGTCATTTGTTGATACTGTTTGTACTCGGAAGCGCCAATGGCAACGTTTGCTAGAGACAACCCGGCATTTGCTAACTGACTTTGTGAAAGACGTTCATTACTGTGGTCAGCGAGGACGTGAGCGACTTCGTGACCAATGACTGTTGCCAACTGATCTTGGTTTTTCGCGACATCTAAAAGCCCGGTATACACGCCGATCTTCCCACCTGGTAGAGCAAACGCATTGACTTGTTCACTATCAAAAACAACGACTTCCCAGTCTTTAAATCCAGATTGAGCGGGAATGGTGTCAGTGATGTGTTTGGCAACGCATTGAACGTAGGCATTCGTTTTGCGATCTTTGCTGATTGGGATATCTTTCTTCATTTGTTCGAAAGATTTAGCGCCAAGCGATGACATTTCCTGATCTGAAAACATCAGGATCTGGTTGCGACCCGTCGGTGATGCGCTACACGCTGTTAAACCCGCGATAGTTAAAAGAGCAGAGGCTTTCATCCATACCTTCATAACAGGCTCCATTTAATTTTTTGTTTTGAAGCAATAGTATATACCCAAATAGTAACATGATGCATGGATCAAGTTATTCATCTGCTTAATAAAGAAGGTGAGATGTTACGTCTTGAAGTTATGCCCAAGTAGCGTCTATGCTAGCTTCCTAGCACATCGTTACAACCTAACAAACCAGTTTGTGAAACTAAGAGTAAAACAATGAGTATATGGAAAAAGCCCGTAAGCATAGAGATTCTGAATGCCACGTCAAAAAATACCCTGATCGAGCACCTACAAATTAAATATACAGATTTCACTGACGACTCCCTTACGGCAACCATGCCCGTATGCAGCTTTACTCATCAACCTTTAGGAATGCTTCACGGTGGTGCATCAGTCGTGCTCGCAGAAACATTAGGCTCATTGGCTGCAAACTTCTCTGTCGATGAGGGCAGCTACTGCGTCGGTTTAGATATTAACGCGAACCATGTGCGAGCCATGCGAAGTGGTCATGTGATTGGTACGGCAAAACCGCTTCATCTGGGTATTTCAACACAAGTGTGGCAAATCGATATCACTGATGAGCGAGGCCGTTTAGTGTGTACCAGTCGCTTGACCATCGCTGTGAAACAACACAAAACAAAGTCGGTATAAACTAAGATGGTGATTGAGTTTTCATTAGGAAAAATCATTGCAACCCAGCGTGAAATAGTGATTAAGCTCTCCGGCAGTGCAATGGTAACCTTGCAAGCGCAAACCGATGCAATTCAGTTGCTGGGTAGAGGAGCGAACGTTGTTTTATCTCATGGAGCAGAGTGCAAATGGTCTATCAAGCTGGACAACGAGGTACAACTGGCTGAACTTTCGCGAGAAATTGGTATCGATATTCAATAATTTATAGTGTGATGTTTGCACTTTTTGGAAAAAATGAGGAAACTTAGCTTATCGACAACAAGATAAGAATTTCCTCTTTATGAGTAGCCCTCGTTTACGTGTTCAGTTCGAAACACTGTTTGAAAAATTTTCCGGTCACGATACGGACGTTCAGCTCGAAGACATCACCGAAGCGTTGTTTTGTACACGTCGTAATGCTCGTATTGTTCTAAATAAACTTGAAGAAGAGGGCTGGATTGAGTGGCATCCGGCAGCGGGTCGAGGAAAACTTTCGAAACTCGTTTTTAAACGTAATCGAAGCGACGTCAGCGAAAACCTCGCCAGGCGTTATCTCGATGAAGGGAAAATCGGTCAGGCTCTAGATGCGCTTGATAACGATGCGGCACGATTAACGCAGGTTATCCAAGGTTATTTAGGGCTTCAGCATCGACAGGGCGAGCAGGTCGTGCGTTTGCCTTATTATCGACCATTGTCGATGTTAAACCCGCAGAAACCGATGCGGCGTTCTGAACAGCACATCGCCAGACAAATTTTTAGCGGACTCACTCGCCTTGATGAAAATGAACAACTTCAACCAGATTTAGCCCACACGTGGGAAGCAATTTCTGATACTCATTGGCGTTTTTATCTTCGTCGTGGAGTACGCTTTCATAATGGTGAACCGTTAACAACCAGTTGTGTTCTTGAAAGTGTGCTTGCGTTAAATGGCTTGAACTTGTTTTCTCACATAAAGCGGGTGTCTTCACCACAAGAGTGGACCATTGATATTGAGCTCGTCCGTCCTGATCGCTACCTGCCTCTGGCTCTGAGTGAGTCGCAAGCAAAAATTTTGCTACCGAGTGCTTTGCGTTCTGAAAGCTTTGATAGACAACCGATAGGGACAGGGCCGTTCCAAGTTAAAATGAATGATGATAAGCGTCTTATTTTGACTGCTTTTGATGGCTACTTTGGTTTTCGCCCTTTACTTGACCAAGTGGAGGTGTGGGTAATCGATGAAGCCTATTCTTCAATGGTTTATCCAAGCCTGTCAAAGCCGAAGATGGATAAACAAGGTTCATCCGATGAAGTAGAGCTGGACCCTGGATGTACATTCCTATTACTAAACAAAAACACCGGGATTGCAAAAGATCCACGTTGGGCAGAGTTCCTCTCGCAAACCCTCAACAGTCACCAGATTTACGCGCATGTTCCACAAGATAAAGTGATGGAACTGGGAGTATTGCAAGCCTTTGGCCTTAAGCCCGGTTGGATTGATCTCAGGCCAGCGGAAGCGGGCAGCGTACCACAGGCTAATAAGGTAATTTCCGTAGCGTATCAGAAAAAGCATCCGATGTTTCCAGTAGTTGCCAAGGCCATCAAGACACTCTTAAAACCGCACGGTATAGAGGTTGAGTTTATTCGTTATGATTCTCAACCGCCCGCACCGGAGGAAGTGGATATCTGGGTGAAAGCTATGGGCATTGCAACGAACCGAAATGACGCGTTGGCGGGCTGGCTCCTGGATTACAGTGATATTGAGAAGTTCAGTTCAGGTTACGATTTTAGTGAATGGGCTAAACTTGTCGATCAATGGCGTGCCGGCATGCACACAGACTTTCCTGCGCGTGAGCTAGGACGACAGTTAGTAAAAAGCTGTCAGGTGATTCCTATGTTTCACTGCTGGCTAGGCGTGAATAAAGATCACAGCGGTGCGTTACAAAATGCAAAGTGTAATGCCTTAGGTTGGTTTGATTTTAATAATGTATGGGTCAAACCGGATATAGAAAGTAACCATGGCGAAACCGAATAAAAAACAACCGACGAAAACCGTCGATATCTTTTGCTCTAAATGTAAAACTCAACTATTTAAGTACCGTAAAGGCGGGAAAGGCGCACTGGTTAAATGCTTCAAAGAGCGCATTGTTGACGATTTCACACAAACCCCATGTATTTGCCCCGCTTGCGGACAAGAGTTTGCAAGAGATACCCTAGTAAGAGGAACCCCCGCTTACAAAATGATTGGCGGCAAAGTGACGATGAAATAATAAAGGGCTAGAAAATGAGTATGAAACATGACTATTGCATGGTTTTAAGTACAACCAGTAATGAAAAAAATCGAGATCAGATCATTAAAGGTTTGCTAGATGCCCAATTAGCCGCGTGTATTCAAACAATGCCTATTGAAAGCCACTACGTTTGGAAAGGGGAGGTTTGTACTGACAACGAATGGTTGCTAGTCATCAAAACTCGTCGAGAACTTTATGAATTGGTGGAAGAGAAAATAGAAAACCTGCACGAATACGAGGTCGCTCAAATCGTACAGGTTCCAATTGTTGATGGGTTTAACCCTTATTTAGAATGGTTGAGAGAATCGACGTTGAGCCGACATTAAGAATAACGACAACACTGCACCAACGGTATCGCACAACATATCTTTCTGGGCGTCCCATATGTCACCTTGCGAGCCCAGAAAGGCAATTCCCTCATCGCCACCAGCCAACTCCGCATACCACCATTCGATAATCTCATAGCCAGCAGCAAGTGACATGATAGCAAACAAAGCAAACCAGCAAGAGAACGCTTTGTTGAACCGTTTTTTGTTTATCAAGTATTCAGCGATCGGATATGCGTAAAGGCCAATTGAAAAGTGCGCAACGCGATCAAAATTATTTCGCTCTGAACCAATCATGTCGTTAAACCAGTCAAACGGCACTTCGGAGAACGTATATTTCGCACCGATAGTGTGCAAACAGAGCCAGATGAACATTAAAAAGTAAGCCGTATTACTGAACTGATAGCGAATCGAAATCGCCCAAATAGCAACAAGAATACCAATCGCCGGGATAATCTCCGCAAACCAAACTGCGCGTGAGTTAGGTTCCAACGCAGAAAATAAAAACACGATGGCATAAAAAATCGTTAATCCTAAGAGTGTCGAGGTGCTTTTCATAGAGTTATTTGATCCTTCAATTTATCTTACAGTGGGACTCCATAGATTGTGTTAATGATTGCACTTAATTGAACGGTGTGCAATTGATATTTTAATGGGTTTTTTGATCACTGAAAATGTTGATTTATTGGCAAACTGCTCAACATTAAAACGTTTGCGCGTGCACTTTTCATTAAAGTTTGATTTACAACATGCCCATCCATAGAATCCATGATTCAGTCTAATAAAAAAGAAGTAAAGCCATGAAACTGGAAACTGTCGATTATCTTGCTGACGATGCTGCTCAACAGTTCGTTACCTCTCTACGCGAAACGGGGTTCGGTGTGTTGAAAAACCACCCGATTCCACAAGAGCTTGTAGAGTCAATTTACAAAAACTGGCATGAGTTTTTCTGTTCAGAACAAAAGAATGATTTTCACTTTAACGTAGACACCCAAGATGGCTACTTCCCACCTTCTGTGTCTGAAGTGGCGAAAGGGCACAAAGTGAAAGACATCAAAGAGTACTTTCATGTTTACCCTTGGGGTCAGATCCCAGAGCAGCTTAAAGCTGAAATCTTAGAGTACTACGAGCGTGCCAATGCGTTTGCTCAAGAGCTATTAGGCTGGGTTGAAGCGTACGCACCTAAGGACGTTCAAGAGAAGTTCTCTATCGCGTTGTCAGAAATGATCAATAACAGTGACAAAACATTACTACGCGTGCTTCACTACCCACCGATGACAGGCGAAGAAGAGCCAGGCGCTATTCGTGCTGCTGCGCATGAAGACATTAACCTGTTAACGGTTTTGCCTGCTGCTAATGAACCTGGACTGCAAGTAAAGAGTAAAGAGGGTGATTGGATCGATGTACCATGTGACTTCGGGAACTTAATCATCAACATTGGTGATATGCTTCAAGAAGCGTCAGGTGGTTATTTCCCTTCAACGACTCACCGTGTAATCAACCCTACGGGTGGCCGTCAAGAAAAGTCACGTATCTCATTACCGTTGTTCCTGCATCCAAAGCCGGAAGTGGTGTTATCTGAGCGCTACACTGCACATAGCTACCTTATGGAACGTTTACGTGAGCTAGGGGTTATTTAACCTTTACGTGATCTCCTTACAAAGGCCGATGGTGAATGACTATCGGCCTTTTTGCATTTATGCTACAAAGTGGAAACTATGTTTTTTGTGCCGTGAATGGGGCCCTAAACTCGTGTCAGAGAGGATGAATGGAAGGACAACGTACTGTCAATAGTATTGAGCCTCATGCAATAGAAAATCCGCTGCTTTGGCCAATGTTAGAAATTCTGAGAAAACAGCCCTCTAATTGGAAAGTGCACACCTTGGCAAGCTCGTTGGGTGAACAAGGTTATATTTCAAAGCTGGACGACTCTCCCGATAAGGATTTATTCAAAAGAAATTTCCTGATCATGAATGCATTATATCAACTGCAAGACACTCTGTATCCGGATAGCTGGCTTCAAGTCGAAGCCATGGATATTCAGCTCATGTCTTCGATGGAAGCTTTGAGGCATAAGATCGATATTCATGATCCTTTGCGTGAGTATTACTTAGATTGGCGCAATTACGAAGCGGACGAAGATGAAGTGCGTCGACTGTTGAATGAATTTTGGACAACTTATCAAAAGTTCATCGGTGGTTCGTCAGTAGCCAGCGTAGATAAGACAAAGGCACTGTCACTATTTGAACTTAACACTGACGCTACGCCTGCGGAAATTAGAAAACAATGGCGAAAACTCGCGCTTCGTTGGCATCCTGATCGAGAAAATGGCGATGCAGAAAGATTTAGAGTTCTTTGTGAAGCGTGGAATGTACTGAGAAACGAATGATTCGCTAAGAATAAAGATAAAGTAAGGCAGCTAACTATAGCTGCCTTTTGATTGAACTGTCTCTGTCAGCGTATCAAAACTAGCATGATGACTTAAACTGAGATTTTCGCATGCGGTTGAGGGCAGCCATAACGTCTAGTGTGCGTGGTTTGGCTAAGTCGCCTTGCTTAGGAAGAGCGGCATGCCACTCACCAGACAGCATTTCTTCAATCTCCTTCGCCGGATGATTACACCAACCTGGAAGTTGAGCAATTTGGAACCATAACCAGCCAATTGTGTTGACTTCATCGGCTGACTCTATCTGTTCCAAAGCGCTAAGATCAGTAAACTCTTTACCAAATCGAAGTGACTCTTTGCCTTTCGCATTCACACGGAACTTGCCGTCAGTAAGAATATTCATCAACGCAACGCGGTTCAGTGCTCGAGGTGGGAAGGTCTGTAAACGTTCTTCTGACTCGTTATGGCGTTGAGTAGGGTGCTGAGCGATAACTTCTTTCGCTTTTTCAGTCACATCAACGGCTTGGTAGTCGTGCATTTGAATGACGGTATCGGCAACGTCTAAGTAGTCGCCCGACCCACCCATAACGATAATGGTAGAGATATCAAGATCATCTCGTAATTGACCAATGCGGTCGACGAGAGGAGTAATTGGCTCATCACCTTTTGCCACCAATGCCTGCATACGCTCATCTCTAATCATGAAGTTGGTAGCAGAAGTATCTTCATCAATCAATAATGTGCTTGCACCCGCTTCAATAGACTCTTGAAGCCAAGCGGCTTGCGACGTTGAGCCTGATGCGTCTTGAGTAGAAAAGTCCGCCGTATCTTTACCCATCGGTAAATGGTTGATGTAGTTTGCCAGGTTCAAGTGGTGTACGCATCGGCCATCTTCGGCACGAATCTTCATAGCCTTGTTATCGGCAACAATGTATTCGCGACCATCTCCTGGAATATGATCGTAAATTGAACGCTCTATTGCATTTAATAAGGTAGATTTACCGTGGAAGCCACCACCTACAATCAGTGTGATACCTTTTGGAATTCCTAATCCTGTGACATGGCCCTTGTTTGGCGCATGTAAAGTGACTTGTAGAGATTCAGGGGCTTTAAACTCAACGGCTTCTTTCATTGGAAGGTCGCAATTACCTGCAATTCGAGGAAGAATACTGCCGTTTGCGACAAACGCGACTAAGTTATTGGCCTCTAACTGTTCTCGTAGGGCATCTTGGTCTTCAACAACTTGGCAGTGCTTAATTAAAGCGGCTTTGTCGAGTTCACGCTCTAAAGTTGCTCGACGGATAAACTTAGGCAGGTGGAAAGTCAGTATATTGTTGGCTTTTTTCCCCAATACTGAACGACCTTCGGCTGGTAAGTTAACTCGAAAACGCAG
This sequence comes from Vibrio sp. 397, assembly GCF_033339395.1. Taxonomy (NCBI): domain Bacteria; kingdom Pseudomonadati; phylum Pseudomonadota; class Gammaproteobacteria; order Vibrionales; family Vibrionaceae; genus Vibrio; species Vibrio sp. 397. The sequence continues at coordinate 136,083 of NZ_JAWOUN010000011.1, read as the reverse complement.
TTCAATACCTTCTTCAGTAAACAACACCGCGGTGCTATCCAGTACAGTTTGGCCTGTCAGTGAAATTGATACTGAGTTTTCTTGTTTAGCAAACTGTTCAAAACTACGCGCAATAAAATCACGTGCAGCTCTTTGAAATGCAGGAGACTCGTCTCTTAGCCACTCAAGACCAGTCAAAGACCATGCGCGAGTCGCACGAAAACGTGACGCCGATGCATAAGGGTCACCCTGTACATGATCGATAAACAAAGTGAAATCAGTGAAGTCGTATTGACCTTTGATTTGCTGATAAGCTCGGTAGTTCTGCTTTTCAATTTTCTTAAGCGTGGCAGTCAACTGATCCATGAAGATATTGGCCTTTTAATAGAAGCGGGCGGCGATTATAGAAACCACCGCCCTCATAGTAAAGAGAATGCTTAGGAAGAGTAGGCGTATTGCCCGCCAGAAAGGCGCTGATTAAACAAACTTTGCTCAAATTCATTACAAGGCATAGGTTTACCATAAAGAAAACCTTGTCCGATATCACAACCCTCACCAATAAGAAACTGCTCTTGTTGGTGGGATTCAATGCCCTCGATCACTACTTGGAGTTCCAGTTTTTTTGCAATGTGTATGATTGAACAAATGATCTCGCGATCATCATCTGACTTTTCCATTTGCTGGACGAAGCTTTTATCAATTTTGATGGCATCAAACGGATATTTCTTTAAATAGCTGAATGAGGCATATCCTGTACCAAAATCATCAAGTGACAATGTCACACCTAGTTTGTGCAACTTATTTAACGTTGTGCGTGCTACTATTTCATCAGCAATTAGAGCGCTCTCGGTTACTTCGAGTTCGAGAAAGTGTGCTGGCAAATGGAAAGTGTCGAGTAGGTGTTGCACTTGTTCTGCAAAATTTACGTTTTGTAATTGAATGGGAGAAACGTTGACGGCAATTTTGAAGTTATCGATTAACTCAGACCATTGTTTCGCTTTGTCTATCGCGGTACGCAGAACAAAAGAGCCAACTTCAAAGATAAGCCCGTTTTGTTCGGCCATATGTATCAATGCTTCGTTGGAAACGTCGCCAAGTATTGGATGTCTCCAGCGAAGCAAGGCTTCTGCGCCAATCCATTTACGTGTTTTGGAGTCTACTTGAGGTTGAAAGTACAACACTAAATCGTCGTTATGCACCGCTTGTAAAAGGTAACTTTCCAGTTCATTGTGACTATTGAGATCCGCCGAATGATTTTCTCTAAAATAACTAAAAGGTTCGCCAGATTCTTTACATAGAAGCATCGCGTAACATGCATGTTGAAGGATACGCTTAGCATTGCTGCAATCTTTGTAAGCTTGAACTATACCGATATACGTGTGCAAATGTATTTCTGTTTTGTTGAAGACAAACCCATCTACGCTAATTTTAGTGATATCATCTAATAGTTGATTTAACCGAGCTTCAATATCCTCTCCCCAAATCAATAAAACCATGTCATTCGAACTTGGTCTACCAGTGATAAATCCGCTAGCACCGTGTCTGGTTAATCTGGAGTGAAATTCTTTTAAAATGTTGTCAAAGACCTCGAACCCGTGCCTGGTCTGAATACTGCGAGCGTTACTAAAACCAATGTTGATGACCACAAGCGATTGCTGATCACTATCAAGGGACTGTAAGGTGTATTGGACAATGTTCTCAAGTGCAGAACGATTTAGAAATCCAGTTCCCTGATCATGTGTTTTTTGGTAGCTCACTTGTTTTTCCGCGGCTTTACGGCGATCAATTTCTTGTGTTAAGGAGTAACTTAACTGGGCTAAATCCGTGGTACGATTTTCAATTCGACTCTTTAGCTCGGTGTTAAGTCGCTGAAGTTTATGTTGTTGGTACACAACTGAAAGCTGTGCTTCGATTGAATCTTTGAAAGTTTCAAGCAACTGACGGTAACTATCGTTGTACTCGTTTCTCTCAGAGTCAAGCATACAGATTGTTCCAAATGTCTCCCCATTTGGCCAGAATAGCGGTAAGCCGCAATAAGAAATCATGCCTAGTTTGATGTCTGGGTTATTTTGCCATTCTTCATCTTCAAGCGCATTGGGGATTACAAGCTCGCCTTTCTGTTCTATAACTTGCTCGCAATACAAACCGTTACCAAGCTGCTCTGCATCGCCAGTACGATAAGGATTACCTAGAGTTTCGCTAGATGTATTTACTTCTATGCGATCCGGATGGATACGCATAATTAATGTGGTGGGTACGTGTGTTATTTGAGCCAGTAAGTTGACGATTTCTTGCCAACTTCTTCGCATAGACTCAGGGATTTCGTAGTCTAATGTTTGCAATCTCCCCATATAGGTCATCCTTTACGTGGTTTCACTTCCTGTGAATTAAAAATGCAGACTGCTCTATTTTGTTCTCGCTTTTTAATTAAGTATAGGGTGGCTAGGGCTCGAAACAAAAAAAAGTCCTGAAAAGTGTTCAGGACTAGGAATAGTTGTCACATATCTCATCCTTGAAACAGGTAACAAGCATCAAGGCTTAAGCGACATTAACGATTCAATAGAAATGTCTTGCGAATAGTCGACATCTTCAAAGTTAAAGCCATTGAGCTTCATAAACTCATCTTTAAAACCTTGGTAATCACCAATCTCTTTAAAGTTATCAGCATTCATCTGTTCTAAAAGAGCGTGGACTTCTTGTTGAACTTGCGGTTCAAGTTCCAAGTCATCTATTCGAATCAAGCGTTCACCGTCAACTGGCACTTTCTCTTGATCGTATAACTTCGTAGTAAACAGTCGCTGCATTTGTTCAATACAGCGTTCGTGAGTACCTTTTTCCTTCATCACTCTATAAAGCGCTAACAGGTAGGGACTTAGCGCAGGGATGAATACACTGGCTTTCGTCACCAACGCCTTACACACGGTTGCGTAAGCACCGCCGTCAAAGTTGGCGAGTTTGAGGTTTAATGAATGACTGGTTTGGTGTAAATCGATTTTCGCTCGACCTAACGTACCATCGAGATAAATTGGGTGCGTAATGTCAGGGCCCATGTAAGAAAAGGCGATGGTTTTGCAGCCGTTTGCAATAGAGTCGTTATTGATGAGTGTGTCAATCCAGCTTTCCCAGTCTTCGCCGCCCATTACTTTAATGGTGGCATTGGCTTCCTCTTCTGTTGCAGGCGTTAAGGTGGTTTCTATCCACTTATCGTTCTCCAGTATGATAGAAGCGCCAGTGACAGGTTCACCAATCGGTTTAATGACACTGCGCCAAAACTCATCAGATTCAGGTTTAGGTCGAACACCGGTTGCCAAGCTATAGATGACTAAGTCAACTTCACCCTCAAAGTACGTTTCAATGGCTTCAATCACTTGATTGCGCACCGAACCAGAGAATGCATCGCCAACAATATTTATTGCGGTACGCCCGGCTTGATTTGCTTCCTTCTTAAAAAAGACGTTGTTATACCAACCCGCACTCCCAACCCCTTTCTCTGAAGGGCCACGCTCAAATGAGACGCCAATGGTATCGGCGTTAGCGCCACCGAACGTTAGGGCGATTCGAGCCGCTAGGCCAAAACCAGAGGAGGCACCAATAATCAAAACCCGTTTTGGGCCTTTTTTGATCTGTGGGGCGCGTTTTACGTATTCAATTTGCTCTTTAATAGATGCATGACACCCTTTGGGGTGCGCAGAGCGAGCAACAACACCTTGAATTAACGGTTCTATTCGCATGTTGTTATCTATCCTCGATGAGTGGAATTGAAAATAGATTAACGTAAAGTTACGCAAAACTTATTGAGCTAGACCATTAAAATTAGAGATGTTTAATTAATTCTTGAGCAACGAAATCAGCGATCCAAGGTTGTGCATCTGGTTTTGGGTGAAGGCCATCATCCATCATCCATTCTGGTTTGGTGACAACATGCTCTAAGAAGAATGGCATCAAGGCAACTTGTTGATGCTGTGCAAGCTTAGGGTAGATATCGTAAAACATATCGCTATAGCGCTTACCGTAATTAGGCGGAACCCGAATTTGCATCATGACAACGTCCGCACCAGAATCTTTTATCATGGTAATCATTTTTGAAAGATTCGACGTAATAAGTTTAGGAGGGAAACCTCTCAGTCCATCGTTGGCACCTAACTCAATAAGTACCATGTCAGGGCTATGCTGAGTTAGCAACTGAGGTAACCGTGCTAAGCCATTGCCAGTGGTATCGCCAGAAATGCTGGCATTAATAACTGTTACATCTTGACCATGTTCTGACAACGCATCAGGGAGTAAGCTAGGCCAACTCTCTTCGATCGGCATCTGATAGCCTGCACTCAAGCTATCACCCAAGACAAGTAGCTTTTCGCTCGCATGTGCAGTAGCGGAAAAGTAAAAAAATAGAACTAAGGAAAGTATACGAATCATGCAAACACCTGTACTTAATGCACCTATTGTTCAAGCCAATTTGGTTTCTAAACAAGTCTCTACTAATCAAGAACAATTAACAATCCTCAAAGACGTAAATGTTGACATCCGAAAAGGAGAAAAAATCGCCATCGTCGGAACTTCCGGTGCAGGTAAGTCAACATTGATGACGTTGCTAGCTGGTCTTGATACGCCGACATCAGGCGAAATTACTTTATTAGGTCATGAATTATCAAAACTGGACGATGAAGCACGTGCGAAAATTCGGGCTGACTCTTTAGGTTTCGTTTTCCAAAGTTTCTTGTTAATCCCGATTTTGAGTGCATTACGTAATGTCACGCTTCCTTGTCTTTTACGTGGTGAAGCCGAAGATGAAGCAAGAGCAGCGGAATTATTAGCTGCTGTTGGATTGGAAAAACGTGTCGATCATCTACCAAGCCAGTTATCTGGTGGTGAACAACAGCGAGTTGCGCTAGCGCGTGCATTTATGACACAGCCTGAGCTGTTGTTCGCAGACGAGCCTACCGGCAATCTTGACCATCAAACCGCAGACAAAGTGATTGAGCTGCTATTCGATCTTAATGAACAGCACGGGACAACTCTGATTTTAGTAACACACGATGGTCATCTAGCAAGCCGATGTGACCGTATCTATCGTATGGAGGCGGGTGAGCTTAAGGAGGAGATATAATGTCTGCAGTATCATCAAGTGAAGCAACATCCACAGAGCAAAACAGTACAACACAGCACTCGTCGAATAAAAGTTTGATACGTTGGAGTTTCGGCGAAATAAGGCAGGGGAATCTTTGGCCTATTAGCGTTGCTCTTATTCTCGTGATTGCGAGTATCTTTGCGCTTTCTGCATTAGCAGAACGAATGGAGCAGGTGATCGTCAAGCAGGGGAAGGATGCATTAACGGCAGATGCGGTGTTTGTGTCTGCTAATCCCATTCCGGACACGTTGTTAACCTCGACTGAAAACCTTGAACGTTCGATGATGACGCGATTTGCCACTATGGCATTTAGCGATAATGGTATGCAGCTTATTTCTGTAAGGGCGGTGGATGATAATTACCCTTTAATGGGAGAGCTCGTTCTTGAAAATAATCCGGCCGGTCGCGTTAAAGAGAACCAACTCTGGCTTGATGAGCGGATTATGACTCAACTAAACGTAAACTCAGGTGACAGCGTCACGATAGGCGATGCCGAGTTTACTGTATCAGGCGCAGTATTGATGGAACCTGGCTTGAGCTTTAATCCATTTCAGCAAATGCCTTCTGCATACATTCATCAAAGTGACGTAGATAAAACAGGAGCAATTCAAGTTGGGAGCCGAGTTCAATACCGTCTGTTTTTACAAGCCGATGATAAAACACTAAAGAGCTTACAAGATGATACGCAGCTTTCTCCGAGCGATCGCTGGCGCACGCAAGATACTGCCAGTCGTAGTAATGAGGTTTTTGAACGCACGACGCAGTATCTGTCGTTGACCGTAGCGATTGTCATCATTATGGCAGCGACAACATTGGTTCTTACTTGTCAAAACTACGTGAACAGCCGGACACAAACTATCGCGATGTTGAAGAGTCTTGGTGCGAGCCGCCGATGGATTGAAAAGTGGTTATTTATTCAAGTCACAATCCTTCTCATTAGTGCCAGTGTCGTCGGTCTATTGTTAGGGAGCGGGCTGGAATATTTATTACGTATTCCACTCAAAGACTTATTACCCGACCCACTCCCTAGTTACGGCGTCACACCATTTTTGGTGGCATTTATCTCAGCAGTCTTGATTACGGTGCCTGCTCTCGGTATACCACTTTTAGGCTTGATTAAAACTCCCGCGTTAGAAGTGCTACAGCAGGGTAAAGCGCAACGTTCTTGGAAGCGAATGTTACTTGTTCTAGTGCCCGTTATTCCATTACTTTTACTGTATGCTGATAACACCTTAGTTTGGATCGTGCTCACTGGTATAGCGGTACTGTTTGTGGTACTCGCAGCAGTTAGCGTCACACTCACAAAGCTGTTTGCACGTATGTCAACCCATTCTGCAATGAAGCTTGCGTTGAGTCGTATCAACCGGACGCCAGTAACCAGCGGTCTACAGTTTGGTGCTTTGGCATTATCTTTGATGTTGCTGTCTATCATTTGGCTTGTGCGCAGCGATATTCTCGCGGATTGGGAGAGAACCTTACCTGCAGACGCGCCAAATGTGTTCGCTTTGAACATTGGTGATTATGAGCTCGATAACTACCTAGAAACCCTAGATAAAAATGGAGTTACGCGGTCACAAGCTTATCCAATAATTCGTGGACGACTAACAGAGATTAACGGTCAAAACGTCAAAGAGATTGATTACGAAGGAGAAGGTTCTGACGCGATACGTCGAGAGCTAAACCTGACATGGGGAGATACCCTACCAGAATATAATGATGTGCTTTCGGGTGAATGGACAAACAAAGGGAGTGTATCTGTAGAAGCGGATGTAGCAAATGACTTAGGCATCAAACTCGGTGATACGCTGCGCTTTGTAATAAACAGTCAGAATTACGATGCAGTAGTAGATACCATCCGTCATGTCGAATGGCGTGACATGAAGCCTAACTTTTATTTTATTTTCTCATCTGACGTGATGGCTAATTTACCTGGTTCTTACCTCATCAGTTATAGGATTGAAGAAGGAAATGAAGCGTTGTTGACGTCAATGTCACGTGCTCACCCAACGGTCTCTGTTTTAGATATCCGAACTATGGGCGAGAAAATTCAGGCTTTGATTCAGCAAATCGTATCAGCAATCACCATCCTTGCTCTTTTAGGCGTTGTTGCTGGTCTGCTGCTCATCTTTACGCTACTGAGGTTAAGCTTGTCCCAACGCCAACAAGAGATTCGTTTGTATCGCACATTAGGTTCAAGTAAGAAACGGATCAACACAACCCTGTGGGCCGAGTACGGAATTATGGCGTTGATTGCTAGTGGTGTTGCGGTATTCGCTGCGGAAGTTTGTGTGGCCGCAGTCATGACATATGGATTCGATCTCAATGCACAAATTCACCCCGAATTGTGGATAGCTTTACCGCTTGCAACATTTGTTACGTTGGCACTTGTAGTGATGAGTTTGTTGAAAAGATTGTTAACGCCAGTAAACACTTAATCGCAGCGAGTGTTATCAAGTTTGGAACACTCCATGACACTTTTATTTTAGTTATCCACAAAAACAGTGGATAACTTTTGGGATAACTAAATGGGGTAAAAAGTGGGGTGTTTCTGCAGGCTTTGCGCCATGGGTCTTACAGTGAAATTCTTATTCACATAGACATAAAAAAGTGTCTTCTTAACCATGTCGTCAAGTACTTTTTCGCAAATTTTTTCTACTTTAATGCACTTTATAGGCGCTGTTGGATATTTCGCAAACCCATGAACTTTTTGTGATTTTAATCAAGTCCAAACACGAGTAGAATTCACCGTTAGTAAAGAATTTTCCTTATAAAATTTTTAGTGAAGCAATGAAGTCTGAGTTTCCAAGTTATAAAGATAAGCATATCGCTGTTGTTGGTGGCGGTGTAGCAGGTGCAACAGCAGCAATTCATTTTGCGGAGCTGGGTTTTAAAGTTTCCGTAATAGAGAAGGGCGTATCACTAGTAAATGGTCCACCCATTTGTCATTTGCATGCTGGTGGTAATTTATATCGAGAGATTTCCGAGCAACAATGCTTAGACTTGTTAGCACAATCTATTGATACTGTTCGCCTGTATCCGCTTTCACTGAATATTCGTCCGACAATCATCGCGGTTCCTCATTCCGATGGTGGAGACCCATCCACACTAATTCCGCGATTAGAGGTTGTGAAAAGTGCTTATCAGACGCTCGTTGATAAAGATGAGAGTAATAAAGTGCTCGGCGAGCCAAGCGAATACTACAAACTGTATTCAAAAGCGGAGCTAGAAGCTCTCGCGCAACGTACTCAACCAAGTCATCCTACAAACTTCGATGAGTGGTGCATTCCTTTTGCTCAACATGCTGATCTTGAAGCTCTAAAGTATCCTGTTGTCGCAGTTCAAGAATATGGTTGGAGTGTTTTTCGCCTCGCCGCAATTGCCAACTTAACACTAGATACGCTTCCTAATGCTTCGGTCTTCACACAAGCAACGTTTAAGCAAGCCGATTGGATGGGGGAACACTGGCAACTTGGCTATGAACGTGAAGGTATCGATTACCTGATGACATGCGACTACTTGGTTAACGCGTGTGGCTTTGAAACAGGCTCAATTGACAACACAGTTGGTGCCAAGCGTGACAGGTTGGTGGAGTTTAAAGCCGCTTACGTTACGAGGTGGGCAGACTGTCAACAACAATGGCCAGAAGTTATTTTTCATGGCCCGCGTGGAACCGATAAAGGAATGGCTCAATTGACGCCTTATGGCGATGGTTACTTTCAACTTCATGGTATGACAAAAGGAATCACGCTGTTTGAAGATGGTTTAGTGGAGAGCACGAACTCATCTGCTCAACCTGAACTGCCTATGCCTTTACTCTCGAAGATCCGTAACGGCTGGAGAGAAGAAGTGTTAGAAGAGCGAACGAACAATGCCATCAAACACATGGCGCAGTTTATTCCCGACTATCACTCTGCTGTAAAAGGAGGAAAAGCATTGTTTGGCGCTCAGCAAATTCCCGGAACAGACCCAGTACTCAGAGCGGCAGATGTGACTTTTGAAGATAACCACTATGCGAGAATAGAGGTGGTAAAAGCGTCATCGACACTACTCGCAGCGCAAAAAATGCTTCAATTCTGGTTTGACATCGATCCTAACCAAAATGTGGAAACACAGCATCCGGTCGCTGTGAAGTGGTCTGAACAAGAGGTCGAGCAGTACGCGATTAAACTCACTCAAGAGCGAGGCTATCCACAAGCTTTAGCAGTGCGTTATGGTATGCCTGCATAATCGGCTGTGTTTGGGCTCAGTGGTTGTATTAATACCCAAAAAACTGAGCCCATTGGCACCATACTTCTTGCAAGCCTAGTCTATCTCCTTTCACAAAATTGACTTTTTGTCCGGGTTTCGCCTGTGCCAGTCTAGGTAAGTCAATACGAGCTACGCAGCCAAATTTAGGATACCCGCCAATAGTCTGGTGATCGTTGAGCAGCACAATAGGGTTACCATCGCTAGGTACTTGAATTGAACCTAATGCAATTCCCTCTGATAGGACGCCTTCGTAAGGTGGACGAATGTTATTGCCCTCAAGACGGTAGCCCATGCGATTCGAATTTGGGGAGATGATGAATGCTTTGTTATAAAATGCTTGGCGAGCGTCTTCATCAAAGTCCTCGTTCTGATAGCCTTCAATCACTCTCAGCTTAATGGGTAAGTTGTAATCTGGCTTAAAGCGAAACGTCATTTGCCTTGGTTTACGTTTCGGTAAGTTATGAGGGACAAAGGGAAGAATATCACCAGCTTTCAAAGCGCCACCATTTGAATCATAACCACCTAGAGATTCTCGCAAGACGGTCGATGCGCTTCCTAAGTGCTGAGCAACATTGAATCCACCTTTAACCGCTAGGTAGGAGCGAAGTCCATTCCTTGCGACTCCGAACTGAAGCTTCTGTCCTTTTTTCAACGTAAAGTCAGACCAATTTGAAATAGGTTCACCATCTATTTTCGCATTTAAGTCACCGCCACATATAGCAAGGTGGCAGTTATGCAATGCAATAAAACAAGCGTTACCCAGAGTAATTTCAATCGCAACGCAATTGACTACGTTACCAAGCAAATGGTTGGCCCAACTGTAAGCATAGTCGTCGACCGGGCCACCTTGAGTCACACCGACATGCGCTAAGCCAAAACGACCAAAGTCTTGAACTAAAGAGAGCGGTCCTGGCTTTTCCACCAGTAATCCACCGTAACTCATAGTACGCCTCCTAAATCGATAAACTCTTGTTTTGAAATAGCATTAAAGGTGACCTTGTCACCCACTTCAAACGGTATAAAAGGAGGAGAGTCGGAGAAGAGCGCAAGCGGGCTTTTACCAATAATGTTCCATCCGCCAGGACTATCTGATGGATAGACGGCCGTTTTAGAGTCTGCGATTCCTACACTTCCGGCCGGCACTTGAGTTCTTGGTGTGGCAAGCCTTGCCATGTGCAATTGAGTATCAACGTCCGAGAGAAATGCAAAGCCTGGAGCAAAGCCAATTGCAGAAACCGCGTACTCGGTTTTCGTATGCAGGGTAATAAGATCGTCTAATGACAGACCTCGCTTTTTAAAACGAGATAGATCTAACGCGGTTTCTTCAGAGTAATATACAGGGATAGTAATGTGATTCGGCTGGGAAAGCTTAAGTGATTGAGTATCAAACTGGCTCACGATTTGTTGCAGCTCATTGGCTAAGTTCTTTTCGTTGATTCGAAAAGGTAAGTAATCAATGAGAATAGTTTGATAGGAGGGGACAACGTTCATAACAATTGAAGCGAAAGTTTCTCTTATGCTGCGAGCAAGCTCTCCGACTGCATTTTCAGAAATACTCTCATCAAACTTAATGAAAATACTGCACTCGGAGATCAAAGAGATATTAAATTTCTCTTTATGCATTAATTTCCTCCAGCGTATAGGCTTTGGCGGATCTTTTGGATCAGCGCGATCGACTCTTCATTGTCACCATGAACACAAATTGTGTCGGCTTCCAATAATATGTAACCGCCTGAAGCGGTTTTGACACGCCCAGAGTCAGCTAAGGTCCGGACTTGCTCAAGTATCGCGTGCTCGCTTTTTAACACGGCATTGGGCTGTGTTCTAGGAGTCAGTAAGCCGTCATCTTGGTATAAACGATCTGCAAATGCTTCAAATAGCAAGGGAACATCATAATCGTCTGCGATTTCTAAGTATTTTTCGTTTTCCTGTGAAGCTAGGATCATTAACGGTACTTTGAACAGTGCTGCCGCCTTTACTACCGCTCTAAATATCGCATCACTTTTCATCATGTCGTTGTATAGAGCACCATGAGGCTTTATGTAACTGATGTCTGTGTATTGCGCCCGGCATAATGCTTGTAAAGCACCAACCTGATATATAACCATGTTCGTAATTTCATCACCCGTCATGCTTATGCTTCGTCTGCCAAAGCCTTGTAGGTCGGCGTAACCTGGGTGTGCGCCAATATCAACATCGTTGTCATTCGCTAGGGTGATAGTGTCGTGCATGACATTAGGGTCGGAGGCATGAAAACCACACGCGATGTTCGCCATATCAACATGGGGCATCACTTCTTCATCTGCGCCCATACTCCAAGAGCCAAAGCTCTCGCCCATATCACAGTTCAATGTAAGTTGCTGTTTATTCAATGTCATACGTTTTATTTCTACACAAGCAATGGGTTTACGATGCAGGAAAATGCATCTAGGTTCAGTGACTCACTTCATTCTTCTATCATGAAAACGAGGCTTTTTGAGCAGATAGGTGACGAAAAAGATCACGTTAGTCCATAAAGATGTTGCCGTTATTTGAGTTGATCCGAATTTTAAGGTATTTCGTTTCTTTTCCATCCAATTTTTGAGAATTTAAGGTTATTTTGCATTAGCATCGTGTTAATCTTGTCGCCCTTCATGGGTGATAGATTGCATAATGGTTCTTCTGTCATTTTTGTGGTTGTCTGCGACAGGAATATATATGTCATTACGAGCGAAGCTTATTTGGCCTCTTCTGGTCTTTTTAACGGCTATCTTTGTTATCTCAAAAGGTTACACCTCGTATACTGTATACCAATCGTCTAAGCATGAACTGGTCGAGCAGACAAGAAAGTTGATTAACAACGTTTCTTTCTCAATTAAAGATGCGCTGACGACAAAGGACAAGCAAAAAGCTCAAACTATTCTCGCCAACTTTTTAAACCAGCCAAATGTAACGCGGGTCAAACTTTATGACCAAGATGACCAACCATTCGCTGTTATGGAGATAAGTGGGGCACTGGCACCCGTTCCAAGTCAAACCGAAAGAAGTAGGTTGCACGCTCTAGGCTATGCCTTATCAACCAAATTTCTTTATGTTCTAGAGCCGATTATCCATGATGGCTATGTCATTGGTAGCATGAGAGTTACGCTTTCTCATCGCCCAATTGTAGAAGCCATACAATCTTTACTTCGAGATGGCGCTTTACTTCTTCTGTTTCTGATCGCTGGTGGCACTGTTTTTTACATAAGTATCGAGAGGCTTGTCCTCAGGCCCGTGATGGAACTCAACCGCGTAATAGAGAATGTGACACACGGACGAAACACGGAAAATCAAGCTCGCTATTACGCCAAGGATGAAATTGGAGACCTCGCGAGCTCTTTCAATCAAATGATGAATAGGTTAACAGTACGTGAGAAGCAGCGGCAACATTCGCTAGACACACTAGAACAAAAGCGCGCATTTTCAGAAGAGGTTATCGAATCTGTTCAGCATGCATTAGTTATTACAGACAATTCCGGACGTGTTATTCATTGTAATACGGCGACCCAGCAAATATTTCAAAAAAAATTAGATGAACTTAAATATGCCAATATTCGTGATCTAATTAAAACCAAAACACCGAATGAGCTGAGTCAGATCCTGAGTCGAGGCCTAGAGTGCGATGATATTCACCTCAAAAATGCAGATAACGAACAGCAGTTGAGCCTAACCAGTCGTCGCCTCTCGACACATGAATACTTACTGTTTTCGATTCAAGATATCACCGAAATTGAAGAAGCCATAAACCGGCAACGTGTTGCGGGACGCGTTTTTGAAAGCAGCCAAGATGGTCTCATTGTTCTTAATCATCGCGGTGTCATTACGATGGCAAACCCTGCCGTCACTAAGTTAGTCGGCTTAGAGGTGGATCGGCTTATTGGGAAGTCATTCATCCAAACGCTAAAGTGGCGCAAGTTACAGGAAATGATGCCTAGTATCATCGAGTCGATAGAAAATTATGGCGTTTGGCAAGGTGAAGTTATCGAGAAGAACCATATTGGTCAGTTTGTACCGATGTTTGCTCGAGTCAATCGTATCGTTAAGTGTGAAGACTATGGTTTCTATGATCTGGTTATTGTTCTTACCGACCTTTCCGGCGCAAAAGAGATGGAACGATTGGAGCATTTAGCTCATCACGATGCTTTAACGGGGTTAGCCAATCGATCTAAGTTCCATTTAGAGTTGGAACAACTAGTACAACGCTCTGGATACTTGCGTGACGAATTTGCAGTTTTGTACCTCGATCTGGATGGATTTAAAGAAGTTAACGATACCTACGGTCATGATGCAGGTGATGAAGTTTTGAAAAAAGTTTCCGAGCGTCTAACATCTGCGACGAGACATAGTGATTTAATCGCAAGACTTTCTGGTGATGAATTTGTCATGTTGGTTAATCCCGCCAATCAAAAAGTGGTCACCCGAATAGCAGAACAGTTGCTCGAGAGCATATGTGCTCCAATTGAGTACAAAGGTCACTTACTCAAAGTTGGCGTTAGTATCGGCGTAAAATTAGTCGGCGTAAATGAGCGCGATGCTACTCGAGTTTTAAAAAGTGCGGATACGGCAATGTATCAAGCAAAGAAAGCCGGGAAAGGCCAAGCAATATTAATGGGATGCGAATTACAAGAGACAGTTTAAATCGTAACGTCAAAGCTTTAAACTAACACGATTCGCGTCAGAAGGAATAATAAAATGAAAGTACTCGTTACGGGTGGTATGGGCTATATCGGTAGTCATACGTGTATTCAAATGATCGAAGCTGGCATGACGCCAGTGATTCTCGACAACCTGTACAACAGTAAATCTACGGTATTAGATCGAATTGAAAAGGTATGTGGTGTAAAGCCAACCTTCATTAAAGCCGATATCAGAGATAAATTGGCGATGGTAGAAGCACTAAAGTCGCACAATATTGAAGCTGTTATCCATTTTGCAGGTTTAAAGGCCGTCGGTGAGTCTGTAGCAAAACCTCTAGAGTATTACGACAACAACGTTAATGGCACTTTAGTATTGGTTGATGCAATGCGCGAAGCCGGAGTTAAATCGTTGGTATTTAGTTCATCAGCGACTGTATACGGTGATCCTGCATCTGTACCCATCACTGAGGACTTTCCAACTAGCGCAACTAACCCATATGGTCGCAGCAAGTTAATGGTGGAAGAGTGTTTAACCGACTTCCAAAATGCGAACCCTGACTGGAGCATTACACTTCTTCGTTACTTTAACCCGGTAGGTTCACATCCAACAGGCGAGCTAGGTGAAGATCCTCAAGGTATTCCAAACAACTTAATGCCGTTTGTTTCTCAAGTTGCGGTAGGGCGCAGAGAGTTCCTTTCTGTGTTTGGTAGTGATTATCCGACCAAAGATGGCACAGGCGTACGTGATTATATTCATGTAATGGACTTATCTGATGGTCACGTTGCTGCATTAGAAAAAGTAGGTAGCAAAGCTGGCCTTCATATCTATAACCTCGGTACTGGTAACGGCTACAGTGTACTGGACATGGTGAAAGCATTTGAAGCCGCAAGTGGTAAAGATGTCCCATACCAACTTGTTGAGCGTCGTCCAGGTGATATTGCAGAGTGTTGGGCGGATCCATCAAAAGCGATGAATGAGTTAGGTTGGAAAGCAACTCGCACTCTAGAAGAAATGACTGGCGATACATGGCGCTGGCAGTCTACTAACCCTCAAGGTTATCCAGATGCCTAATCTTTAATTTACATAATAGTAACAAAAAGGCGCGTGATTGCGTCTTTTTTGATCCAAATCGGAAAAAATCGTAAATTACTGGTTAAAAGGTAGCAAGTATATATAGAGCTGTTAAACTATGCCCGACTCTTAATTTGGGTTATAAATTTTCTCATAGCTATTGGGGTAGTTCATGGAACTCGGTCTGATCATCACTTTCATCATTGCAGCAGCAGTAATGGTGAAAAAAGAGATGGCAAAACAGTAAACTTTCATTTTTCATACTTTTCTTTACATTTTTGAAATGAAAGCCATAAAAAAAGCCAGCATTACGCTGGCTTTTGTGTTTTTAAGGTTTAGAACTCGTATTTAACACTAATGTTATAATTACGCTCAGCTTGCGTTTTGTCTCGACTTAACTCAGTCTTACCGCGAACATCGTTCCAAAGATGGTATTCTTCATTCGTTAGATTCATAACACCAGCACGAATGGTTATATCTTTCATTGGTTTGTAGTACGCCGTTAAGTCAACGACTGTCGCAGACGGCAAAGCAACTTGGTCTTTGATTCCGCCTTTATCACCATCAGAGTTGATATCACTGTTCGATTTCTTAGCCGTGTAGTTTACTTTTAGGCTTGTCCCCCAAAGTGCATTTGGTGAATCGTAATTTACAGCAGCTACGGCATTCCATGGGTTTACACTGTTCAAAGGATTACCATCACCATCTTCACCTTCTGTGTATGCTGCAACAAAGCGAGTTGTCACGCCTGATGGAAGACCAGCAATGGCATGCCAATCAAGACGGTTAGAGAGCTCAACCCCTTTAATGTTTGCTTCACTAATATTGATATTTGTGAATTCAGTTAAACCACCATTGTTTGATGACGTTTGCTCAATAAAGTCACTGTAATCACTGTAGTAGAACGCTACTTCAGTTGCCGACGCTGCAGTGTTATGACGGTAACCAAGCTCATAAGACAAACTCTTTTCAGATCCCAAATTTGGGTTAGGGCGGTTGGTATAGCCATGAGCCGGATTATCGTAGGTGTAGTAAAGCTCGTCGAACGATGGCGCTCGGAACCCTTGGCTCACTTGCGCGAAGATCGTGCCTGGTTGCGATATAGAGTAAGTTGCTCCTAAACGACCAGTTAATGCAGAGTCGCTAAACTTCTCGAATGACTCTTCAGAAGTATTTGAAGGATTAGTAGAGAAGTAATCGTAACGCACACCTGGAGTCAGAACTAGCTTGTCATTAAGAAGCGAAATTTCATCTTGCAAGAATAAACCAAAGCTTTCTTCTTTTGCATCCGGTGTGTAAACGTAAACAGTATCTGGCGTGCCAGGATCGGAATTAAACTCGCGATTGGTATTACTGATGTCACTATGTTTGTACGATATTCCGTAAACAATATAGTGATTTTGAATCTCTTTATCTAACTGAGTTTCGAATTCAAATTTGTCTTCAGTATATTCGTAATCTTTTTTCTGTTGGTTGTCACCACTAGGCGGTACGTAAGGTGGGTAACCAGGGCTAGCTTCGATAAAGCGATTAGAGACGCCGTTTTCTTCTTTACCAATCCATGTAAGCTTGGACGTGATCGTATCCGAGATAGCTGCATCTGCAAACCAAATGTGCTTGAGCCCAATGCGATTTTGCTTGGTTGTGTCTTCAGCGTTGAAGTTTTTGTAACTTTTATGTGCGATCTCTGAGTCAGTCTCGTTGTAAATAACTTCTCCCAAAAACTCCAAGCGATGAGCGTCATTCAATTGAGATTGAAGTTTTACCAATAGATCGTTTTTGTAATAATCTTGGTTGTCCACAGAATAGTTATCGTAAGGCGCCTTAGAGAAATTTTGTAGCTCTGCACCATCACGGCGTGTAAAGGCTACAAGTGCTTCTGTACTACCGAAACGCTTTGCTAAAGCTACATGCTCACTAAAAGAGTTATCTTCCGATGAATAAGAGAGTTTAGCTTGACCACCAAAGTCTTTGCCATCTTTGAGGAAATCCTTCGGATCTTTTGTTTCGAATGCGACAACACCGCCAATTGCATCACTACCATGTAGGCTAGAAGCTGCTCCTTTAACAATTTCGACACTCTTTAGCATATCGGGGTCGACAGTAACGGCACTAGAATTGATAAACGAATATGGTCCACCGCTGAATACACCTGGTTGAGATGCACCGTCTACTAAGATTTTAACTCGTTTACCTTCCATCCCGCGAATGTTAATACTTTGGACGCCTTGGCGTTGAGTGCCATTAACAGTAACACCTGGCGTATACTCGAATAGATCATTCAAGTCCTTTACCATGTTTTCTTCGATGTCTTTCTCTGATACAACAGCAACAGAAGCAGCAACAGTGTTTATGGTTTGGTTGGTACGGGTGGCCGACACAACGACTTCTTCAAACTTAGAAGCTTCTTCCGCATAAGCAGTATGGGAAAGGGCAACTAAAATGGAGGCTGACAAAATTGATTTTTTATACATTGGCTTCAATACCTTAGATCCATAATAGGTAACAACACGCGGATATTAATGGATCTAAATGGTAATTACTATCATTACCATTGTCATTTATTGATTTGTATTGAATCTTCTTCTTAGGCTATTAGCATTCCTAGTCTTTAGTTATCAATATGTTATATAATTTGTCGTTAGTTCTTGATAAGTTCATCCAAATACAACGAATGTGATAAATGTCACATTAAGAGAGGCCATGTGCAGAGTCCAATTACGTTAGAAGCACTCCATATTCTAGATGCTATTGATCGAAGAGGGAGTTTTGCTGCTGCTGCGAATGAGTTAGACAGAGCCCCGTCATCGCTGAGCTATCAAATCCAGAAACTCGAGCAAGATTTAGACATTATTATCTTCGATCGCTCTGGTCACAAAGCCCATTTTACTGAAGCAGGTAAGCTTATTCTTGAAAGAGGAAGAGCCATTTTACAAGCCAGTGAAAAGTTAGTGAACGATGCAACGTTATTGGCGAATGGTTGGGAACTGGATATTACCATTGCCTTTGATGGCATTATTCCTATATCCAATTTTTTCCCGATGGTTGATGCGCTGGCCGAGGTCAGCTCAACTCGAGTCAGGCTGCAAGAGGAGATTCTGGCTGGTAGCTGGGAGTCGTTGAATACGGGGAGAGCTGATTTACTGATTTGCCCATCACTGGATACGCTTCCTCAAGAAGTTAAGTCAGAAAAAATTGGTAAAATGAGTATGTATTGGGTAGCTTCCGCTGATCACTATGTTCACAAGCGTAGTGGTAAGTTTGATGAAGCAGCGCGAGAAAAGTATCGGATTATTGCTATTGCAGATACCGCACGTGAGCAACCAGCGCTCTCAATTAATATCATTCAAAAACAGCCTCGCTTGACCGTCACCAACTTTACGGCAAAAGTAGAAGCGCTCACTGCAGGTTTAGGTATTGGTACATTACCAAGCCAAATTGCACAACCTCTTATTGATAGTGGTGTATTGAAACGAATCGAAGGCACTGAAGAACAGCCGATGGATATTATTTTGGCATGGCGCCGGAACACTATGGGTGAGGCAAAATCCTGGTGTATTCAGTACTTAAAAAAGAATTGGAAACTAAAGTAACAACGTAACTTTTACTTCTTAGATTCCCATTGATTATCGAATGTAAGAAGTAAAAGTCATCGCTAATGCTGCGCTTTTCAATTTAAAGGGAGCACCATATCTGCCGTACCGTCTGCAAACTGGACATCGATCTCAAACCCCAAGTTCTGAGCCAACATCAACATTCCTCTGTTTGTTGGCATGGTCATTCCAGACATTTGCTTTGTGCCTTTAACTTTGCAATAGCTGATTATTTTCTGCATCAGCACTTTGCCTAAACCTTTTCCTTTCAAATCTGAACGAACCAAAATAGCAAACTCAGCGTCACTATTGTCTGGTGTAATCAATGCGCGGGCTACCCCTATGATAGACGGTCCGTCAGTATTAAACGCTACCGCAACAAACGCCATTTCGCGGTCGTAGTCGATTTGAGTAAAGTTTGCCAAAGCCTCATGGTTGAACTCTCCAACTTCAGAAAAGAAACGCTTGTAGAGATCTTCTTTCGATACGCTATTAATGAATTGAGCATGCAGCGGCTCATCCTCTGGCAAGATAGGGCGAAGCAGGATAGGTTGGCCATCTCGAAGCGTCACCGTTTCGACAAACTCTGCCGGGAAAGGGCGAATCGCTAGCCGTTTTTGGGCGTCTCCTTCGTACTTACACAGTGTGACATCTGCATCAAGGATAGTTAAATCGCTTCCGGACACTAGCACTGGATGGATATCCAGCTTTTGTATTTCTGGTAACTCAACTGCCATTTGGGAGATACGAACCAAGAACTTCGACAACTCAGTAATATCGAGCGCATCTTTGTGTTTCTGCAGGCGAATCTTTCCAGACTTTAGGGCAACAACGACAAGGTAGCGCGCAAGCGTCATGTTCAAAGGAGGAAGTGCAGCGACGGCATCTTGGGCGATATTCCACTCAGAGCCGCCTTGACCAAGCAAGATCACTGGTCCAAAGACTTTATCTACTGCAATACTAATCCGTAGCTCTTCAGCGCTGCCGAGCTTTGCCATCCCTTGTACCAACAGCCCATGTACATTGGCGGAAGGGTAACTGAGCTTTACGGTATCTAAAATGGATAGTGCTGCGTTGGAAACTTCTCGACTGTTTCTTAAATTTAGAGCGACACCGTGAACATCCGATTTATGAGGAATGTCTGGAGAACGTAATTTAACCGCAACAGGGTATCCAATATTTTCTGCCATATGAACAGCTTCAATGTCGTCAGATGCAATCCACGTAGGCAAAACGTTAAACCCGAACAGCTTAAATAATGGGCTGGTTTGATGCGTATCCAAGGTGACTGTGTTTTTATCCAGTAGTCGTTCGTTTACCCACTCTTTTGCTGAACTCACACTTCCAGAATGTAATGGCTCTGCCGTCGTTGGCGTTTCCATTAGTTGTTTCTGGTTTCGTCTGTATTCGACCAAGTGCATGTATGCTACAACCGCACTTTCAGGTGTTCTATAGGTTGGAATACCTGCTTGAGTAAATGCCAGTCGCGCTTCTCTCGACGTTTGTTCTCCTGACCAGTTGGTCAAGATATTAAAATGCTTATGCCGAGGGTGAGATTTGATGGCATTAATAACGGCTTGAGCAGTTTCAAGAGGATCAGAAACAGCAGAAGGACTATGCATAATCAATATCGCATCTGCACAGTCGTTATTCATCAGTGCGTTAATGGTATCAATATAGCGTTTTTGGGTTGCGTCACCAGACAGATCAATTGGATTTCGAGCACGCCAGTTGGATGGAAGTACTGCTTGTAATTGCTCAATGGAAGCGTCATCAAGCGTTGCGAGTTGGCCACCACGTTCAATCAAAGTATCAACGGACATAACAGCAGGGCCGCCGCCATTGGTGATGATCGCTAAACGCTCTCCACGAAGTGGCACAGAATGCGTGAGTGTTTCTACCGCGGCAAAAAGCTCATGCGTATTGCTGACTCGTAACATACCAGTTCTGCGAATAGCAGAATCGTAAATTACGTCAAGTGTATCTCCGTCTTGCTGCTCAAAAGTATTCATCTCTTTAGAGCGGCCCGCTTTTAGCACCAATATACGTCGGTTACGTGAAGCGGCTCGCGCAGCAGACATAAATCGGCGAGCGTCTTGGATATTATCAACATAAAGCAGAATAGCTTCTGTGTTTCCATCCATACTCAAATAGTCGAGCAAATCTGCAAAATCGATATCCTGTCCACGCCCAATCGAAATGAACGAAGAAAAACCAATGTTCTTATCATTTGCCCAGTCTAAAACCGTGGTACAAACCGCCGCGGATTGTGAGATGAAAGCAATTTTTCCAGGTTTAGCTGCAACAGGGGAAAACGTGCAGTTAAAATTGTGCCAAGGAAGGATGATACCTAAGCTGTTTGGGCCTAAGACTCGAATGTTCAATGATGAGATATCTAAAGGCTTAGGGTCATCAGAGATAACAATCGCAAACGGTGTGCCTCTCTCATCTAGCTCTTTAAGCAATTGCTCGTTACGTGAAACGTTCGTACACAAAATTGCAATATCTGGCGTATAGGGCAGGGAAGCTACATCAGGGTAAGCGATCACGCCAGATACGGCTTTATATCGCGGCGTTACTGGCATAATCGCGCCACCAAATCCACTTTGTAGAAGGTTGCGCATCACAACATGTCCTGCTCGCAATGCTTTTTGAGATGCCCCAATAACGGCCACAGAGTTGGGTTTAAAGAGTTTATGTAGTTTATTCATGCTGACTCCTGGCCGTTTGTAAGTCACGTTGGCTTCTCGGTTTCATATCAATCATAAACGAATAATTTACTGATAAAACATCTTCAGACCAGACATTGCAGAAAATGTGTACGATGCTTATGGAGTTTGTGTTATTCATCACATCAAAATCACAGATTATTGTATTTGATGCTTGATAAACGGCCCTGCTATCGGCATGATTTATCGTAATATTTATCCAGAGCATTTGTTACTTCATGAAAAAAATCGCAATCATCGGCTTGTCAGTTCTGCTTTCTGCTTGTGCATCTGAAACTTACATCACGGATGTGACCTCAGAAAGTTACCGAGAGGACTACAAATCAGATCGTATCTCTAAACCAATTATGGCGTCTGAAAACGCTGTAGTAGAAAAAGACGTACAACCAACTGTTGTGAAAATGACGGCAAAGCCTGAAGAAAAGAAAGTAGTCAAGCTAACGCCAAAAGAGCAGGCGAAGCCAGTTAAGATCGTACCACCAAGTAAAAAGCAAGCTGGCATTCAACGATTCGGCTATACCATTCAAGTCGCAGCTGTGGGTAGCCAAGCTAAAGTCGATCAGTTTGCAAATAAGCTGCCACAGAACGGTCAGCCAATTTGGGAAAACTACAAAGTTGTAAACGGTACTAAGTGGTTCTCAGTTTTATACGGAGACTACGCAACAAGCGCAGAAGCCAAGCAAGCGATTTCGACTTTGCCAGCTCAATTTCAGCAGTTAAGGCCATTTGTTAAAAGCATTGATGCAATCAAAAACTCAGCTTACCCAACGCTTAACAAATTAAATTAACACATCAAATAAGGGAGCGAATAGCTCCCTTATTTATTTGCTCAAATCCTATTCGAACAACATTCCTCACATTAAAATTACTGTACGTCACACTTCAAAGGTTTATCATAATAAATAGTATCTTTTGTAGGTCACGGAAAGATGGATTCATGATTAAAAATATTCTTTTACTATGCGGCGGTGGCTCTTCTGAGCACGAGATTTCATTATTGTCTGCAAACTTTGTCGAACAACAACTAAATCTTATTGAAGACGTTCACGTTACACGCGTAGAAATAAAAAACGAAGGTTGGATGACCAACCAAGGTGAGTTGGTTTACTTGGATCTCAATACCAAGCAGTTGTGCTCAAGTGAATCTAATCAAACCATTGATTTCATCGTGCCTTGTATACATGGTTTTCCTGGCGAAACAGGCGACATTCAATCTCTGTTTGAAATCGCAGGTATTCCTTATCTTGGCTGCGGGCCAGAAGCGAGTAGCAATAGTTTCAATAAAATCACATCTAAGCTTTGGTACGACGCTATCGGCATACCCAATACGCCATACTTATTCTTAACGCGAAACGATGAAGAAGCTCACGTTCAAGCTCATAAAGCCTTTGAAAAGTGGGGAAAAGTTTTTGTTAAAGCCGCTCGCCAAGGCTCTTCCGTTGGCTGTTACAGTGTCACAGAAAAAGACAAGCTTTCTAATGCAGTAAATGATGCTTTTGGGTTTTCTGACCAAGTGTTGGTTGAGAAAGCAGTAAAACCTCGAGAACTTGAAATTGCTGCATATGAGATGAATGGCCAACTACATATCACTAAGCCAGGCGAGGTCATCGCGCCTGATGGTGCTTTTTACTCGTACGATGAAAAGTACAGCAGTTCAAGTCACTCGCTCACAGAAGTTGAGGCGAAGAATCTAACTCAAGTACAATTAGATTCCATCCAACACGCGTCAGAGACGGTATTTAAACAAATGAATCTTCGTCATTTATCTCGTATCGACTTTTTCCTAACGGAAGATGATGAGATTTACTTAAACGAAG
This sequence comes from Vibrio sp. 397, assembly GCF_033339395.1. Lineage (NCBI taxonomy): Bacteria > Pseudomonadati > Pseudomonadota > Gammaproteobacteria > Vibrionales > Vibrionaceae > Vibrio > Vibrio sp. 397. The sequence continues at coordinate 112,862 of NZ_JAWOUN010000011.1, read as the reverse complement.
TAAACACATTTCCAGGAATGACTCCGATCTCAATGTTCCCTAAAATGCTTCAAAACAACGGGCACAAATTTCATGAGTTCTTGGAAGATTGTATAAACAGTGCAAAGTGATTAACGTTATCGAGACGCGTTTTATGATACAAGTTGTTTTCTAGAGCAAGGATTATTCAAGCCGTATTTGAATATTGCTCAGTAGCAATTATGATTATATCAACGCATTAAACAGATGACTCAGTGGTATGGCGATTTCAAATTATAGAGGTTTTAACCTGCAGTCAGTCGGATCAGATGGCAGTGTTTGGAAGGTTAAAATCAAGAACCACGTTTTACAGGGCAGTTTGACGGCGGTAAAGAAAAGCATTGATTGGTGGTGTGACACCGCATCGATTATTGATCCCAAAGAGTTTGCTTCACTCGGACAAAGAGTGCAGCAAACTGGTGTTGCAAAATCAGAGGTCTTTAACGGCTATACTATTCAAAACGATACAGGCCAACCTAACTCTTGGTACTGTATGTTTAATGGTAAACTGATTAAGGGCAGTAAAGCCGCTATTCAACGCCATATCGAAGCTTATTTGGTTGCAAAGCAAAAAGCGATGCAAGCTCAACAACAAAAGAAACAATAGAATGACTCTGGTATATTCAACAGAAACCGGTCGAATTAAACCGGAAGAAGAAAAAGTATCTCGCCCTAAAGGCGATGGTGTTGTTCGGATTCAGCGCCAAACGAAAGGCCGTAAAGGTAAAGGCGTATGCATTGTTACAGGTTTAGACTTGGATGATGCACCTTTAAAGTTATTAGCGGCAGAACTCAAAAAAGTCTGTGGCTGTGGTGGTTCTGTAAAAGATGGCAATATCGAGATTCAAGGTGATGCTAGAGACAAGATCAAGGCACATCTTGAAAAGAAAGGTATGACAGTCAAATTAGCCGGTGGCTAATTTAATATTTCCAGTAAACAAAAATGGCGTCTAAAGAAATAGACGCCATTTTTTATAAGTTGCTAATTGAAGAGCAAGCAATCGTAGATTGATAGGTCGATATTAGCTATTTTATGGTAAATCGGAATACTGTTAAATTCTCGAACTATGAACTTAAGAAAAAGACATAACGATTACTTATGAAGTTATCGTAAACTCATCACTATAAATTGGCAGGCAATTAATGTGGTAGGTAAGTCCTTGATTTAGAGTAACTCATGAACCTAATAAGAACCCCAACATATTTAACATAACACATATAATACGAACTTAAGAGTTAGAAGATTAGCATTGGTGAAGTCAGTTTAGTTACACCGTATTTGGCTGTTGCTGCTTTGCAAGCCTCATCAGCTGTCTTGTATGGACCGTGAACTTCGATTTCACCACAGCGACAACTTGATAATAACCAGTCATCAACTTTAAAACCGTGTGGCTGATTAAGTTCCTTCATTGTATCTTGGGTTACGTTCAACACTGTACACGTTGGTTCTGCATCTTGCTCATTCAATATGAGTCAACATGGACACGCATTTGCTTAACCCAAACGTGTAAGTACTACATTAGTTTTATAGGAACAAGGAATCTAACAGATGTAAACTCTCTACTTTTCAATCTATACCTAGATCTTTCTTCATATGTTCACTCAACTCGTTAGTGGTTCTTACATTAATCTTATGTTTGCAATGATGGATTCTCAACTCTTCACCTAATTTTACTAGTGATTTGGTATACAAAGTACTAATATTATTTATTATTCTATACAATGTATCTTTCTGATAAACAGATCTTTTCGAATTTTGTATTGCAGTCTTCATATTTTAATATCCTTACACGTTTAACTTTATAATTTAAAAAATCAATTTCAACTTTTATTATTACTTTTTTAGATATGTAATGAGTCATTATCAATGATGCACAATCAACAATTAAATCACCCGAATCCAACTTAGTAATTTCACGAGACAAATTCTTTATTTTTAAATCTTTACTTTCTATATTTAATCCAATTGAGTTAATTTCTTCAGGATATCGGTTTAACTTAATATCCAATATAGGTTTATTAAGATAGTAGTCTGCCATTATTTCATGGCGGCTTTTAAATATCATTGTCCCCCTCCGATGATGCAAGTTATACTTTCCCAGCAGTTAAAAGACAACGTGACTCAGAGTTGCAAAAAGGTAACAATCATGGAATTGATGAACAATGAGCTGATCTGCTTTGCAGCCATTTGTAAACACCTCTCTCTTACAGAGGCATCAAAAGAACTTGGAAAGTCTAAAGCTCAAGTCAGCAGGCAGCTAGCAGCATTAGAAAAACAACTTGGCGTAACACTCGTCCACAGAACAACAAGGAAACTCGTTTTAACTGATCATGGCGAAAGCATTAGAGAGCTTGCTATTAAGACGTTAGAGAGTTTGCACGAGTTAAATTACAGAGCTAGCTCGTTGAGTGAATGCATTGATGGAAAGTTTAAAATCACAATGCCCAACTCTATAGCCTCTTCTATTTTTGGTTCTGTTCTTAAAGACTTAAAAGAACGATATCCAAAAGTTGATTTTGAAATATCGACAAGTAACAATGTAGAAAATTTATTAGAAAGCAACGTAGATTTAGCGATTAGGCTTAATAATGTTATTGATGACACTCTTATTGCACATAAAATTGGTGACTATAGTGATGTTTTGATATCTAGGGTAAGTAATGCCAACAACAATACACTATTAATCTACAAACATCATTCGAATAAGGAATCAATTAAAAATCAATATACTGATGTTATCGAAGTTGATAACACCTCTATTTTAATAAACTTTGTTTCTGAGGGAGTTGGGGTTGGTGTCATTCCAAACTATCTTATTAAAAGTAACTATATAGACAAAAACATCCGAATATCGCAAACTTTTGATATAGAACGTTCCATGTATATTGCCTACCCTTATCAAAACCCTTTGCCAAGAAAGCTAGCTGAGATATCTACTTTTATTAGGTTTGAGTTATCACAAGTATTGAAGAGTGAGTCATTTTAGGGCGGTTGTTCAGATTTAGAATTTTGCGTTGTCTACTCAACTAGGCCTAACGCTAATCTTTGTAACATATTGTTTCGGCGGTATTTATTAACACCCCCATCTTTATGCTTGCTATCACAATGTGAGATGCTCTGCCGTCTTGTTATCAAGGTTTTGCGTGGAATAAATCACGTGGGGTAAACGATAGATTGACTTACATTAAAATTTTCATCAAAAGCAACTTTATATAAAATTGATTTCATACCAGTCTATGTGTATCTTCTACCCATATCCCCACAATAACTAAGGAGAATGCCATGGATAAGCTACTCGCGTCTGCATTAGAAATTAAGCAGCGAACTATGGTGACTGGCTTTTTTGCTAGAAATGGATTCAAAATCGCTATGACCGATTTTGATGATGTCACTTTTGAGCGAGAAGGCGTGCAAGTTAACGTACATTTTGATCTGCAGTCAAACGCGGAGTCTGCATCTGTTTTATCTCATGAGGCATCAATCATTCCTGGCTAAAAACTTTTATTATCACCGATACACCAAGCCGAACATAAAAGTTCGGCTTTTTAGTGACAAAAAATGATGAGTGCGAACAAGAGTTGTCGATCACTCGTCTAAATAGACGATTAATAAATCAGCTTCAACTTCGTTCACAACCTTTGGTATCGATGAAAAAAAGCGACTCAATAAGTAGTGATGATGACCACAGACAACTAAATCTATCCCCTCTTTTTTGACGATTCCCGATAGTTTTATATGAAGATCGCCGATTACTACCATGGTCTCGTTTACTGGGTATAAGCATTTATCAGCGAGCTCTTGCAGCCTTCTTTCCAATTCTTGCTCTTCCTTAGCTTCCATGACTATGCGATCAACATCTACGTAAACAAATGAGAGTTTGCTGCTTGAGTTATCTGCTTGCATTATTGCTTTTTCGATAACGGCTTGGCTAGATTTAGATAAGTCGACAGCAACCAAAACATGCTTGTAACCCATCATTCCTCCCTTGGTTAGTTTTTGTTCTCATATTAAGTCTAGTCCACATAGAGCGAACACAACATCAAAACTACTGCTACTCATCCAAAGATCAACGATGTTTTTCCAATTTCTTCTCTAATTATCGGACTATTTAACAGGAAGGACGTCAGGAAACGTTACGTTGTAATAGGCGTTACTGCTCTTGATTTCTACTACTCTTGAGGTTTCATATTACCCACTTCAACGTCGCCTAGTTTAGTAAAACTACTTTAGGTTAAGCGTGTTCAATATGTAACGCTCCGCTCAAATCCAGGAGACGTATTTCGGCTAAAAAAGCAGCTCAATAAGATGAACTTCGATTCATCTATTATATATGTCTGCGAGTGCTTACTGTTCTTATATCGCTTATTTAATAAGTCTAGTTTAATTACCGCTATAAGTTACGGTGTATCTTTTTTCTTTTTTCAGCATAATCCTCTGCCTGGGAACGAAGCCCTCTCGTACTTTGTAATTAAATTACCAGATCAATCACTACCAATATGGTTGACAGATTAAATGACCGAAGTAAATAATTGATATTATTGAGTTTAATTTGTTAGTTCTTTAAAAATGACTAATTACCTGTACTGCGAAAAATAAGGTTAACTAGATTAAGTAAAATTTTACTAACTCGCTATTTAGTCTTAAAGGCAATTGAACAAGATTAAAATCATATAGGTATAGTAAATTTTAGTTACAGCGTAACCAGGGTGGTGTTTGGGAGTGTAAAGGAATAGAAAATAGAAAGGCAAAAAACAGGGCGTATGCCCTGTCCATGAATTGATTAGTTTTGTTGCTGTTGTTTTTCTGCGTACTCAGAACGAATCCGTTCGGCAACAATTTTGATAGCTTCTGCAGTACTTGTGCCCTTCGCCATCAATTCTTGAATTCTCTCTACAGCTTGTTGTTGCTCTTGGTGAGATAGAGGGGGTAAATCGTCAAACATAAAAAGCTCCTCATTTTGAGGAGCTGACTATAACGATTCAATTAATAGGTAGCAAGGAAATTAATGGATGCACCCATAGCGTTCTCGTTTGTGTACTGAGCTGCGATATCCAATTCGAACAACTTAAGTGGGGACAACCCGATACCAGCAGTAATGGTTCCTTCGTCATTACTTCGAGCTAAGTTCTTCATATACCCTGCTCGTAATGCCATTTGACGCAAAATATCAAACTCAATACCAGCTCGAATCATTTGCGTATTATCATCAAAGGATGAAAAACGTTTTTCTTCGTTAAGATCGTAGTCAACACTCATCGTAAAGTAATCGGCAACAATCCCTGCCCCAACGGTGTATACAGGACGCATGCTATATTCGTATGATTTTATCGTATCGCTGCCATATTGGAATGATTTTGTTTTAACGTCTCTTCCGATCAAATTTTTCGCTGAAATACCGAGACGATATGGGCCAAAGAACCAAAGTGCGCCTGCGTCTAAGTTAAACATCGTTTCCGCGGTCTCATTTTCACGTAAGTCTTTAGTATCAAAATTCTGAAAACTCGTGGCGTATGAGTATGTGTATATACGCTGAAGTTTAGGAGTAACACCAAAAGAAAGGTGTTGGTTCATGAAATTAGTGTATTTAGCAAGTGAAATACCAGCTTCAGCCACGCCAATAGAAACACCTTGTACATAGCTATCATCTAATGGATTAGTACCTGAGGTATCAACATTTGGTTGTACGAATGATTCAGTGTATAGCTTACCGTATGCAGTTGCAGATAAGAATTTGTTGGGGATACCAATGGCAACGACACCACCAAGATCAAAGTCTGTCTTTTTCCCATCGATAGCATCCATCGATTTTTTGATTTCATCGACGTCTGTCAATTTGCTGATGCGTTCGATCTCATCAACTAGATCATATTGATCATCGTAGCTGCCACCAAAACTTGGCACGATCATGCCTGCATCGTCATTTCGGCGATAAATCGCAGTAAGAGCGGGGTTGAAAAAAGGCGCAGTTAGATAAGTTGCTGATACGGTACCAACGCCACCCATTGCATCACTACGAGCCTCTATCGCATAAGTAGCAGCAGAAGCAGCATTAGCGAAAAGAATAGTAGCAACAGAAGTGGCAAGAATTTTATATTTGTTTTTCATACTACACTTGTGATTTTAGTTCGTCCTGAACCTTTATCGGCACAAGTAGTATTTCTTTAACTATTCTTCCTGGGAAAGATCATAGGTTCGGCTAATAGTTTGAGCCTGCTCAACAATTATATCGCCCTGCCAACGGCGACTATTGATACTTACCGCCAATACGTATCTATCGTTTGGGACACCCGCTAGCTCCAATGAATTTGGATAGTTAGACTCATAAGTCTTTTTCCACATTTGCTCGTACTGGCCATCAATGTAGTCATACAAACCAACTTCAAGTTGCGGTAATGGACAATGGGGATTACGAAGTGCGCTCTTTTCTACTTTCCAATTCTCTTTAGATGTCCAACGAACATATTGAGAAGAGTTTGAATCTCCAAGTATTACCCAAGTTCGATACTCTTGTTTATCAGTAGAAACAACGGTTAAGTGATATAAACCAGCTTCAAGCTTGCCTGTTAAGTTATAGCGTTTCGAGTAACTACGCTCGTTGGCAAGTTCTGTCCCGTTCGGCTGTTGTTCATAGCTGAATGAACTGTCCGCGGATATAGAATCATCCACCCATCGATTAAATGAAATATTTTCGATGTCAGTTGTAGCTCTTAGCTTGATCACCAATCTAAATGTATCTCGCCCAGGGCTTTGAATAGTCTGACGAATAACGTTCACACCACTTATCCAATCAGGCAGCGTTACACCAGTGAGAGCCTTGCCACAGTTTTTGGATAGTGACTGACCAAGAAGATCATTAAGGTGAGGAGTCAAATCTTTACTTGGTTCCGTTTGCCAGAGTTCAACAAGAGAGTTGAACATACCCGCAAGATCATCTTCAAGTAAGTGTTGATGTGCCTGTGTTAAAGGCGTGTTAGTTTGAAACCAGTCCATCGCATGGACTGGTTTCACTAACGCTAATGAGACAACTACAGGGAGTAGTATTTTCATTACGACTTATGCTTTCATCTTGTAGCCAACACCACGAAGTGTTTCAATTTCCAGTCCTGGCAGTTTTTGACGAAGCTGTAGTACATGTGTATCAACCGTACGTGTTGTCGGGAAGTGATTGTAACCCCAAACGTGGTCAAGTAGCTCATCACGAGTAAACACGCGACCTAAGTTTGACGCCAAAAATAGCAGCAAATCAAACTCTGTTCGAGTAAGCGTAATTAGCTCGTCTTTATAAGTCACTTCACGAGTCGAGCGGTCAATCTCTAAGTCTTTTGTAATCACTTTATCAGCGTTGCTTTGTTCTGCTGAATCCGGTGCTCGTAGCTGTGCACGGATTCTCGCAAAAAGCTCCGCCTCAGCAAAAGGCTTTGTTAAGTAGTCGTTCGCGCCGGAATCAAGGCCTGCAACTTTATCTTTTACGGTAACAAGTGCCGTTAACAAGATAACTGGTACGTCTTTAATCTGTTTCCATTCTGGGAGACATTGTACAGAGTCACCATCTGGGAGTTGGCGATCGAGAATTACCAAGTCAGCTTTTTTCCATTGTGGCTCTACGTCTGCAATACGCTCCACATGTAAACACTCATATCCTGCTTGTTCCAGGCTTACTAACAGGCCGTCAGCCAAGTTTTTATCGTCCTCAACGAGAAGCAGTGTCTGTTTCACAAGGTATCTCCAATATAAAAGTTGTAGGTGGTCCCATTAAGGACATTTTTCCGCCCATGCGGCCTACCATAGATTCAACGATTGTTAATCCAAGTCCTAACCCGCTCTTACTTACGAACGGTTTCTTCAAATTTGCCCAATCTTTAGCCGTTAGGCCTCCTGCATCTCGGACTTGGAATACTATTTTTTCTTCACTAGTTGAGACATCCAATTCAACCGGTGCGACACCGTACTTAAGCGCATTACGAAGCAAGTTATCGATACAAGTTCCTAACCAGTACACATTAACTTTAGCAGCCACATCTTCATTGATGTTAAAAAGCACGGCACTATCAAATTCTTCTTCGATCTTAAATTCTAACCAATCTGCAACGGATGGTACCCAGTCTGTTGCAAGCATTTGGTTATCAGATTGCAAATAATCTTTACTCGCTTCTGCCAATTGACGCAGGCGGCGCGTATCTTCACACAATCTGCGGAATTCGTCATACACACTTTCAGGCAAATGCTCGAACTCTCGACGAAAGCCTTCAACCGTTAGTGACAGAGATGCAATCGGTGTTCTGAGCTCATGCGTTAAAATTTGCAACACGAGCATTCTACTACGTAGTTCTTCTCGCTTGCTATTCCAACGGTACACCGCCCAACCAATCACCAAAAGAATATTGGCGATTACCAGTATGATCATACTGATCCGCAAAACTTGCGAGTGATCTTCTACATCCCAACAAATATTGCCTCGTTTAACAAAGCAACTTTTGCTTTGAGAGGCTAGAGCGTATGACAGACCCGCATTCGCTACGTTCTCTTGCCAGATATCTTTCTCGAAAACAAAGTAACGGTCACCACGTCTTAACCAAAGTTCGTTACCTTCAATAAACATGCTCGCGCCTGCAATCAAAGCATTAATGGCGTCGTCATCCATGTTTTTCAAGCTTTCTAGCAACTCATCCCCTTCCTCGTTATCACGCTCTTTTATATGCATGTACTGAGATAGTTTGGGTTTGAGTTCTGGATACTTATCCACATAACGTGCCGCATACGTCCCACCACCAGGGTGAATGAGACCACTACGCGAGAACCAACGAGGTGTCAGCTGCGTCCCTTTACAAATCGCCCTTGTAAATACTAAAGGCTCAGTAATTAAAGGACTTAATGGTAATTTGCCACGACAAGTATTCGCCAAGCTGTAAAGCTGTTGGATATCTTTTAACGGATAGTCAGACGTTTGCGGCAGAAGCGAATCTGGCGCAAGTAACTTGGTAGGATAATTTGATTGCAGAATACGAATATCGTACGACTTAAGAGCTACTTCATAGTTAAATAGCTCTGTAAACGTATCTATTCTTTCTGGTAGTGAATCGGAAAATGCAGGTGCCGAAAAAAGCGGCAATACAGTTGCAAAACCGAGCAAAAACTTTTTAATCAAACTGTTACCGTCACTTGTTACATTAGCCAAAACTATACATCAATCTACAAGCAATTGACATCTGCTAACAGAAGGATTTGCATTACTATAACATTGAAACGGAACAAAAAAGGGCCAGCGATTGCTGACCCTGTATAGTTTTAAATCAAGAATGGTTAAAGTGCTTTAAAAATAGACTCAACACTTTCTTTCGCATCACCAAATAGCATTGATGTATTTTCTTTGAAGAACAGTGGGTTCTGTACTCCTGCGTAACCAGTGTTCATTGAGCGCTTGAATACCACTACGTTTTTCGCGTTCCATACCTCCAATACGGGCATACCAGCGATTGGGCTGTTCGGATCTTCCAGTGCGGCTGGGTTGACCGTATCGTTAGCACCGATAACCAATACGGTATCGGTTTCTGCAAAGTCATCATTGATTTCATCCATTTCAAGAACGATATCATACGGTACTTTTGCTTCAGCGAGTAACACATTCATATGCCCCGGTAGACGACCCGCTACTGGGTGAATCCCAAAGCGAACTTCAATACCTTGTGAACGAAGTACATCAGTAATTTCATGAACAGGGTATTGTGCCTGAGCTACTGCCATGCCATATCCTGGAGTGATGATTACTGATTTTGAGTTCTTCAACATCTCTGCAACTTCTTCAGCCGTTGTTTCACGATATTCGCCCTGCTCTTCGTCACCTGAAATCACTATCTCTTGACCAAAACCACCGGCAATAACACTGATAAACGAACGGTTCATTGCTTTACACATGATGTAAGAAAGAATCGCACCTGATGAACCTACCAAAGCACCTGTTACAATCAATAGATCATTTGCTAGCATGAAACCTGCTGCCGCTGCTGCCCAACCTGAGTATGAGTTCAACATAGAGACAACAACTGGCATATCTGCACCACCGATTGAAGCGACTAAATGGTAGCCGAATGCGAACGCGATCAAAGTCATCACAATAAGAGCGAACATGCTGCCATCTGCTTTTACGAAGTAGATCATAAGAAGCGTAGAAATAACAACCGCTGCGAGGTTCATTTTGTGCTTATGAGGCAGGTTAAGTGGCGACGAAGAAATCACACCACGCAGCTTACCAAATGCGACAATTGAACCGGTGAAAGTTACGGCACCGATGAACACACCCAAGAATACTTCTACAAGGTGGATAACATGCTCAGCATGTGTTGCTGCTTCTGGCGCATCTAGGTAGCTGTTGTAGCCAACTAAAACCGCAGCTAAACCTACAAAGCTGTGTAGAATCGCAACCAGTTCTGGCATCTCGGTCATTTCTACTTTCTTCGCATAGAAAATACCGATCGCACCACCTATCGCCATCGCGATAATGATCCAACCAAAACCTTGCGCATCTGGGCTAAAGATCGTCGCTATCAGCGCGATCGTCATACCAGCGATACCGTAGTAGTTACCATTACGAGCAGACTCTTGCTTTGAAAGCCCCGCCAAACTCATGATGAAAAATAATGCAGCAACAATGTAAGCTGCTTGTACTAATCCTGCAGACATTGTGACTCCTATTTATCTTTGCGGAACATTTCAAGCATACGCTTGGTGACGGTGAAACCACCGAAGATATTGATACTCGCGATCAATACGGCAATAAAAGATAGGAACGAAACGACGCCATTACCTTGTCCAATTTGCAGTAATGCACCAACGACAATAATGCCAGAGATAGCATTCGTTACTGACATTAGTGGAGTATGAAGTGCATGGGTAACATTCCATACTACGTAGTATCCGACAACACACGCTAGAACAAATACAGTAAAGTGAGAAAGAAACGCTGCCGGAGCAACCGATGCAACCCATGCAAAGGCTCCAACAGCCGCTGCCACACCAATAATTTTCTTCGTTGGAGACGTAGGTTCTTCTACTTTAGGCTCTGGCTTCGCAGGCTGTTCTTGTTTCACTTGCGGCTGAGCTGAAACCTGAATTGGTGGCGCTGGCCAAGTAACTTCACCTTCTTTCACCACGGTAACGCCACGGATAACAACATCTTCAAAATCAATATTGATGTTGCCATCTTTCTCTTTACACAGCAGTTTTAGAAGGTTAACAAGGTTTGTCGCGTAAAGCTGAGAAGATTGTGTAGGCAAACGACCAACCATGTCAGTGTAACCAACAATTTTTACCCCGTTATCCGTCATGATAACTTGGTCTTTCACTGTATATTCACAGTTACCGCCATTAGCGGCTGCCAAGTCAACAATTACACTGCCCGCTTTCATGCTGTCGACCATTTCTTTGGTGATCAACTTCGGCGCAGGTTTACCAGGGATGAGCGCGGTCGTAATAATGATATCAACATCTTTAGCTTGCTCTGCGTATAATTCTGCCGCTTTTTTGTTGAAGTCATCAGACATTTCTTTTGCGTAGCCATCCCCAGAGCCTGACTCTTCTTGAAAGTCAACGGTCAGGAACTCAGCGCCCATCGATTCAACTTGCTCTTTTACTTCTGGGCGGACGTCAAACGCACGGACAATGGCACCTAAGCTACCTGCAGCACCGATAGCCGCCAAGCCAGCGACGCCAGCACCCGCAACCAATACTTTCGCTGGAGGTACTTTACCGGCAGCCGTAATTTGACCTGTAAAGAAACGACCAAACTCATGAGCTGCCTCAACCACTGCACGATAACCAGCGATATTAGCCATCGAAGATAGCGCGTCTAAGGCTTGTGCACGTGAGATACGAGGAACGGAATCCATGGCAAGAACGTTAATGTTCTTACTTGAAAGTTGTTCCATCAACTCAGCATTTTGAGCCGGCCAAATAAAGCTAACCAGTGTTGATCCATCTTGCAGTAACGCAATTTCGTCAATGCCTTGCTCATCATCCACAATTGGCGCATTAACTTTTAAAATAAGGCCAGATGCCCAAACTTCTTCACTAGAAACGATTTTCGCACCAGCTGCTTCATAAGCGGCATCATCGAAACTCGCTAGCACCCCCGCTTGGGATTCAATCGCGACATCGAATCCCAATTTTATTAACTGCTCAACCGACTTCGGCGATGCAGCCACTCGCGATTCACCCGCGAGTATCTCTTTAGGTACACCGATTTGCAAAACGCATACTCCTTGTATACATATCAATAAATTAGTCCCAAAACAGAGCGTCGCTCTACTCTAATTCTTTTTTATTTCTATCTGTTTACCACGCAAGACAATTGCAAACGAAAGATGATGTTTGGGGACACCCATTTGCACAATAACACCTTGACTAACAGCCCTGTTATTATTCTGTTTGTATCGAACGCGTCTCATTACTTCAAGTGTTTTGTAATTTAAATACTAAATTTCATTACATATAACGCTAAGTAATGAATGATTGTCGCTCTGTGCTCGAAAAATAACAACGCAACACCGTACTAGACTGAGGTCTAACCAGGTAACGATTAAATACTGACTTAACAGAGATTTAAGCGTTAAAAAGAAAGAACCACTAGCATATACACTAATGGCTCTTTTTAAGATGACTGGAATCAAATTGCAGTAAATTGCTAGTCGAAGATTTTATCGCCCATTTGATCAATAAACATTTGAGATTTCTTCAACATAAGGTCATTGGCATCTTGCTCTGAGCCAAGTAAATCGGAGCGAATAAACCGATGTGTTTTCACTTCATCATTGTCATGCTTTTCTATTCGACCAGCGATGCGATATTGTCCGCCCTCTGAAAGGCTCTCTGGGTAAATAAAGAAACCTTTATACTCAACTGGCTCGATAGTTTTAGCTTCAGCGGTTTTCTCACTACCACCAAACAAACGCGAAAAAAATCCCACGATTCCTCCTTGGGTCAACTCACTAGTCAACTGAGCGACTCTTACTTGATATTAACGTTAAGGATCGGTTTTTCATACCAATCCAACTCTTTGTCATCATCATAACTAGTATGGGAAAAAATTACAGGCACATCATACTCTCGGTTCTTACGCCTGTCTTCTTTCACCATTTCTGCGGCGTTTTTCACCGCTATATCCGCGCTTTGCTTAAACTGGCTTAATTTTTGTTCAGGAAGTGAAGACAAAAAATCAATATCATGACGGATATAGACAGGCTTGAGCTGGATAAGCGCAAGGCAAGCAATATCGGCTAACTGTTCGTTGTCATACTGTTCTAAAAATTCGGGCAAACTGAGAACCTGGCCTACTAATGTTTCCATGTAATTGTGCACATCTGAGCTTATCTGCATCTGTAAATCTCCTTTTTCCTATGAAATGAGTATAGCAACGACTTGTTTATAACAACTTATTGATTGCTCTTAATTTAATCAATCTCTCTCTTTTTGCCGTAATGTCTTCCAAAATACTTGGGAAAAGGAACAAATAGACGTATTCTTGCTAGTTCTCAAAGTTCGAAATTCAATAACGGATAAATATCCATATTGATAAAACGATTTACCTAACCAATTATATAGTCAACTATTTTCAGGCAGTTTGTAATAGATGTCCTCATCGTCAATGACTTCATCAGGCTTCAGATTCTTATTCCCTTTTTTGCTACTGGGCATAGTGAGTTCGGGCATGGACAGCATTATTCAGATGACTCAGGCAAACTGGGGCATTGCCGCAAACTTGCCGTACATACTATTAGGTTGTGCGCTACTCCTTTGTTATTCATTTAAGCAAGGCAGAGAGTCCATGGTGTGCTTGGCAATGTTGCTAGCCTATTTTGTGATACAGCACCGCCTACAAGTCCCGCTTCAAAGTGGTACCGCTTTACTTGAGCTAACCATTTTAACCACGTTACTTCCTGTCTCGTTTCTTACGGTATTTTTGTTTAGTAAAGAAGGTTTTGACTCTAGAGCCATGTTGACTTACATCTTGATGTTAGCAATGTTCGTTCTTTGGTCTTATCTAACGCTAGCATATTACGTTGAAGGAGGGTTTGAACAATGGACAAGCGGTATTTTATTTATTGTACCTACGGTCTCTAAACTGCCTTTAATTCTTGTTTTATATTGCGTGGGTATTGTCTGTTTTCTTGGAATCCTTGTTTTAAAGAAGAATGAAATTATTCATGCGATGACCTACTCTGCCATGGTATTGGCGTCTGCGACGTTCATTTTCTTTGATGTGCAGTACATATCAAGCACCATGTTTACGCTAACAGGGCTGCTTATCATTATTTATGCCGCTTCCGCTAGCCATCAACTGGCTTTCACCGATAGCCTAACGCTGATTCCAAGCAGACGTGCACTTGATCTCGATCTAAAACACATGGGTAAGAAGTTCACGATCGCAATGCTTGATGTTGACCATTTTAAAAAGTTTAACGACACCTACGGTCACGATACTGGTGATGACGTTCTAAAAATGGTCGCTTCGCGCCTCACTAAAACCCCAGGCGGCGCAAAAGTTTATCGATTTGGCGGAGAAGAATTTACCATCGTTTTTAAAGGCAAATACGCTGACGAATGTAAGAACTTTTTGGAAGAATCTCGCAAATCGATTGCAGAATACGAGATGATATTACGCGATGAAGAATCTCGCCCTGAGAACCATAAACAAGGACAAAAACGTCGTGGTAGCAACAGTTCGAAAAGAAAGTCGGTTTTTGTTACCGCAAGTTTCGGAGTTGCTGATAGCCGGAATGGGCAAGCTCCTCTGGACGTTATTAAATCAGCGGACGAAGCACTTTACAAAGCGAAAAAGGCCGGACGTAACTGCATAAAGCTTCGTTAGACCCTCACCAATCGTGAAAGTTAACAAGCTTGTCTGGGTTTAAAACAAAACCGAACTTCCCCATCAGCATAATAACTGCACTCATCGTTGCCACTATCCCGATGTTATCTATCTAATCAAAGGTATAAGGTATACGCCCGATTGCGACATTCCGTTCGCACTGTTTGCCTATCTTACTTTGAGTTAACTTTAAAAGAATTACCAAAACGTGACAACGCAACAAAAAAGTGGCATTCATAAGACTTTGTTTTAAAAAGAATTAACTACAGTATGTGTGTTTCTTCCCAAAGATTTTGATGTATATAGTGCTTTATCAACGGTTGCATACAAGTCTGATTGCACTTCTTTCCCTGTTGGTTGAAAAACAAAAACGCCCTGTGACACTGTCACTCTATTTGACACACTAGAATACTCATGTGGGTAATCGAGAAAATACATAGCCTCTTGTATACGCTCGGCTTCTCTTTCTGCTGTTTGAGTGTCGGTACACCCTAGCAACACAACAAACTCTTCTCCACCATATCGACCTACATATTCCCCAGAGCGACAAAACGTCGCCTTTAGTTGATTCGCAATCGCTTGCAAGCAACGGTCGCCTTCAATATGACCGTAATTATCATTAAACGGTTTAAAAAAATCGACGTCCAATAGAATCAAAGCCATTGGCATATTGTGACGGCCATGCCATGCAACCATCGATTCCAACTTATGGTCGATATAACGGCGGTTATAGAGTTTGGTTAGGCCATCTTCATTCGCTTGCTGAGTCAAAAGTTGATTAACTTGCTCCAATTGAGCTGTCGCTTGCTTAAGCTCTCGTCTCATATGAGCAATACGCTGCATTGCGATAAGTTTAGAGTTCAGTACCAGTTTATCTACCGGCTTAATTAAATAGTCATCACCGCCCGCGTCTATGGCTTTAGCAATCATTTCTGGCTCTTCGTGACTACTCAAGAAAATAATAGGGATCCAATCCGGAAACGTTTCTCTTATATGAAGAGAGACTTCAAAACCGTTCATATCTGGCATTGATATATCGAGTAACACCAGTTCCGGATCAAAACTCTCGTAGGTATTTAACGCCTCTAGTCCACTACCTACGGCTTTTACAATATGTCCAAGTTGCTTTAGACGAATAGCCAACTGCATCCTGTCTAGCTGAACATCGTCAACCAGAAGGATTCGCATCGATGTCCCTGTCGGTTGCATAACGCGTTCCATTTTTAATTATGTCTTTATTAAACATATACCATACTCATAGAGTTGTTGCATTCGACTCATAATTAAGTGCTATATTTTTGTTTGAATATCACGGAATCCATTGCATAAAGCAGTTAGACTGGACGTTACCCTATCTAATCATGGCCTGTGAGCAGAAGTTCAACAAACTCATTCACTTTGGTCATCTTGTGGATTAATGGGTATAGCTATTTGATGCATTTGGTATTAATATTCCCGCCTTTTTGTAATGAGAGACACACCATGTCAGAAGCAACTAACAGCGAAAGCAAAAAAATCGATCTAGCCAGCATTTCTCCAGAGCTACGTAAAGTTATCGAATTTGACGAAGTTCCAGAGCAAATGTTCGAAATGGTTACCTCTATCCATGAAGTGTCTGAAGAAGCGGTACGTGAATCATGGGACGAAATGCCAGCAAGTGCACAGAACATTCTAGACAACTTTGAACAGTTTCATGCTCTAGTTTCTGTAGGCCAAGCATTCGCTGGTATTAATGTGATGGAAGAGTTTCCGACTCTTAATCTGCCAGAAAACATGACAGATGAAGATAAAGAAGAATACCGTGCTCAACTACTTGATAATGTGCTTCACAACTGTGTGAAAGACATGGTTAAGCAACTTAAGAAAGCACGTCGTGACCCACTTCTTAAGCGTGAATTCAAAGAAGTATTCGCGAAGTAATTCCGACATTCTTCTAGTAACAAAGGCCGCACTTTGCGGCCTTTTTTGATCATGAAGCGTAAATCAGTCTAAACGGTTAATGAGGCGCTAGTGCCATATCTTTTTGTGTCACACTGACACCTTTAATTTGTGCAAAAACACGGCTACCAACTTTTAGGTTGAGATCATCAAGGGCCCACGGTGTGATCGTTGCCCACAAATAACATTTCTCGTCTAGCTTGAGTGATACATTAATACTCTGCTTGTCATCGGCTGCGTTAAACGCCTCGATGGAATCGACAATAGCAGGCAAAATATTTCGAATCGACGTCGCCTTGGGTTGCTCGAGCGTGATAGAAACGTCGTTGGCACGCACTTGCAAGCGTATTGGCGTGTCTGGTGTTCCGTCGATCTTTTGCACCCACAGGAATACATTAGGTGCAAGGCTGATACAAGTCAGTGCATAACGTGCATGATGTTCAGCAATCCGGCCTTCAAATAAGCTGCTTTGATCTGAGAAAGATTGCCATGGACGCATAGCATGAGAAGCCCACACTTCCTCAAGCTTACCTGAACTCGAAATTTTACCTTGGTCAATAATTGCAAGGTGCTGAGCAAGCCTTAAAATTTCCTGGAGACTGTGTGTGACATAGATAATAGGGATATTTACCTTCTCCGACAACTCCTCAAGAAAAGGCATTACCTCACGCTTTCTTGGCATATCGAGTGAGGCAAGTGGCTCATCCATCAAAAGCAAATTGGGTTTAGATAGCAATGCGCGCGCAATCGCAACACGTTGCTTTTCACCACCAGAAAGTGATACCGGAAAGCGCTTTAGTAACGGTTTGATAGACAAGAGTTCGGTGACTGCATCAAAATACTCGTCATCTTTTTCTTTAACGCCATATAACAAATTGCCTTGAACCGAATAGTGAGGAAACAGACGTGAATCCTGAAACACATAACCAATACCACGCTTGTGCGTTGGTAGGTTGATTCCCTGTTCACTGTCAAACAAAACATGCTCACCAACCGCAACATACCCTTGCCTTGGAGTGACCAATCCGCTGATGATGTTAATCAACGTCGTTTTACCTGCACCAGATCGTCCAAACAAGGCACTAATTCCATTACAGGGTAACTTAAGTTTGATGTCGAAGTCAGTCTCACCAAGCATTTGTTTAAATTGGACTTTAATCGTCATTGCTTCGCACCCAATCTGCTTGCCGCTTTACGATTTAGCCATTCAGAGATCATTAATGTAGACAAGGCTAACGCGATAGAAATGATACACAGACGAGCCGCCTGCATTTCTGCACCTGGCGTTTCAATAAAGTTGTACATTGCCAGCGGAATCGTTTGGGTCTCACCCGGAATGTTAGAGACGAAACTGATCGTCGCCCCGAATTCGCCAAGACTACGAGCAAATGACAGCATCGTGCCCGTAATAATTCCGGGAATGGTCAGTGGTAACGTGATGGTGAGAAACACTTTTAAAGGAGAAGCGCCTAACGTAGAGGCTGCGTGCTCCAATTTAGGGTCGACGCTATCTAAGCTTAAGCGTACTGAACGAACCATCAAAGGCAAAGCCACGACAATACAAGCGACTACTGCCCCTTTCCAATTAAAGCTAAATACTACCCCTAAGTTTTCATAGAGCCACTTTCCAAGGACCCCTTGTCGTCCTAAAGAAATCAACAATAAATAGCCGATTACCACTGGCGGCAATACCAGTGGTAAATGAATTAAGCTATCGAGAATCGATTTACCAAAGAACGTTTTTCGAGAAAGTAGCCAAGCAAGAAAAACGCCGAGAGGAATCAGCCAAAGTACTGCGTACGCGCCTACTTTGAGGCTTAACATTAAGGCTTGGTATTCCAGTTCTGTCACGCTTCGTTCCTATAATTGAAGGCCGGTTTATTGCTGAAAGCCATATTGAGCAAAAACGCGTGCGGCTTCGTCCGATTTTAGGTATTGGAAGAACTGCTCCGACTCAGTAGAATCATTCACAATTGCAGCCGGGTACACAATAGCCGCATGCGTATCACTCGCAAATTCGCCGACAATTTTGACTTTATCAGTTAACTGAGCATCGGTTTTGTAGACCACACCTAAAGGCGCTTCTCCACGTTCAACCAACGCCAAAGCTAAGCGCACATTCTTTGCTGGTGCGACGTGAGTTTGAACCGCTTTCCATACACCCAGTGTAGTCAATGACTCTTTCGCGTACATACCAGCAGGTACTGACGTCGGATTGCCTAAAGCAAGACGATTTCCATGCAATGCCTTCTCCCATGCCTTTGCATCAGAAAAGTTAAATGAGGTTAATTCTGAAGACTGGGGAGCAATCAACACTAAGCTATTGCGCACTAGATTTGTGACATTGTCACGAAAAATGACGTCTTTATCGACCAAATAATCCATCCATTTCGTGTTCGCAGAAATGAATACATCCGCTGGTGCGCCATTGATAATTTGTCGAGCGATAGAAGAAGAACCACCATAAACGGGAGTGATAGAAACGTCATACTTTTCTTCAAAGTTTTGCGCGATCTCGTTAATCGCATTCGTCATAGAAGAGGCTGCATACACTTTTAGGTTCGTTGCTGCGTTTGCTGAAAATGAAATGCTTAATACTGCCGCAAGGCAAGCATGCTGTTTCCATGCTTTCATAGAGATACTCCAATACAAGGCAAGCGAAAGAACAGGTTATTTGAATATAAAGTTCAATCAGTTAATGTGCTATTTAAACAAAAAATCAAGGCGCATATGTTGTTCTATCGCATCTGCGATGCGATTAATGCCTTGCTCCTTTAACTCTTCAAAGTCTTGTTGTTTGATTTGGGTGCCGTTTACCCATTCTGATACCAGGCTTAAGACATCTGCCTCGTCAAAGAACCCGTGAAGGTAGGTTCCCATGATTTGGCCACACTCGCTGATCGCCCCCTCCGCTTCACCGGAACTGAATGTAAGAGGTTGCAGGCCCCGTACTTCACTTCGCCCTACGTGGATTTCATAACCCTTTACATTGGCTGTTTTGCCGTTAAGAGAAAGCTGTGCTTGTGTGTTTGTAAGCTGTTTGCTGTTAGTTAGCGTCGTAGTGATATCAAGCAACCCAAGTCCTTCGCTTTGACCTGGTTGGCCTTCGACGCCGTTTGGATCATCAATCAAGTTTCCAAGCATCTGGTAGCCGCCACAGATACCAATCACTTTTCCACCAAGACGAATATGACGCAAGATATCGTTATCCCACCCTTGGCTTCTTAGATACTCCAGATCGTCTCTCACTGATTTGGTCCCAGGCAAAATAACCAGGTCGGCTTTATCTATTTTTTCGCCTTTACCTACATAACGTAGATTGATGTCTGGATTCAATCGCAGCACATCAAAATCAGTATGATTACTAATCCGGGTTAAAACAGGCACAACAACATTCAGTTTTACCTCAGAGTGCAACTCTTGCTGCGCAGTGATCGCGTCTTCTGCTTCTAAATTCAAACCATGGAGAAAAGGAAGTACACCAAGTACAGGTTTACCTGTTTTTTCTTCTAGCCAATCGAGGCCCGATTGCAATAAACGAATATCACCTCGAAAACGGTTGATAACAAATCCTTTTACTCGCGCTTGTTCAGATTCAGAAAGTAGCGCAAGTGTTCCGTACAAATGTGCAAACACTCCACCACGATCAATATCAGCAACAATGATCACTGGTACATCAGCGGCCTCAGCAAAACCCATGTTTGCAATATCGCCTTCTCGTAAATTGATTTCAGCAGGACTCCCCGCGCCCTCGATAATGATCGAATCAAATTCTTGAGTCAGACGAGAGAAGGAATCTAACACCGTGTCCATCGCCACTTTCTTGTAATCATGAAAGCCAGCCGCATCCATATTGGAAATCGCCTTACCCTGCAAAATGATCTGAGCACCTGTATCACTGTTAGGTTTAATTAAAACCGGATTCATATGTACAGTTGGCTCAATATTACACGCCTGTGCCTGAACGGCCTGTGCTCGACCTATTTCACCGCCATCTTTGGTTACCGCACTATTTAGTGCCATGTTTTGTGGCTTAAATGGGGCAACATTTATCCCTTTTCGTGCTAATACACGGCATAAACCTGCCACAAGGACACTTTTTCCGGCATCCGAAGTGGTGCCTTGAACCATTAAAGATGGGATCGCTGATTTCATGAATGTTTGTAAGGAATAGAGGAAGATGAACAATCATAACGTCATCGTCCCCACTTACTCAAGCAAATGAATAGAATATGAATGTTGAAATCATCATTGGTTCAAACAAGCCCTGTTTTAATGACCCCATCAAAACAAACCGATGAGGATGTAACATGAAAAAGAATACAATTATCGCAACAATCGCCGCCTTAGCTATTGCTCCTTCTATCGCGTTCGCGAAAGATAACGCTCAAAACCAATCAAACTTGCAGTTTAACGGTCCTGTCACTGTGGAAAAATTGGATGCCTTGCTAAACGACTCCAATATGTTTACTGAAAAAGATGTGGTCGTTGAAGGTAACTTATTGCGTCAAGTTCGCGCGGATAAGTTTGTCTTTAGCGATGGTTCCGGTGAAGTGATGGTCGAACTCGATGACGATATTCAGCTAAATACTCCGATTGATCACACGACTAAAGTCCGTCTGTTTGGCGAATTTGAAGGCGGGAACAAACCAGAGATTGAAGTCGAACAACTCGTGGTCATGTAAAACAAACCCCGATTGCTGTGCATATCAACATGATGTAGTGACGATTACAGCTAAATAGTGACGGCAAGCACTTAAAATGATAGCTTTATCAATCTTGGTCTGCTTTTTGCAGACCATTTTTTTGTTCATTTTAATCATCTTGCCCGGAGACACCATGCTAGGTAAAGCTCTAAAGGTTGCAGCCTTTGGTTTGTGTGCTATTTTGCCACTTTCCGCACACGCAAATAATTTCAACTACAACACGATGGAATTTCGCATGGGCACTAGCCCTGGTACATTTGGTGGCGAGTTCAATACCTACTTTACAGAGAATACCCATTTCATTGCTCGCGCAGACAGTGAATTCAGCGGAGACTGGGACATTGCTGGTGGTATAGGCTTTAATGGGCCAGCAGGCCAATTTGCAGATATTTATGGCCAAATGTTGGTACACAACATTAAAGAGAACGGCAGTGATAAAGTGGGCGACGAGTGGCGCACGGAAGTGAATATTGGCACTCGTATTTGGTTTATGCAAAATGTTGAGCTACATGGCCGTATCGGCCAAATCATAGATAATGACGATTCGAACACCATTTACAATCTGGGCGCACGATTCCACTCAACTCAGCAACTATCGCTTGGTGCAGATTTCAAAAATAATGGTGTCTATGGCCAGCAAATTGTAATGTCTGCTCGTTTTGCATTTTAGTGGACATGACTATGACTACCAGGGCATCACAAGCAAGCATATGATTCAATAAAAATGGCCTCCAATTTTGGAGGCCATTTTTTGTTAATCACGAATCATTAGCTTGTAGCAGAAACTAGCTGTAATACATCAGTTTTTAGCGGTTTTTTTAGGTTTATCTTGCACATATTTTTTCGATACATCTACAACGGCGATATCTCTAAAAAAGCTTCGACCAAGCAAAATTGGAAACGTCATATGTCCGCGATCCGCTAACGTAAACTCTGTCTTTTCTTTGTGATCCCCAACGGTAATGTAGGCTTTTACCACCGCTCGTTTATCCACCTCTTCTGACGAAGACTGCTTAACTTTAGCCCAGCGCTCAACGGGTACTTTAAATTCTTTGGTGTCTTTGTCACCTAAATCTATCTTAAATTTAACCCAGTCTTTACCATCACGCTCAAACGGAACAATGTCAGTCGCACTAATTGATGATGTTGTCGCACCTGTATCGACTCTAGCCTTGAAAGTCTGGTCAATTTCAGGAACATAAACCCATTCTTCAGAACCAAGAATTAACATGCCATCGGGTGTTTTTGTGACCTTGACTGGCTTCTTAGGCTTTGGTTCCGGTTTTTTCTCAGGTTTCGCTTCTGGTTTGGGCTCCACCTCTGGCTTTGGATCTACATCAGGTTTCACTTCTGGCTCGACTTTAACGGGCTCTTCGACCTTTGGCGACTCTGGCTCAACAGGTTCCTGCGTCGTTTGAGTTGACGTACAAGCAATTAAACTGCCGCTCATCATAAGCGGCAGAATCAGTTTCCAGTTTTTCATCCACACTCCAATTAAGCTTGAGATACTTTCTTAATTGCGTCCGCTACGTATGGAATATGAGTTTCGGTAAGTCCGGCAATGTTAATTCGACCATCGCCAACACCATAAATGCCATAATCTTCACGCAGTTGCGCCATTTGGTTTCCACTAAAGCCTAGCACAGTAAACATGCCTTTGTGACCCTCAATGAAATCAAATTGATCTGTATTATGGTTGTTTCTCAACTCGTTACACAAACTTTGACGAAGGCTAACCAAACGATGTTGCATTTCACTCAATTCTTGCTTCCAAACGGAAGTGAGATTGTCATCTTGCAGAATGGTCTTAACTAAAGCTGCACCATGGTCGGGTGGCATCGTGTAAGTCGAGCGAGCTAGAGTGAGGAGTTTACCTTTTGCATTGGTTACATCATGCATGTTCTTACCAACCACAATCGCTGCACCAGTTCGTTCACGGTACAGACCAAAGTTCTTCGAACATGAAGTAGTAATCAACATCTCTTCAACGTTATCTGCCATAAAACGAAGGCCTTTTGCGTCTTCTTCTAGGCCATCACCGAAGCCTTGGTAAGCAATGTCCACAAATGGGATGAAACCGTTCTTCTGCGACAATTCTGTAATGGCTTGCCAAGCAGAGAAGTCAATATCCGCACCAGTTGGGTTGTGGCAACAACCATGAAGAAGTACCACATCTGAAGGCCCAGCTTTCGCAAGATCATCCATCATTTTTTCGGTGTCTACTTGTTTCGTTTCCGAAGAGAAATAGTGGTAGAACTTAACTTTAAGGCCTGCTGCTTCCATCACTGGCTTGTGGTTTACGTAGCTTGGGTTGGAAATCCAAACCGTCGTATCTGGCTGTGCGATCTTCATTAGATCACCGAGCATACGCAGCGCACCACTTGCACCTGGCGTTTGAATAGCTGCAACACGATCCATTGCAGACGTTCCCGTCAGTAGCAAATCGATCATGCTTTTATTAAATTCTTCGCAACCTGCAAGACCAACATAAGACTTGGTTTTTTGAGTTTCAACAACGACATCCTGCGCCATTTGAATGGCTTTCATAATCGGCGTTTCGCCTGCGCTGTTTTTGTATACGCCAATGCCAAGGTCAACCTTGTTTGGACGTTCATCGTTACGGTATGCAACGGATAGAGATAAAATAGGATCTAATACGGGAGTTGGGAGATTAGAAAACATGAAAGTCATAACCCTTTGAAATTCAAGTACCGAACCTCACGTTAACACCATCGCAAAAAATGACGAAATGATTTTTCACTTATTTCATCAATTAGAGAACAAAATTCTGGATTGCGGTGAGTTTTGTGCGCTCTATCGTTCAGAAAAAGAACGATTCACTCCTCGTTGTACCAATCCACTCTACCGTTTTTTCTAAACTCTCTTGGTGTCATGGTCGACCACGCTTTAAAACGTGTACTAAAGTTAGCGCTGGTCGGATATCCGACTATTTCTCCAATATGCTGAATTGGCCATTCTGTTGAACGAAGTAACCTAGCAGCATATTCCATGCGCATACGCGTTAAATGTGCCATTGGGCTTCGACCAAACTGCTTTTGAGTCAGTCGATGCAAATGAGGCTCCGAACATGGATATAGAGCCGCCACCTGCTCAACGCTCCAATCCTTATGGAGCTGACGTTGGACAAGGTCAAATACACGCCGAAGCCTCAATTGGCTGCGTGATATCGACTCTGAGGGCGGCATGTTTAACATCAGCTCTAACTGAGCCACACTATGCTCACCTACCGCACCACCATAATCGATTGGAAGGTTAATGCTGCGTAGTAACGTTTGGATACATGCATACATCACTTCAGGTGTAGATGAAAGCTGGTAGCGAACATCGCATTCTAATATCGGCCACTCTCTATCAGGAGCAAGAAAAAGCCACGCGATCTGCCAAGGTTCTTCTTCTATACCAAAACCGTTTTCAACACCTGCGGGTACTGTAATCAACGAGCCCGGTTCCAAATCGTATCGATAAGTCCCACTCTCTAGCCACCCTTTACCACGCACCGTATAGAGCAGCATGTGTTTCTTTTGGTTTTTACGATAAACAGAGAAGAAGTCACGACAAGTGGCAATGCCGCACTGCACAATGCCTCTCTCCTCAAGTGCTAATACTCGACTGTGATCAATAAACTCTTGATAAGTTTTTTCTGAAATCGCGTAGCGTTCTTGTTTATCTTCCATGATTTATTGGCTCACATGTGCGTTAGTAGAGAGTTTTAAAAAGGTTTTGGATTCCTTTGAAAAATACACCGCCAAATCATGAGGATAAACTACTCGCATTAATCTTTAAGGAGAAATGCGATGCTCTTAACACGCGAATACATCGATAAAGCATTTTGGCAAAAGCTGATTACGATTGGCCTACCTGTTTCACTTCAGTCCATGCTTTTTGCTTTGCTCGGCGTCGTGGATATTTTCATGGTAAGCCTACTCGGTGAATCTGCAACGGCAGCAGTTGGGGTTGGAAATCGTATATTTTTCTTCAACCTAGCGGTTGTCTTTGGCCTGTGCGGTGCAGTTACCATACTTGCTTCTCAATACTACGGCTCAGGAAACCTAGCCGGAATTCGCAGAACGTTGGCGCAATCTTGGTTTATTTCCATTTTGGTGACGCTGCCGTTTATCGTTCTTTATGCGATTTTTGATGAAGAGATCGTCTCTTTTATGTCAGACGATCCTGAATACGTCACTTATGCACGTGATTATCTTGTGGTTACGGGCTTTAGCCTCATTGCTACGGCGATAGTAGTACCGATTGAAGCGGTATTGCGCTCCGTGGGCCAAACCAAACTGGCAACCAACGTTAGTATCTCCGCCATTGTCGTTAACGTCGCGCTTAATTATGTTTTGATTTTTGGTTTATTTGGTTTCCCTCAATGGGGCGTATTTGGTGCAGCCGTAGGTAGTTTTGTTTCTCGATTTTTCCAAACCGCCGTCTTGATTTATTTTTTCTACAAACGATATGCTTACCTAATTCCGACTAAGTTCGATTGGGTACAAGGCCGCTTAAAACAGTATCGAAAAAAGTACTTTAAGGTTTCTTTACCCATGTTGGTCCACGATGCGCTTTGGACTGGTGGATTGATCGTTTACAGCATCATCTATGGTCAATTGGGCGTTTCAGAACTGGCGATCATCTCATTCTTATCACCGATTGAAGGGGTACTGATTTCAACCTTTATGGGATTTGCGGTCGCTGCATCCGTTCTTCTTGGGAATGATATTGGTGCAAAACATTATGACCGAGTCGAGAAAACGGCGTGGTGGTATGTGTTAACCAGCGCAATCTTAGCCACCTTGCTGTTTTTCCTAGTGTGGTTGAGCTCGCCCATGATTCATCACCTATTGGTACTGAGCCCGTTAACCGATGCAGACATGGCACTTAACGTATGTTTAGTCATGGCGCTAGGTATGATTTTGAGGGTGTTTAACATGGTTGGGATTGGCGGCGTACTAAAGAGTGGCGCTGATATTCGCTATAGCATTTTCATCGACACGTTCGGTCAGTGGGCTATTGGCATCCCCCTTACTTATTACACAGGCATGGTGTTAGGGCTGCCTTTGCATTTTGTCTTGATGTCTCTGCTCGCGGAAGAGTTAGTGAAAGGCGTACTGACGACTTACCGTATTCAATCTAAACGTTGGATAAATAATATGGTTGAAGATGACCAATCGGTGACGGCGTAACCAAAAAGACATTAACGAACTCACACCAAAAGGGCTCACCCGTTATGCACGCGTGAGCCCTTTTTATGTGCGGAGAATGCTTGATTAGATGTCCGTAAAGCGATGAATGATTTGGTTTGAACTGCCACGCCATTCGAGATTGAGGTCTTTCTTGTCTTGTTCAAACTTACCATCAATCAAAACATCGATGTATTGCACCACTTCCCTTTGCGCGTCATTCAGTTCCGTCAGCGTGTAGCCAGTCCAAACCCAAATGTCTTTACCTGGGCACTCCTCTCTCACCCTTTTCACTATCTTCAAAATATGAGGCACATTAGCAGGGTGAAGCGGATCTCCACCCGACAACGACAAGCCACGGCGTTTGATACGCGTGTCGTTTAAGTCAGCGATGATTTTGTCTTCCGCTTCTTGCGTGAAAAGTGCACCAGAATCCAAACGTTGCGTCGACTGGTTATAACAGCCACGGCACTGATGCACACAACCCGACACAAACAGCGTGCAGCGCGTACCTGGTCCGTTAACAACGTCAATTGGATAGTATTGGTGATAATTCATAATGCGTCTCTGTGTTATCGCGAAAGAGAAAATCAACCTGTTTAAAGTTGATTTTCAAAGTGTTAAAACGAGTGGTAGTAAACCTTACAGGTGTTTAACTCGGCGCTTCACTTCTTCTTGCTTACCGAAGTTAAACGGGCGTGCATCTGGGCTGCCTAGGTAGCCACAAACTCGACGTGTTACTGATACTTTGGTTGAATCATGGTTGCCACAGCTTGGGCAAGTGAAGCCTTTACTTGTACAGTCAAACTCGCCGTTGTAGCCACACTCGTAACACTCATCAATTGGCGTGTTTGTACCGTAGTAAGGCACTCGGGTGTAACTGTAATCCCATACGTTTTCTAGTGCTTCAACGTTGCGTTGCATGTTCGGGAACTCGCCGTAACAGATAAAGCCGCCGCTTGAGATTTCTGGATAAGGCATCTCAAAGTCGATCTTGTCGTATGGGTTCACCTTCTTCTCTACATCCAAGTGGAAGCTGTTGGTGTAGTAACCTTTGTCTGTTACGCCATCAATCACACCGAACTCTTTTGCATCGATGCGGCAGAAACGGCTGCATAGGTTTTCACTTGGCGTTGCATATAAGCTGAAGCCATAGCCAGTTTCGTCAGCCCATTGATTCACAGCATCTTTTAGATGCTTGATGATAGCGACCGCTTTTTCACGCAAAACAGCGTCATCATAAACGTGCGCTTCTGTACCGAATAGCGCGTTAATTGTCTCGTGTACACCGATGTAACCAAGAGAAATAGACGCACGACCGTTCTTGAAGATATCTGCGATTGAGTCGTCTGCTTTCAAGCGAACACCACATGCGCCTTCCATGTATAGGATTGGGGCCACACGTGCTTTCACGTTTTCAAGGCGAGAGATACGTGTCTCTAGTGCTTTACGAGCAAGACGTAGGCGGTCATTTAGAAGCTCGTAGAATTTCTCTTCGCTTCCGTTTGCACGGATAGCGATACGAGGAAGGTTCAAGCTCACGACGCCAAGGTTGTTACGACCTTCGTGAATCAGCTCACCGTTTTCTTCGTAAGTACCAAGGAAGCTACGGCAACCCATTGGCGTTTTGAATGAACCGGTTACTTCCACTACTTTGTCGTAGTTAAGAATGTCTGGGTACATACGCTTAGACGCACACTCAAGCGCAAGTTGCTTGATGTCGTAGTTTGGATCTTCTGATTTGTGGTTCAAACCATCTTTGATGCCGAATACAAGTTTAGGGAATACCGCTGTTTTACGGTTCTTGCCTAGACCTGCAATACGATTCTTCAGAATCGATTTCTGGATCAGGCGTGATGCCCAGCTTGTACCAAGACCAAAACCGAACGTAACGAATGGGGTTTGACCGTTCGCTGTATGCAGCGTGTTTACTTCGTATTCTAGAGATTGAAATGCGTCGTAACACTCTTTCTCAGTGCGCGCTTTTGCGAACTCTTCTGGCTCAGCAATGTTCCACTCTTTTGCAATCTCTAGGTGTTTCTCGTAGCTTGTGATTACGTACGGTTCTAGAACCTCATCAATACGGTTGATGGTTGTACCGCCGTAAATGTGGCTCGCGACTTGAGCAATGATTTGTGCTGTTACCGCTGTTGCAGTCGAAATTGATTTTGGCGTATCAATCTCAGCGTTACCCATTTTAAAACCATGCGTCAGCATGCCTTTAAGATCGATAAGCATACAGTTAAACATTGGGAAGAACGGTGCGTAGTCTAAATCGTGGTAGTGAATGTCACCCACTTCGTGCGCTTGAACCACATCGCGAGGAAGAATGTGCGTCTTCGCGTAGTGTTTCGCTACGATACCAGCCAACAAGTCACGTTGAGTCGGAATTACTTTGCCGTCTTTGTTCGCGTTCTCGTTGATTAGATCCAGATTACTTTCTTCAATCAAACCTTCGATTTCGCGAGTTAGTGCACTTTGCTTCTCACGAGCGATGTCGCGATCGTGGCGATATTCAATGTAAGAACGCGCTAGGGCTTTGTAAGGACCTTGCATGAGTTCATTTTCGACTAAGTCTTGAATCTCATGGATGTGAACTTCATCGTGTTCTCTTAACTGTAACTCGACAGCAAGAGCCACATTAAGAGCATAAATAGCGACATCTTTATCTTTGTTTTCCGCTGCTGCTTCAACTGCTGCTTGGATACGATCCCTGTTGAACGGAGCTCTTGATCCGTCGCGTTTGATTACGATTGGTTTCACCTTGTTCTCCTTACCCGAGCATACTCACAGAGTTATCCACAAACACACTATATGGGGTTATTTTTTATTCTAGCAACACAATATATTGTGGCGTATTTAACGAGAAGCACCACTCAAAAACATTGATTTTGATCAATAAAGATTGGCTAGCGAACAAGAAGAAATCGATCTTATTGGCGTTGATCTCAGTTGCGAAGAAAACCATGAAAATTGCAAAATTGGTACTAAATCTACTTGCTATTTTTGGAGGTCTTGTAGGATAAAGGATGGAAAGGAATACGCTAAAAGATAGGAGTGCAACAGGCCAAAATGCGATCACTTTTTGTTACGTTAATATTACTTTTTAGTTCTCTTTCATTTGCTCAAAACTCCATCAATCTAACCAGTTGGAACATAGAATGGTTATCTATAGATGGTGGAAAAGTGTCGAGAACACCACAAGATTTTGAAAAACTGACCCACTATGTGGATAAAACACAAGCCGACATTCTTGCTTTTCAAGAAGTCGAAAGCGTCGCTGCAATGCAAAAAGCTGTTGGCAATGACTTCACTATTTATCTTTCCGATCGTTCAAACGCCTCCAACCGACACCTTCAGTTTAACGACACCAACCAATACACAGGCTTTGCCGTGCGCAATGGCGTAAGCGTATTAGACAAGCCAGACTTCTCTATCACACGAGGCAACAGCAAGCTGCGCTTCGCGAGCTACCTTGTTTTAAATCCAAACCAAGAAAACGAGACTCACCTACTCTCTGTACATCTGAAAGCGGGTTGCAGTGGCGCGTATCGTAATAACCGCGATTGTAAGATAGTGAAACAACAAGGACAGGCACTAGCTAAGTGGATAAAGGCGCGCGAGGACAACAAACAACATTATGTCGTGCTTGGCGACTTTAACCACAACTTGGGTTATCAAGGAGATTGGTTATGGGACGTGATATCAGACAATACTAGTGCAAAGCTAGTGACTAAAGACACTAAAGCGGAATGTAAAGTGCGTTCTAATCGTAATCCGAATAAAACCCACCAATTCCGCTCGGTGATAGACCACATTATTGTGAGTGGTGATTTAAAGGCGTCGTCTGGTGTTCAAACCGTTTTCAAAACACAAGATGTACTCGACTATAAACTGAGTGACCATTGCCCGGTTTCTACGACACTCACTTTTTAGCGTTTAAGTACTATTTTTAACGTTGAAGTACTTTCTTTATTGACGAACCACTCTTTTAGCGGTGAATGACCCAGCCAACATTGCCGCTATAAAGAGCAGAACTTGTGTGTTGCCAGTGAAAAGGCTGGCAACCGCAGGACCAGGACACACACCCAGTAACCCCCAACCAATACCAAACAGTACAGCACCACCGACTAACTTTTTGTCTATCGCTTTAGAAGTTGGGCATACAATCTCATCACCAAACACAGATTCGCTTCTTGGCTTTATTAATAAAAGATAAGCTGGAACGAACACCGCAAGTGCTCCGCCCATTACAAAGGCTAAGCTTGGATCCCATGCTCCAGTAATATCGAGAAAGCCAATCACTTTTGCCGGTTCAGCCATACCAGAGACCACCATACCAATACCAAAGAGCACACCAGAAAATGCAACAACGGACATTTGCTTAATACTTTTCATTACATGAGTTTTCATAACGGCACTATTCCTCACGATACTAGCAAGACGGTTAACATGGCTGTGGCCATAAAAGTACACGTCGCGACCACAGAACGGATTGAGAAACGCCCTATCCCACAAATGCCATGACCACTAGTACAACCATTGCCGATACGCGTACCGACACCGACTAACAAGCCAGCAACGATAACTAAAACAACAGAACCGCTGTACTGTTCTGGTACATGCCCGCCAAGAACATAAACAGCAAACACGCCACCTAATACCATCGCAATTAAAAAAACAATGCGCCAAACGCGATCTGCGTTCTCAACGGCACCGTTTAAGATCCCACTGATCCCAGCAGTCTTGCCAGTAAATAGCATCAGTGTTATCGCTGATACGCCAACTATTATGCCGCCCAACAGCGACATCCAAGGAACTTCAAACATAGCAACCGCCAAACTAATTACTTACAGAAAACTTGCTTAAAGGCCTCAACCAGCGGACCAACTCTTTCATCAGAAATTGAATAAAATACCTGCTGAGAAACTTTTCTAGCTTTAATAATGTCGTGCTTTCTCAATACGGTGAGATGTTGTGAAAAAGCAGATTGGCTTAATGATGAACCTTCAAACAGTTCACCGACCCCTTTCTCGCCCTCAATCAGCTTACACATCACGATTAGGCGCTCTGGATGAGCCATAATTTTAAGCAGCTCACTCGCTTCGGTCGCACTTTGTAGCATACTGTCGCCCATTCTTATGCCTCTTCATTACTACATTACATTTTATTAGATATTACTAATTAATATTATTAAGTCAATGCTAATGTAGATTAAATAACATTAGACTTAGCTAATTTATTTAAGTAAGGTGTAGGCGTTTTCGATCATTCAGCAGGAGAAATCCATGAGCAAAATCGTGATTATTGGTGGGGTTGCTGGCGGTGCATCTGCAGCAGCTCGCGCTCGTCGTCTTAGTGAAGACGCAGAAATCATTATGTTTGAACGCGGTCCATTTGTGTCATTTGCAAACTGTGGCTTACCCTATCACATTGGTGGCGATATCCAAGAGCGCAGCAAACTGCTTCTTCAAACGCCTGAAAGCTTTCTAGCGCGTTTCAATGTTGATGTCCGTGTGATGAACGAAGTGGTTTCTATTAACCGTCAAGACAAAACGGTTACGGTTAACAATTTGCTTGATGGCTCGGAATACCAAGAGAGCTACGACTTTCTTCTACTTAGCCCTGGCGCAGGTCCAGTTGTGCCGCCTATTCCGGGTATTGATAACCCGTTAACACACTCGCTGCGCAATATTCCAGATATGGATCGCATCATTAAAACGATCGAAACCAACAAAGTTGAACACGCTACGGTCGTTGGTGGTGGTTTTATCGGTTTGGAAATGATGGAAGCCTTCCACCAGCTAGGCATAAAAACCACATTAGTTGAAATGGCGGATCAAGTGATGACGCCCGTTGACCGTGAAATGGCTGGCTTCGCACATGCTGAAATTCGTGAGAAAGGCATCGACCTTAAACTTGGCGTCGCACTTGAGTCGGTGAAATTCGTACCTAACGAGCACGTGGCAAGTTTCGACTCTGGTGAGAGCGAAAAACACCAACATCTAGAAGGTGAATTGGAATTAACACTAAACAACGGTGAAAGACTCACCACCGATATTTTGATTATGGCAATTGGTGTTCGCCCCGAGACCAAATTAGCGAAAGAAGCTGGCTTAGAAATCGGCGCTCTTGGTGGTATTTATACCAATGAATACATGCAAACCAGCGATCCTTCGATCTACGCTGTCGGCGACGCGGTAGAAGAGAAAGACTTTGTGACTGGCGAGCAAACTCTAGTGCCACTTGCGGGCCCGGCAAACCGTCAAGGCCGAATTGCAGCAGACAACATGCTTGGCCGCCAAGAAACTTACCAAGGTACGCAAGGCACGGCGATCTGTAAGATCTTTGATTTAGCCGTCGCTTCTACTGGTAAAAACGAGAAACAGCTGAAACGTGAAAACATCGCTTATGAAAAAGTGTATGTGCATACAGCAAGTCACGCGAGTTACTACCCAGGTGCAGAAACTGTGTCGTTCAAAATGTTGTTTGATCCAGTAACAGGTAAAATATTAGGTGCGCAAGCAGTAGGTAAAGACGGTGTTGATAAACGTATCGACGTAATGGCAGTTGCTCAGCGTGCTGGTATGACGGTAGAGCAACTGCAACACCTCGAGCTAACTTACGCGCCACCTTATGGCTCTGCTAAAGATGTAATTAACCAAGCGGCGTTTGTGGCAAATAATATCATCAAAGGCGATGCGACCGCGATTCATTATGATGAAATGGATTCACTGACAGAAGACCAACTGTTACTTGATGTTCGTAATCCTGGTGAATTGGAGTCCGTTGGTTATCTTGAAGGTGCAATTAATATTCCTGTCGATCAACTACGTCGTCGCATGCACGAACTTCCTAAAGACAAAGAGATCGTGATTTACTGTCAAGTTGGGTTACGCGGTAACGTAGCATACCGTCAGCTGGTCAACAATGGTTACAAAGCCCGCAACTTGATTGGTGGCTATCGCACTTACAAGTTCGCCACTGCTTAAGGTAAACCAAACACTGCCCTTATCCTTTGGAGCACTCTGTGTGCTCCTTTTTTGTTTATGAAGCAAAGAAATAGGTAATGCTACTTTTTTCGCTGAACAAGCTTTACAACATTCTTTTTTTAATTCAGCGTTGCTGAAGAGGAAACAGGTTTCTTTTTACTAACCTGCTTTGCTGCCAAATTAACAGCTTTTGCAAACGATTCAGCTAACTCAGAAGTATAAGCTTTCCTGGCTCTGCGCTGTTTTACCTTACCATCCATAACCCATCCACTTAGCACGCGACCTCAACTCGACAAGTTCTACGAAGTCGGCCAACATAATCAGCCTTAAGCATACTGGTATTTATTCTCCTACTCAATTAATTTGGTTCGAATCGTTAATTATTAACCTAATAAATCCAATACCCAAAATCACCACACGATACCTTTTAAAAAGTAATAAGTTGACTAACTATAATTTTATATTATGCAGAAAGTAGTCCACTCTAATATCCCCCCACTGTAAGTGCTTTATCATTTATTAACTTATCAATAAATAACTTACTTCATATAACAAAAACAAATTATTTTCCAAATAACTCAAACTATACTCAATATGAAATTTCATGTCAGTTGAATAAATCGCACACAGTGGATTAAAATAAAACATAGGAACACTATTTTAATTTACACCCATGAATAATGGGAATGCACTCCATGAGTGCGGGCATAAGAATAACCACAGTGCTTCCACTAAATTACAAAACACGGAAACAAGCCAGTACTAATTATTTCTCGTTCCTCGAAATTAATTAACAGCTTGTCCTGCGGAGCTGACTCACTCACGCTGCGGTGCTCGAACCTTACGGTTCTGCGCTTGTCGCTTCGCTCCTCCTTACCACTAATAAAAATAATAAAGTTAATCAGTATGATTAATTTTGAATTAAGCATCAGAGAAAAGCTAGACCAGATGAGCAGTGCAAAGCTCATCGAACAACGTCAGCTCGTAATTGAAATGCAGGGTGACTACCGTCATCTTAGGGATTCTGAGAGCAACTCGAAGTCCTAAAACTTATTGAACAGCGTATCAATAAACCAAACCGCGACAGACCACGGAAATCAGCAGAATCAAAATGCAGTGAACAGGTCAAAATCAATATAACTCCGCAGGAAAGAGCAGAACTCGAGTACCGTAGAACAAAGCTAGGCTACAAACACCTATCCACTTACATGCGTGATATCACTCTGAACCTTACACCAGATCTGCAAGTCAGCCAGATTGAGAGGCCCAGCGTTGATGAATGTGTTCTTGAATCTATCAATGAAGATATCCAGTTCTCAAGCGTTCAACTGATGCATGCCCTGCAAGAGAATGTTTTAGATAAAGAAACAGTAAACCTTATCATCGAATACCTATCACTGATTCAACAAAAACTTGCTGAGCGAGAGCAACAAGAGCTGGGTGAATACAACTCAGATTTCGCTTTGATGCTTGCTAATAGGCATTTGACCCAAGAGCAGCTTCAAAAACTCGCTGACTTCAAAGAACTGCGCGAAGAAGCAACTTACATGTAACCAAGGGGCGACTATGTCGCTCCCTTCCGACCCCGTCGGGTCGAACCTACCGATTCTTCTCACCACATTACAATTATAAAAAGGTGTAACTATGGCTATTCACAAGATTTTCAAGACGAAAACGCCAAACAAAAAACAATCCATCGAAGAGCAGTCTGCTGCAACCACTAGCTACGCGGCAGGCACAACCAAAGATCTACAGCAATGTATCCTTGTCGAATACGCTCCTGGCAAGTTCAGGCCTCATGAAGAAGAAAACATCATTAGTGAAAAAACCGAATTCCTAATGGCTCACAACATCCCATCACCACTCCCTATCTTAAAAACGCCCCACTTCAAGGTTCACGAGATGAATTGGTCTGAAATTGGACGTGAGATAGCAAGCTATAAAAGCAAAACTGGCATGCAGAAACCGACTAGCCATCGAATGATATCTCTTCAAAAAGGCGAACAGCTTGACCTCATACAATGGCGTAGGCTCGTTAAGAAATACATGCGCAGAATGGGGCTTCATAACACAAAATATATCGTGTTCATTCATCACGACACCGATCATAGCCACATCCACATCAACTGCGGCACCATCGACTTAAAAACCAAGAAGGTCGTCAATGAATGGCAAAACCACCCTAAAGCCACGAAAGTCATGCGAGAAATTGAAGAGGAGTTCGGCCTTAGAAGTGTTGCCAATCCAGGTGATATGTTTAATGAAATTGATAAGAGCAAGAAATTAAAGCCCATTAACATCGATCCTAAAAAGAAAACTAAAGGCGGTGATAAAGCCCAAATACGACGCAAGCTAGACTTTGTTCTTGAGCAAAACAGACATGCTACCCAACGGTATGTCCTATCGTTTAAGTAAGCCCAATAAATCACGAAACAAGACTAACAGGCCAGCCTTGTACTTTCCTTCTTCAAAGATGGAACACGGCAACGCATACTCCCTAAAAAACTGCTGAATAACGGTCGATTTACAATGACCGAAAGTGACAGTCAAAGCCTTAAACAGTTAAATATTCTTGAATCTAAGCGTGCTTATGCCATTGTTAAAGGCCCAACCCAGACCATAGAGAATGGGCACGGTCATCTTCTGAGTCATGATGACCGCCACTGCAATGTGGTGCTTCGCTTCAGAGCGAGAGATTTCACAAAAAACAATAAAGCTCTAAAGTACTCACGCCTCCGCACTTACCTTCAACTTTACAACGAGGGCGGTTCCAGGGAATACGACTCCAAGCTTCATGTCTTTGTTTTCAGGGTGAAAATCAATCAAAAATGGCATAAGGAACGCTACAGCAAATCTTGGTTCAATTCTCCCAAAATGACTCGTGATGAATTCTTTGCATTAGTCAATCAACATCTGGCAGAGCTATTGATTGAGTTCATTGAATCATTGCTGCATATGTCGGGCTTTTGTTCCCCTTACTATTGAGGCAGAAAGCCACCTGGGAGACTACAAAGAGCAACAAGACTTCCAGTTAAGGCGCGACGACGGACTACACACCGTCCACACCATCCACACCATCCCCCAGATTCTGAATGCTATACAAGATGCAAACGCAAGCGGACATATCGAACGCTACTTAGAGATGTGCGAGGAGCAAGGGCTAGCTCTAACCTTAAAGAGTAAACTCTAGCTTACTAATTTTAGTCAATTTATTATGGTTCTTAATCAGAATAATAAGTTGACTAAAAATCTTTTTTAAATATAAGCAAATTAATTACCAAACAAACTAATACAAAGGAATCATTAACTTAGCAATCCAAGCATGAAAAAAACCACGAATTAATATTTAATAGTAAAAATATGTAAAATAACTTTTTATTGCATAGAAAAATAAGAAATTACTATTTAAATAACCTTACTAATAAATATAATAAAAAGGACAACTTATGATCAGTGTAATTGAAGAAAATAAAATCATTTCCGACATGAGAGAAGAAAACGCAAATACTGCAAACATTAAGGTATGGTATCAATTGCGTCTACCACGTGATAACGGTAAGTCTATATCAGTAAGAGGAACTGTTATTGATAGAGACTCTGTCGTCTCATCTGACGTTATCTTCCAGATCCCATTGGATACCGCTACTAAGATACCAAACTCAAAGTACGACATAGAGCGTAGATACGCCACAGAGCACTTTCAACTACACATCATGTCTCTAAAAGACAGCTACTTCGAGAAAATTCAGGTGTATCTCAAACTTGCAGTCAAAGAAAACCTCGAACGCGTGGCAAACATTGAACGAGGGACTGTTACTCTCGAAAACGGCGATACCATTCATCAGTTCGCTGCCCCAATCCACCATTTGTGTGAAACTATTGGTCAAATTGAACGTGCCGACGGCAGTCGCACAACTGATTCAAGAGGATTAGAGCTAAAAGAGGATGAAGCCGAGGACATTCAGCAGGCCTTGGCCCTTCTATAGTCGATACTGTCTAACATGGGCTACGGCTATAGAAGCTTTAATGTAGAGAAGTACCAAAATGATGAGCTCTCCAAATTCATGGACAAAAAGTATGACATGGGTCGAACGATTGGAGGTCTGGCAAGAAGGAGAAGCAATCTAAGTTCGAGCAAGACTGCATGGCCCGTTTCACTATCTGCGACGAAAGTTTATTGACGCCGCTTTCAGAAAACGCCACTTCCAACACTACATCTCGCGTTAGAGCAACCTTTGAAGCGTTAAGAGGAAGAGCCGTAAAGTAGGGACAAAGTCTAAGTCATGACAATGCTTGGGGCTCTTTCGAGCCCCTATTTCACACCGCGCGTAGCTTATTTTGGACAGAACCTTATTGGCTTAATTTGAATATTACGCCCTGTCAAGGTGTGAGAAACGCAACACCGATGCCGCCTTAACCACTAAAACCAGCGCATAGTAAAAAATGCCGCGCGTGCTGAAATCCCTCTTGAACAATTTGCTAGCCCGATACCCGACTAATACATATACCCTAACCAGTTTATATGACCAACAGCCCAAGTTTTACCGCTAATCGGTTTAACATACAAATCATCGACTTGATCAACTGCAACGCCATCATTCTTATGATCATGTATTCGCAACCAAGAGCTTAAAGAACTAAGACGAAGATAACCATTACCATAACAAAAGTATCTAAATCGGAGATTAAATTAATAAAGTCGATCTGTTTGCTTGAGGCATACTCGCTGAGTTGAGACAACATGGCAGTTCCAATACCATTTCTTTGAGGTGATTGTTCAACATAAAAGTCACTAACGCCCAATATTTGTAAATTTCATCGCCGACGCTAACAACTCTATAGTCCAGCCCAATGTCACCAACCAGTTGATCATCTCTGTACTTTAAAGCCCTCATATACGGGAGTTGCTTATAGTAAGAACGAGTTACTTGATGTTCAGGAAACGACTTGTTTCTGAGGACTTCAATTGAGTTATGCTACTCTTTAGATAACTCTATTTCTGGGGAAGTATCCATATTTTACTTTTGAGGGCTAACGCCGCGTTAAGTAATGAGCAACACTGCCACTGAGCCTAAACCACTATGGACGTAAACGCTAAATTTAAAAGAAACCTAAATGCCATGCATTGCGAATCTGCCTTAAATACTTTTTAGTGCTTTGAACGGCGACCAAATGCCCACCTAAAACAATCAATCAATAGCAAAGGTATCGCTGTAATCAAGTTTGAATACATGTATTCTTCTGATACATATAAAAAATTTGATCTCTATTTCTCTACAGCCTCTTTTGGAGTAGCGGCAAAAATGACATCTCCTGAGACCTCAAACCCCTGCTTAAATAATATTTCTTTTTCATCGAGAAAACTGTTTGTGCCCATATCTAGAAATGTAAACGCTTTATCATTGGTATCGGGCTTACTATAAAACTGAAATTTTGACATTAAAAATCCTTATTCTTGATTTTTAGAGAGAGCACTAACGCCGCTTAAGTGGTGAGCAACGCAATACCGAAGCTCACGTAACCACTTTAAACACTAAAATCGAGGCACAGTAAAAATACCACACGCTGGGAATCACTCTTAAATGCTTTGTTATACCTATGTTCAAGGGTGCTTCATAACCCTGTGGTCAACATTATCTTCTTGCAAGTTTTCAGCTAAACCCATTTCACCAACTACGAATAATACATTCCATATAGCCGAGAAGGTTTCATTACCCGTTCTTTCTGGAAAGTTCCCTGCTTTACTAACACTTTTTTCTGCAATAATATTTTTACAAACAACACTGGAACAGCCTACTTCTTTTTCGTCAACAGGCGTGGTAATCCGAATATCGTTAGCTAAGCTACCTATAGAAAAACTGCTAATTAAACCGATAACTATAAACTCAGATTTCATGACAACAACCAATATATTCACAAGACCAATCAAATTAAAGCACTTATTAGCACGAATTGTTCAACGTGAAAAGGCAAAACGTCCTGTTAAGGTGTGAGCAACGCAATACCGATGCCCCCACATACAACCTAAACACCAAACGTAACGCATAGTAAAAATGCCACGCGTGCCAAATCACTCTTGAACAATTTGTTATGTACGTGCTAAAGGTGCACTACTGACTCCACATTGTTGCCCTCAGGGTCAATCAAAAACGCAGCGTAGTAGTTTGGAGCATAGTGTTTTCGTAAACCAGGCTTACCGTTGCATTTACCACCTAAAGATAACCCCGCTTGATGAAACGCAGAAACTTGTAATTTGTTTGATGCAGAAAAAGCAATATGGCACTTAGAATTACTGACGCCTTTTTCAATTAGAAACCTTACATTTGGCTCGCTCGAAAGCCCAAAGCCAGTAGCATTTTCATCTGACCACTTGAGTTCAATACCCAATGGCTCTAGCACATTCTTGTAAAACACACGACATTCTTCGAATGCAACTACCTTAATTTCAAAATGATCTATCACTCTCGATCCTTTAGAGTTGGTTACAATTTTCCTTAAAGTACATAACGCTTTCTATGCGGCTTTTAGCCCATTTCATATTCCTATTATGTAACCTTTTTAATACCATACCAACAATCTAATCAATAGGTTAATGAAAGTTAAAAGAAATTAGATTGTATGATGCCTCATAGTTTCAGAATAATAGTGTTACCCTAACTCCTTCGGATAACCTTTGATAGGGGAAATTACTAGGCTCAAAGTCACGCTTTGATGTTTCCTACTTCAGCTTCACCACCCCGAAATGCCCTTAACCTCTTTCCTCGGGATCATTCGATAGTCTCCAAGCTTCCAATCGTCGACAAATACGTCGAATTCGTCTTTTCCTAGGTACTCAATAGGACGAGCGGTCAGATACTCACTCTGTCTAGCTTCTGCCGACACCAGTTCATAATGAGCTTTTAAGTCACCGAAACTCAAAGCTTTCTCGACCAACTAGTAAGACGTAACCGCCTTGCACATCAGCACGCTTTTCTCAGAAAAGCTCCCGTGAAGGACATCAACTTCATCTCGGCCTGCTCTTAAGTCATCAAGACGTCTCTTTAGTTAACCATATATTTCCATCTCTTCATCAAACTGAAACACTGGGTAAAGATGCCAATCGTTTATATCTATATACAGCCCTTTTCGACTCCCCTCTTCGACCACCTCATCAGTGCAAAACTCGAGCTCAATAAGCAGGTTCTTAACCGCGGTAAGTCGCCTTTGATCTAATTCCATCACTACGTTTGTCCTCATATATTCTTGATT
This sequence comes from Vibrio sp. 397, assembly GCF_033339395.1. Lineage (NCBI taxonomy): Bacteria > Pseudomonadati > Pseudomonadota > Gammaproteobacteria > Vibrionales > Vibrionaceae > Vibrio > Vibrio sp. 397. The sequence continues at coordinate 71,901 of NZ_JAWOUN010000011.1, read as the reverse complement.
ATCAGAAACATAGGAACAAACCTTCAAATCACATAATTAAATTTGCTGAGATATTAGGCCGACAGTTTACACCCACTTGCCAAAATGACTTTTCACACCAAATAATACTGTTCACTTACACAGTATTATTTATGAGAGTTATTCCAATTAGCGCACATGCTGGCATCACTGGATTTAGTCTCCAGCTACTGAATACATTCAACTCTCTAGATCTAGACGAACTGCTAGTAGAGCATCCCAATGCAATCTTCATCGGGCGAGCATGTGGTGATTCCATGCAAGGGCTAGGTATATTTGATCAGGATTTGCTGATCGTTTTCGACATATAGATGTTAAACAGAACGACGTTATTGTCACAAACCTCAATGGTGAATTCATATTCATCGCAAGCGGCTATTATCGGCACACAGTAAGTATCAACCAACCCTGATTACCGAATGTGACTCATTTTCGTTAGAAGGTGTAGTCATCAGATCCATACGTTGTCATCGACCAAGTAACCTGCTGAGAGCAAAAATAATGTATGCCTTAGTCGATTCGAACTCATTTTATTGTAGTGCTGAGCAAGTTTTCCGTCCCGACTGGCGAGGTAAGCCCGTCGTTGTTCTTTCCAATAGCGACGGGGGGCGTGGTGGCTGCAAATCGACAAGCCAAAGAAGCAGGCATTGAGAAGTTCAAATCATTCTTTCAAGTTAAAGCACTTTGTGAGCAGAAAGGAATCATTACCTTATCATCCAATTACGAATTGTACGCAGACCTGTCGTCCAAAATGATGCAAGTTATTAGTCGACTCGCTCCAGAACAACACATGTAAAGTATCGATGAATCTTTCCTATCATTAGAACGTTGTTACCCTGCCATTCCATCCTTGAAAACGCATGGAATGAACCTGAGGCGATCGATGTGGAGAGAATGTCGCTTACCCGTTTGTGTTGGCTTTTGCCCAACTCTTGCCTTGCTAACTGTGTCCATCCCTGGCACATCGGTGGCGACATCAAAGATAGCAGTAAATGATTGCTACAAACACCAGAAAGCTTTTTAGCTCGTTTCAGCGTTGATGTTCGTGTAATGAATGAAGTGGTATCGATAAATTGTCAAGACAAATACCTAGGACCAATGATTTATCATTCCCAAGGCGGTGGTACGCCAGACAGAGAACATATTTTCGACCTTGAGCAAATCCATCGAACTCGTACTGGTTTAGTGAGCTACGACGATTACAACTCTCTCACGCAAAAAATTCCGCAAGAAACAAACGCTGATGAAGGCCCAAACTTTGATTTGCGGTGCTACGACTATCTTAGTCGCTACACAACACCATAATTAGGGCAGCAACGTGTAACGGAGTGGATGTCTGAACACACGGCGGACAGCCATCAAATTGAAGCTGCGAGCGATGAGCCAACAACGGAGGAACGGGCATGTTTAAGTACCTAGACCATCGAGATGGTCAGAACAAAACGAAGACGTTGACGAAGGAAGATATGATATTACGGTTCGTGAGTCGTATCCCTCGGCACCATTTTAAAATGGTGCGTTACTACAGTTTTCTGTCCAATAGAAAAACTTCCTCTGGTGTATTTAGCCTTAGGAAAGAAGAGTACGAATCAAGCAGATCCTGCTCACGTATACCTTTTTGTCGCATGCAAACCCGTTAATTGAATTGCACATCCAAGTTATCAAAAAGCACCAAAGACACATCAAAATAAAACATGCTTTCTTTATGTCGGCAAGAACCGTGAGATTGCTTATACGAACAGACATTTTGCCAAGTGAATAATCCTAACCATCACGATATAATTGCTTTGTTTTTCAAGCAGGTCCGATACGCCCATTGATATTTCTAAGCTAACCGAATGGTTAAAGGCGTACTCCCCCCCCTGAACAAGACGATATCGTTTGACCGCCACCTGTGCGGTTTGAAGTAAACTCAGTGGGAACGTTTTCCTCATGAGTGAGCACAACTTATAGCAAACAAATACAGATGGAAGTGAATATGTGGACTGCTAACGAATTGGCATCATCTTTAAATGAAACTAAGTTCATCCCTACAGTGATCGGTGAATCTTCTCTTTCTGTTGTTTTAAAGGAGCATCAAGACTTAGCAATTGCTGTTGTCATAAACGGAGAATACATGACCGCTGAGGCAGTGCTGGCCTCGGTCGATCAGGTTAAGGAGCCAGCAAAACTGAATTATTGCTTATTGAAAGCAGCAAAGCTGTTGCCTTTATCTAGTTTCGCCTTGGAAGAGATCGATGGCGAAGAATGCTATGTGATTTTAGGTGAGGCATTGTCTAACACGCCTATCGAAGGCGTAGAGAAAGAGCTTAATAAACTGGCTATCAACGCGTTTGAAGTCGCGCAGCTGATTACTGAGCATAATCAGCAAAACTAATTTCAGGAGAAATACACCGTGAGTTTGTTTAAAAAATTATTTGGACTTGGCGAAGCCGTAGCCAAGAAAGCAGAAGAGGCTATCGATGACCGCTATGGCGTAGAAATTCATGAGGCGAATATTGCTCGTGCTCGTAAACGTCTAACTGGCGCAAAACAGAAAGTCGATGAGTGTGAGTCAAAAAACCGTGTCCAAAAACGAGACCTTGAAGCTTACGAGTCTCAAGTAGAAGGTTATGAAGCGAGTTTGGCAGACATCAAACAACGCCATGACAACGCTAAAGCAGCTGATGATGAGCAAAAAGCAGCAGAATTCCGAGCTTTAGGCCTAGAAATTCATAACGAGATCAAGTCACTAAAAGCGAAGTATGCGCCACAGATTGAAGCATATGAGTTCACGCTAGATACAATTAAAGAAAATCGCACTTTGATTGTAGAGATGGAAAATGAAATCCAAGCAGAAGAGCAACTGATTGCAAACTATCGTGCGAATGCTGAGCTAATTAAAGTTCACAAAGCACAAACAGAGCTTGCAGCAGAGATTAAAGGCGTATCTGTAGCTGGCGGCGGTGCCGTGTCAAAACTCGCCCGACGTCAAGAAGAAGAAAGAGAACTCATTCGACTGCAACGTGAACGTAAGAACGCTTCATCAAATAGCCTACAAGATAAAATCGACGCAGCGACAACCGATGATGACGGTTTAGGTTGGTGATTCAATGTTTTTACATCGTCCATTGCTACTGAGTTTCTTGCAAAGGATGGTGGGAAATACAACGTGGCGAGTACTCCTCGCCACCTATTTCATTCACTACCTTTTTACATGGGCAATGCTCGCCGCATTCAGTGAACCGCTGACCCAAAACTTTATTGATTATACCTATTGGTACAGTGTCTCAATGAGCACAGTTGGCTTCGGGGATATCTCACCAGTAACGCCTGGAGGCCGGTTGTTCTATGCATTGATTATCGCCCCTACTGGTATTTTGCTATTTGGCTCAGCGCTGGCGAAGTTAGGCGAATTGTACTTAACACTGAAAAAAAGATTTGTAGCAGGAACAATTGACGTGAGCGATCTCAGTAGACATATCATTGTCTTTGGTTGGATACCACAACGCACGGCTAAGCTGACAAAGCTTCTCCAAGCAAATAAGAAAAAAATCGTCATCGTTTCTGATGAAAAAGGTTTAGATCATCCTCTGATGAACACCGATATTCTCTATGTAAATGTTGAGAACTATGTTTCTGTTAAAGAGCTAAAACGACTGGGTTTGGAAAAGTGCGATAGCATTATCGTAAACACGGGTATAGATGCAGTTAACTATTTAACTGCAGTTGCCGTCGATCACTACCTAGAGCGTGTTGGATCCAACGCCCATATCGTAGTCTATTCAGAGTGTGAGGACATTCAAGCTCTGTTAGAAGGCGCGAGTGGCCGCACTGAGATTATCAATATTCATGACGAACACCTACTTTCACGCTCAGCAATGTTCCCTGGTAGCAGCTCTTGCACAGAGGCGCTGCTTAACCCTGCTTTTTTAGCAACACATTTCACACTTAAACTCCCCATTCAAATGCGAGAAATGGCTTTCTCTGAATTGTCGGCAATCCTTAAGCGAGAGCTAAAAGTCATCTCGATAGGCTTTTCCAAAAAGAGTGACAAGCTAGGGCGAAATTTGCAGCTCAACCCCGATGATGATGCCATGGTCAGCGGTGGTGATTTTATTCATTACATCGCAAACCAAGAGATCCAGAAAATTGAAACTCATTTGAAGAATTATTTATGTTAAGAAAACTCAAAACACTTTTTGAATTAAAAACTAATCCTGATCTCGTTGAAAACACGAAATGTGAAACAGCGACTTTAGGTATAGACCTCCAAAAACTTATCACTGTTGATTATCCGATGCTTCGTTTCACGCCTGAACTAAAGTTTCAGATTGGTTCTGAGACGAAAAAAGTGACCGGTAAATCTAGCCACAATGAAAGAGGTGAACATACGCATCGTTTCTATACCGAAGACGATTACTTCTTTCAGTTTAACTTTTTTGGCGAAAACAAAATTGACAACCTTATCGACATTATGCTGTTCAAATATCAATTAGATGCCGGAGACGAGTTTTGTTCGAAGAGTGATAAAGCAACAGAAAACTACTGGCGAAACATAATTGAAGAAAGTGAAATATTTTCTTTTGAAGGCGCTGAATATCACCGATTAACGGGTGTGCTTGGTGGCCTAGAAGTCGTGGAAGTCATCGGCGATGACTTAAACACTATTGACAATAACTTCGCTGTATTCTTTCGAGATATAACCGCGCAAATGCAAGAGATCGTCATTGTCAATGTCGAGCAAGAAGTCGTGGTTAACGACAACCACGATATTGTTCACCGAGGAAATTACATCTGCTCCATCGCACTTGGCGTTTCCATACCTCTCACACAGTTAACTATTAATCACCAACAAGGATAACTCTAGATGTTCAACTCCTATGAATTTAATGTAATGCAATCCCTTTCTGGGCTAATTCCTTTCATTGCATATTTTGGCCTTTCGTTACTGATGGTTATTGTTTTCGCTTTTGTATATACCAAATTTACACCTCACGACGAGTTTGCATTGATAAAACAAAACAATGAAGCAGCAGCGATTTCGTTTGGCGGTGCCCTTTTAGGTTTCATTTTAGCGTTGACTGCTGCCTCAAAAGTATCAGTAAACTTGATAGACTTTGCGATCTGGGGTGTGGTTGCAATGGTTGTTCAAATTTCCGTATTTGCTTTGGTTCGTCTCACTCTTCCCGCTATTGTTGAGCGTATCAACGCAGGTGAAAAAGCTAAAGCTATTTTGCTTGCTAGCATTTCAATTAGTGCTGGTCTCATCAACGCAGCTTCAATGAGCAACTAACCAGCATAGGTGCAAACAATGAAAAAGTCTCAGATTGCGTTGGTGGGTGGCGCTGGTTTCATTACCGGCATGACTGTAATGGCCACAGTACATAGCTCCTCTCACCAATACGACAACACCATAACGCCCCCGCCTGATCAAATTCAAAATGCTGTTGATGACGTTCTTTTAACACTGAATAACGAAGATATCGAACTCAAAGAGTTTCTGGCTGAAATTCAAAAGATTCATCCCGAAGTTGTAGGTGCACGATACGGTTACCTCAATAACGTGAAGTATCTGTACGTCGCGGTACTGAACGTCAAAGGTGACACGAAGAGTGGCGTGACTGAATATATTATTCAACTGGATAAGACCCATTCCGGAAAAGCCAACTCACAACTCGCTCGAGAGTTGAGCAGTCAGTCAAATTGCGACCCCGGCTATCTTTTTGATGACGACGACAACGAGTGTTATCGCCACGTCTCGAATTATTCGAGTTGGAATAGCTACTCGCGTACGTCTTACTCAACGATGGATAGCTACAGCACGACAACGTCCAAAGAGAAACGGATCTACAGTGCGCAAACTGTTAAAAAAACATCTGCCGAGCGTGCCGCTGCAATCAAAGCAAAAGCATCATCCGACAAGACACTATCTCAACAACGTCAAGCGTTCTCAACAAAACGTTCTTCCAGCCGCAGTAGCTCGATGGGTTTCAGTTCATCTCGCTCGTGGGGTGGATAGTTTCATCTCAGGAAATAAGGGGGGGCTCCCCCTTCATGCACACAAATATGCGTAAAATACTATTACCCGTGACACCAGATTACTTCGCTCTGGAAGCAGAGTGCCCCCGCACATCTGCGATCGCATTGATTCATGGTGGCAATACTTCTTTAACGCCATTGGAAGACGAGTTTGTTTTTCCTGAGAATAAGGATGCCCAAACCCCTTTCTATCGCTTTACACGAGAGGAGGTTAAAGCCATCAACATTGCTTCCGAGCAGGTTTACAATCTACTCGTCAATTCTCTAGACTTTCTTTTTTCTGAAGCCTACAAATCCCTAATTCCAACCTTTTATGGAAGGGAATTCATCGAACAGTTTCCCGAGTTTGTTGAGTATGCCATCCATACCTATGAGCAAAATCATGAGGCAATCTACGGCAGATTTGATATCGCCTATGATTTTGAGAATGGTAAGGTTTTAAAGTTCTACGAAGGTAACTTAGACACTCCAACGATGTATTATGATTCTGTGATTATGCAGGATCATTTGGTTACTAAGCTCGATCAGGCAAACGACCAATACAATCTACATTATGAAAACTTGACTAAGACTTTAGACCGAGTGATAGGTAAATCGCCCAAGCATGTGGCTTTCTTATGTGATACAAAGTTGACTGAAGACTGTATCACTACAGAACTGCTTTTCCATGCATTTAACGAACAAACCGAACATTTGGTCCAGTTCTCCGACATCAATAGGCTGGTTTATGATTTCTCCCTAAATCGAAGTACGTGGTTACTTGACGATTTAGAGTTAGATTACATTTTCGCACTCTACCCTTGGGAAGACATGGTTCGGGACCTATATGCTGAAACGTCTAATCCCCTTTTAGAGTGGCACAAGTGGTCTAATAAAACACGTTTCATGGAGCCCGCTTGGCGATGGTTCGTCTCAAATAAGGGAGTCTGGGCATGGTTAACGTATTTAAAAGACGTGCTTGCTAAGGAAGATCGTGTAATAGAGGCTTTTGTTACTGCAAACGCTGAAGCATGGCAATACGTTATTCCATCATTCATGGAAAAGCCCCCCCACCTCTCACATTACGTAAAAAAGCCGCTCCAAGGCCGAATGAGCAACAACATTGAGTTCTATCATGATGACAAGCTCGTTCACGAAACCTCTGGATTTTACGCTGAAGATGATTTCATTTATCAAGAACTTTGCCCAACTACATCTGCAGATCAGGGCGAAACAAAAGCCATCGTTTGCTCTTGGCTCGCTCCGTGGGTAGATGGCGAAGCACTAGATATGGAATCTTCCGGTATCGCTGTGAGAGAGTTCACAGGTGAAGTACTCCAGCTTCATAAAGAACGTTTCATGCCACATATCGTTGAATAAGAAAAGCGGCATTGTAGCTAATGCCGCTCACTGTGTACCGAGTCAACTGAAGGTGCGGGCTTGGTTCCTGAAAACGGTCATTAATTCGAGATGGCATTGTTGATCAAATCAGATAGAAGATCGACGACGCCAAGACAAGGCAGACTTACCTTTTTAATAAAAATAAATCACTAAATAGTGAGCGTAGTATGATAACTGAATCAGAACTAAATATTGCTAAAAAAATTGTTGAAGACAACGACTCTTTTTATGAAATAAAAGATGAATTGCGTGAGCACTTTGAAGATGGCGACCAATATAAGAATATACTGTGGGAACTGCACAAAAAGCAGATCCTCAATCTCGCGACTGAGATAAACTCATGGTATACACTCAGTGGGGCTTCTAATGGCTATACCATTGCTGATTGTATTGATTTATTTACTCAAGCCAGTAAAGAACCTGAAAACATCAATCGTTGGAATCAATATGGTAAAATGACCGACTACTCGGTGTCTTTGATAAAGAAGGCTCAAGGTGATGTTCAACCATTAATTGATGCGCTGCCTTCATTCTTAGAATCCATTTCTTTATCTCTCTACTTTGAATTTTTAAAAAATAAACAGATCAATGTCGATCAAACCCCTGCTTGCTTACTAACAAAAATTGCCGAGGACGTTGTTGATGATAGAGAGCAAAGCACACTAGAGGAGATGTTTGCATGCTGGCCACACCAAGACGTGTGTGACGCCATCAACATCGCTGCAACGCAAGCAAGATATATATATTCTCTGGATTTCTTAGCATTCACGTGTCACAGCATCACTCCAGAACAACTGTGCATAATTGCTGAGAATCATCGTGTCGATTATGATGACATTGCACCTTACTTCGACCAACACAGTGACGCAATTTGTCAAATAGCCTTAGCTTACCCTGTGCCACAAAATTATGATGGCCATTCACGAGCAATGGCGTTATTTCCTTGGCTTGCATTACATTTAAAAAAGCAAAATCAACAGATTGACGACGCTCGTGCGGATTACCTTGTTGAACATTTAAGTGCTTACGACCTAAGAACAAACAGTGCTGTGTTGTCGGCATTATCAGACCAACACATGGAAAAATTCATACTTAAGCATCTGCATAAAGTAGAGCTTCTTAACCTTTTCTGTAATGAGAATGTGGCCACTCGCATGGTTCAACGTATTGTCGATTGGGGACGCTCAGAGCTTCGCATTGATAAGAAAGAGGAAAAAGGGCTGGCTGTTATTGGTACACGTTTTCCACATGTGTTGATTTCTGCACTCCAAACCAAAAAAATCCCGCAGCGCTTTTTCCTTGTCAACGCCTTGAGTGTCTCGACGGATCCTGCTGCGATCCCTACCTTAATTGACTATCTTGATGATACCATTGAGAGCGTACGACAAGCGGCAACAAAAGGATTGCTTAAACAAGGTTCCGCAGCAAGTGATGTATTATTGAATGCCTTATCTTCTCGCAAAAAAAATGTGCGCTTTCACGCGTGCGAAGCATTGCTTTCATTGGCGTCAGATCCAAGCCTGACCGACATCATCGTGAGTACAACGACGCCATTGTTCAAAAAAGAAAAAGTCGCTGACATAAAATCATTGCTTGCTACTCTATCAGGACAAGAAAATGAAGTGAGTGTTGATACAAACCCAGCTAATACGGTGAAACAATTATTACAAGCCGTTTCTAATGATGATCATAAAACCGTTAAGCAAGCCATTAAAGCCATCAAAGCCAATGCAAACTGCCGTGATCCTGAGTGTGGCTGTGACACCTCTGAAAATTGGGTGAAAAACTTCGATTCTTATGTTGAACAAATCGCCAATAACTTGTTGAGCCAACATGGTGAGCGTGCTTTAGTGGTGACACTGAGTGCAATAATTCATCACGTTTGTCCGCACTATTATCAGCTTGCATTACTTAAAAAACTCATGGAACACCATGACAATAATGAGCAAAATGCACTGCTTTGCCTGACTTATTGGATTCAAGATATCGAGGCTGATGGCGGTTATACGGAAACCAATAAACACGCATTTCAGTTTTTCCTCGAGTATTACCAAGAGAATGCCATTAAGGCCGCTGAGATTACCTTATCCACAATGGATTCTCTGGCGATGGATCTGCTATGGTCACTCTATTTACCACTGCAATCCGCCAATACGTTAACCGTATTTAAAGCGTTCAGTCCCAATGCGTCAGCGCGCTCAATGGCATTAGCGCTTCAATGGTCGCCAAATGAGACGTACCCTATCATTATTGACCTATTGGCGCATAAAAAACTCGCGACTCGAAAACAAGCGGCTGAAGCCTTATCTCAAGCCCCTAGTCCAGATGCGCTTCCGGCATTAAATGCAGCCCGAGCAAAAGAGAAAAACCACGCATTAAGCCTATTGATGAACAACATCGCCTTTACGATCACGCTAGCTCAGAGCGATCTTGAAGCGCAATTAGATGCCGATGCGCCACTTTCAACGGATACCCTTACCCAGCTTGAAGCACTACTGAGTGAATTTGCTGGCGCACTACCAAAAGGCATCGAGCTTGAGAATTTACCATCACTTCATTGGACAACAGGTAATCCATTACCACCAAAAGTCATGCAATGGGTGGTCTCTAAATTATCAGAAGAGAGCGCAAAACAGCACTCAAGTTTATTGGTTAAGGTGATCGCACACTGTAATAACACTGGCTTCAAACCGTTATGGGATGCCCTCTATCAACAAGCGGATGATAAATCACGTCGCTTAGGTTGGGTATTGTTCTCTGCGGCTTTACTGGGTGATGACATCTTGATGCAAGCGTACGGCAAAGATCTCGATGATGAATCACGCAACGGGGCGTCTGCCAGTGCCTTCTATAAAGTTGAAGTCTTAGCTTACCAAAGCTCTACCGTGGCACTCACTTGGCTGGATCACTGGTCACGCAAAGCCCGTAGCCAAGGATTGAAAGAACGCTGCATTAAAGCCCTGAATCAACTGGCAAAAGAAAGAGGCATTTCTCGCGATGAGATTTCCGATCTTGTGTCTACGGATCTCGGCTTTGACCAACAAGGAAACGCGGCTTTCCCATTTGGGGATCGCACGCTAACGTTAACACTCAGCGATGAAGGTTCACTGATCACAAGCCTAGATGGCAAAGTGCTAAAATCGGCACCGGCGACACGTAAAGACGATGATGCTGAACTGTTAAAAGTGCGCCGCGCAGAGCTGACTCAATTCCGTAAACACATCAAACAAGTGTACCGTAATGCGGTTGAGCGTTTAGAGCAAGCGATGATCACCGGTCGTCTTTTCTCACCAAGTTTATTTAATCAAACATGGGGGCACAACCCACTACTCAGTTACATTGCACGTCGTGTTGTTTGGTCAATTCAGCACCAAGATAAGATCACGCTTGCTCGTCTAGACGAAAGTAACCAGTTTGTGGATATTGATGATGAAAACATTACGATAGACAACGAGAGTCTGTTCTCTGTCGTCCACCCATTAAAGCTGGAAGAAACAAAGTGCATCGAGTGGAATAATCTATTGGATGATTATGAGATTGTGCCGCCTTTTGCTCAATTGTCGCGCCCAATCTTTACGTTAGCGGAGGGAGATCACGCGTATAAAACGATCACACGCTATAAAAAAGAAAAATTCGGCACATCACGTATGCGCAGTTCGCTAGAAAAACGTGGGTGGCGAACTGGTGAGCCTTTAGACGCTGGCTCTGTGCAATGGTTCGAAAAATACTTTGTTCAAGCCAACATCAGCGCCCTAATTTATATGGAAGAAGGGTTTTGTATGGGCTCGTACGATTATGAAGAGAATCAAACCATCCCCCACGTTAAGTTTTTCACGGGTGATTATCATTATTATTCGGATCGCAACAATCACTTACTGGAGCTGGGTAACGTCTCCCCAATTGTCTACAGTGAAGTAATTAATGATATTGAATCAATGGAATAACCCTACATTAAAAATGTTAATACATGCCATCAACTTTCTATTGGTGGCATGACTCTCATGAAATGGATGAACCATGTTTGCAGTACAACGATTACCCGCAGAGCAACTGTACAAAGAACAATTAACAGCACTACAAGATGCGGATACATCATCAAAGCCCGCTCATTGGCAACTCAGTCCTAAAGCGGTACGCACCTTCATTCTTGGTAGCGACACGCCAATTTCAGGGCAAATCATCACACGTAAAATTTACGGTAACGATGCGGTGGTAGAGCGCGCCATCGTCACGCTGCTTGGTCAACAAGGCTTAATGCTTGTTGGTGAGCCTGGCACCGCAAAATCGTTACTGTCTGAACTGCTGAGCGCCGCTATCTGTGGTAACAGTACCTATACCGTTCAAGGCAGTGCTGGGTTATTTGAAGAAAACATTCGCTACAGTTGGAACTACGCTACCCTGCTAAAATCAGGCCCAACCATGGATGCTATGGTACCCGGCCCACTCTTTAATGCCATGAAACAAGGGGCCATCATGCGTTTTGAAGAGTTAACGCGCTGCCCAACAGAAGTGCAAGATAACCTGATCCCTATCTTATCGGATCGCATTTTGCACATTCCAGAGATTCAATCTGAGACCAACTACCTATTATCTCAGCCTGGATTCACCATCATTGCATCTACAAATTTAAACGACCGAGGCGTTAATCAAATGTCTTCTGCTCTCAAGCGTCGTTTTAATTTTGAAGTATTGAAACCCTTAGCTCAACGCCAGCAACGCATTGAATTAGTCATGACGCAAGTGAATGATCGACTCAAACATGAAAAAGTCGATTTACGTTTAGAGAATGACGCCATTGATGTATTAGTCACGGTATTTGATGAATTGAAATCAGGCCAAGTGGCAGGAGTGAGCATCCCAACGCCTTCGACGTTACTCTCCATACCTGAAAGCATCAACTTAGCCTTTCATGCCGCCATGCAGTGCCACTACTTTGGGGATAATCACGTTACTCCTGTGCATTTGGCTCAATTTTTAATGGGCACCGTCATTAAAGACAATCAAAAAGATCATGAATCATTAAGCGATTACATCCGGGTGATCACTCGTCAGCGTGCGAATGACCCACAATGGGCCCTATTCTTAGATGGATGCAAACATGCAGGGATCTGATCTTCTTTCTCTTGCGGCTCAATTCCATCACGATAATAACCTCATTTGGGCTCCCATTCGTCATCACAGTCCAACATGCAGTTGGTACTTGTTGCAATTGATCAAGCAAGCCAAACCTGATGTGATTCTCATTGAAACACCACATGATGCACAATCCTTGCTGCCCTACATGCAAGCCGATGAATGCCAAGCGCCAGTGGCGATTTATCTACACAAACAAGCACGCTTAACGAATGAGACCCAGAGTGACCCTTATGCTCAACGCGGGTTTATCCCATTTGCAGAGATGTCACCTGAATGGAACGCTCTAAAAGTCGCAAAGAAAAAGAACATTCCTTGCCAATTTATTGATTTGCCTTACGGTTATTGGAATGAGAGTAACGAGGAAGAGGAAAACGAAGAAGGAAATAACCCGTTAATTTACGCTTCCAGTGAAAAAAAGCATTTTCAACACCGTTACCTTGACGCGTTACTTCAACGCTCTGGGTGCGAACATTTTGATCAGTGGTGGGATCGCCATTTTGAAGTCGATGTGACCTTATCACCTTCTGAGTTTTTTACACGCATGCACCTATTTGGACTGCAAATGCGGGAGGGGCGTGTCGAGACGGATCGTCACACTCAATACCGTGAACAGTACATGGCAAGCCACATTGCGCCTCATATCCAAGAGGGAAAACGCGTATTGGTGGTCTGTGGTGCGTTTCACTGCATGGGGATCTCGCACTATTTACAACAAGGCACCTCCGATTTTTTACCTCAAATAAAAGTGGAAACGTCTTATCAATACCTGATCCCTTATCCTTTATCACGATTAAGTCATCCCCAGTACGGCGCGCATTTATCGCAAAGTGGCTATTATGCGCATTGGTGGAAAAAACTAAAATCAAGCACGAAGAAAGAACGAGCAACACTAGCCACCCGCCTGCACACGGAACTGGCGACAGAGCTCATGTCATTCTTACAGCAAAAAGAGCACCCTGTTGCCATGCCGCAATTGGTCGATTTGGTGGTGGCCGCCGAGCATTTAGCTCAACTGCGCCAAGTGCCAGTCGGACGCAGTGAGTTTTGTGAGGCCGCGTGCTTAACCTTAGAAAAAGATCCGAGCTTAAGCGATCACATATCGCGTTTTTCATTATGGCTTGATGCTTTTTTTGTTGATTCACAATACGGAAAGGTGCCGAATACGCTGCCTTCTTCGCCGATCATCATTGACTTTCACCGTCAATGTGATGCTTTTGCATTACCAAAAACACTCAGTGATCTCACTATTACTAAAGAGCTGGCTATTTATCGAAGTCCCAAACACCTTGCGCTTTCTCAGTGTTTACATCGTTTGGCTTTTTTATCGATTCCTTACGCCACTCAGATCGCAGGCCCGAATTTTGTCACTCAAACGGATCTTTATCGCGTACGAGAAAAGTGGCTGATTCAATACGAACTTACTACAGAAACCACATTAATTGAACTTGGCTACCAAGGCAGCACCATTGTAGAAGCGATCAACTATAAAATACAACAACACCTCGCTGATGAATACCTAAACAGCGAAAATCTTGTGGCGTTGCTATTGCGTTCTTTGCAGATGGGGCTGGAAAAATGGCTTACCCCAATCTTACATCGCCTCTCTGCGCAGGTGGATAAAGAAAGTGATCTGCATATTCTTAATCAAACACTGACGCTGTTATTTCGCTCTCAATGGAACAGTTCGCTGTTTGTGCAAGACACGAAAAACGAGATAGAACGGTTGATTTACCGTTGTTATGTTCGTCTTTGCACTCGGCTGCCTCGTGCCATTAATGGGCATTCCAGCACCGCTGAGACAACCTTGCTTTCTGATCTTGGAAAGCTGATTAATCGAATGCCACAATTATGTCCGGCCTATTTTTTATTGGATGCGATTCATTCGCTGTCTGACATTGCCGTCCCTTTTGAGATACAAGGGGTATTTGCAGGATTGGCCTTATCGATTGCTCCCTCTTCAAACGAAGAAGATGAACAACAAAACGTGATGTTAATGATGAGAAGTGCCGCCAGCCAATGCCATCTCACTCCGGATTCTCTGGGGGATTTCTGTTATGGGTTGGGCTTAGTCGACACGCAAATATACCAATATTATGATGCGATCCAACCGGCGTTAGATCAGATCATTTCTGAGTTTGATGAACACGATTTTCTGCACACGCTTCCCGCTTTGCGTCGCGCCTTTATGCTTATGACCCCTAATCAAATCGAAGAGTTTGGGCACTTATGTCACCAAGAGAGCGATACTTTATGGCTCAATTTAACGATACCAAGTCATGATACTTTACTTCAAGCGAATCAACTTCAACACCTAGCTGAAGAGTGGCTATCATTATGGGGGATCTCTCATGACTAATGAGCAAAATCGACGGTGGCGGTTAATCTTAGGCCAACGCTATTCACACACCCTTAATCAAGAAGACGCATTAAAAGATCAGTGTCTGGATCAACTGTATTCACAGGAATATAAAGACCGATTTACCGTGTCGTCTAAAAGTGGCATCAACAGCGGTTTACCTAGCCCAATAACATGGCTCTCAAGCGTAAAAAAAGCCTTTCCTAAATCCACCGTAGAAATTTTACAACAACACGGTTTAGCGCGCTATGGCTTAACATCGCTGCTACTCGATGAAGATACCCTCAAGCAACAAACGGCCGATTTGGATTTATTGCAACTGCTGTTATCGTTTCGCGAACAAATCCCAGCCTCTCTTCATTCTGAGCTAGAACGCATTATTCAAACCGTATGCAAAGAGTTAGAAGAGGTACTCGTACAACAAATTCGCAGTGTTTTTTCTCATCACAGAATACCGATGAGCCACGCACAACCGATGCCGTTATCCTATACGCATTGGCATCACACCATTAAACGAAATTTAAAGCACTACCAAATTGACACAGAGACGTTTATTTTAGAACGCCCTTTCTTTTATCAAACCCAACAAAATAAAGTGCCGTGGGACATTCATTTGGTGGTTGACCAAAGTGGTTCGATGTTAAATTCCTTGATCCATGCCGCTGTGGTAGCCACCATTTTTTGTCGATTGCCTATGCTCAATGTCAAACTTTATTTATTTGATACACGGGTTGTCGATGTCACCGATCATGCAGGGGATCCTCTGGCCATCTTGTTGAATTCTCAATTAGGTGGTGGGACAAACATCGGTTTAGCCATGCAATACACGCATGAACGCATCACGGATCCGGCTCGTAGCATGGTGGTATTGATCAGTGATTTCTATGAAGGTGGCTCACCCGCTTCGCTGTATCACTATACTGAAAAAATGCACCGCGATGGCGTAACCCTGCTTGGATTAACGGCATTAGATACGGCGGGCATTCCACAGTACGACAATCAAATCACCAACCAACTGTTACATAAGGGGATGGAGATAGCATCAATGACGCCCGAACATTTAAGTCAATGGGTTGCTGAGGTAATCAAATAATGACATTGCTACACTGGTCGCAACAATTAAGCGATGATTTCTTAGTTAACTGGACAAATCGCGGTTTATTACGTCGCGCCACCAAACAAAGCCAAGATATGGATATCAGTGAGTGGGACATCACCCCCTCTCACCTAAATGGCGTCATTGATCAACACCAATTAACACTCAGTGAAAAGAGCATTGATGCCTTAACTTGCTCGTGTGGTGCCATCAATACCTGCTTTCATAAAGTGGCGTTTTTTATTGCATTACGTCAATGTGAAAATCAAGCTACTCCTGAAACCACCACAGAGGTCGCCTCCTCTTTGGCGCCTTTTTCCCTTAACGATTGGTTTATACAGCACTGTGATGACCTCGCCCCTATTATGGGAAAGAGCACCGTCACCAAGGCCATTCAGCACTGGCGAAAAGGGATTACCCTTGATGTAGAAATCCATGATGAACACGCCATCGTTCAATGTCATTTCGCAAGCAGCAAATCCTTTCGTCTCTATTTCCCACGAGCGTCGCAATGGGAACTTGCCACCTGCTCATGCAAACAACACCCTTGCGTACACCAAGCGGCGGCACTGATTGCACTTTCCATACAAGGCAATACCTTAGCCATGGATGATGCGATCTTCATTGAACAAATCAGCGAAAAGCAACGCGCTCAATTACAGCAATTAGAACAATGGTTAGAAGAGACGCTCTCAGTGGGCGTGCAAAACATCGTTCCTGCACAACTGGCACAAGCGCATACTTTGGTACTTGAGTTAAACCAAGTAGATTTGCCCTCTCTGTCAGCCCAACTCAATAGTGTATTGAATACGATTGAGTATTTAGTCGCTAACTATATTGATGTTGACTACGCCACCGTCATACCGCAGATCACGGCATTAAGCTTGCAACTTCATGCTTTACAACAAACGCCGCTGCCTTGTCCACTGTATCTCTTAGCGGGTGAACACAAGCGCCGTTATCATCCAGTGAGTTATCACAACCTAATGGGGATAAGTGTGGAGTTTTGGCGCACCGATAAAGGCGCTCAAGGGTATCGTTTTTATCTTTATGATCATGTTCAGCACCAATGGACTACCATCACTGATGGTCGAAAAGCACAGCGAAATCAAGGCTGGAATAGTCAATTGGCGTTTGCGCATACTCGGTGCGATCTCAAAGCTCTGCCTTCATTGGCACTGATGTCGTTTTCGGCGCAATCAAAAATAACGCATCACAATGAGTTATCCATAAAAGATACTAAAATCACATCGTCTCCTACCGATATTGAATGGGAAACCTTGTTTGATCACCCAGAACTTCAGGTTCGTGCCCAATGGCAGCGTATGCAAACCCGTCGTTTATCAAACCGTTTTGCATCCAATACGGATCATTTAGGTTGGCTATGCTGCGAACAAGCATACCAGACGCAACACATGCCATATTGTCACTATCAAGAAGCGGAGATCGTTACCACATGCGATACAAGGGTGAATGTTCGTATCCCAAAAAATATAGACTTATCTATGAGTAATGAGCATCAGCAACTGCTCTTTGGTCGCTGGAACTGCAATGCAAAACAGAGTTATTTTGAGGTATTGGCGATGTTTACCAAAACCCCACTCTCTGATGAAAAATTCGGCTTAGTGCAAATAAAAACAAAGGACAAAAACTAAATGGAACGAAATCAACTCTCTGATTTTTTACTGAAATGGCAACAGTTATCTCACGCGATTCTACAGCAAGGGGCTCATAACTTACGCCCAAAAACCAAACAGCAACTTGAAGCGTGGCGACAGCAAGCGGCATTACTTGGTTTTCATCCACTTAATGATTATTGCTATGAATTATTACATCCTACACAGGCTGAGAGAGCACCAGCAAACGCCTTCCGCCACCTTCTGCATTACATGGAAGGGATAAATCGTACGGCGATTAGTTTATACATGCCTAATAATTGAGCATGAGCACAATTATCTTATCTTTATATATCTATGTCGCAGTTTTGGGTTGGCGACTCATGCTTTCGGTTCCAATATGCCATCGTGATCGCTAATAAAACAAGATCCTCCGTATTCTTGGTGACATAGACCAACCGACAACTTGCCGAGCGTAAAAATCCATTACAACCACCAAAAACAAAAATCCTTCGTGCGTGTAGATATAAATGATATCGCTCACCCACCACTGATTTGGCGCTAACACTTAAAACTCTCTATTGAGGCCATTATTAAAGACCGGAGTAATCCACTTTTGGACGCTTCTAACCTCGTAAAACTTTGAGGTTAGCGTTCTGCTTTAATCTCAGAACTCGATTTCTCCCACAGGCTATTTTCTCATCCTTTAAATCCAAGTGAAGATTGCGGTATCCATATAAACCACCACCCTCAAGCCAAAGCTGTTTGATTTTGAGCAACAGCTTTTTTCTTCAATATACTGCTTACTTTGTGGCTCTTTCAGCCATGTGTAATAACCACTAGGGTGTAGCCCTAAGCAGCGACACATCGCTCGGATGGGGTAGTGATGACTGCGAGATTTTATGAACGCGTATCGTTCTTTGACTCGTTGGCAAACAACCTTGCGGCTTCCTTTAAAATATACCTTTCTTGATCGGCTCGCTTGAGTTGCTTCTTCAAGCGCGCAATTTCAGTGAGAAGATCGCCATCTTGTTTACACTGAGTCGGTGGCTATTCACATACCACCTAGAAGACCGATAGTTTTCATATAACTCTCCAATCGTTATACACCACCGTGCCAGGGGTGTTTTTACAAAAAAATCAGCCACTTAAATAAGCAGCATTCAAGCGTCTTCACTATTGAGCATTGGGTAACACGAAAATAAAATCATTCCCACAAGGACCGCTACGCGATTCTCATATATCCTCGCAATATCGTTACTGCATTTCCAGAAAGCTTAACGTGCTCAGTGCTTAACAACTCTGTATGGACGACCCCACTTCTCTTGGAGGCTTGGAAGCCTTTCAGTTGCTTTTTGTTGAGCTCTTTAGCCCAGTAAACACATAAAGCGCAATGTGCAGAGCCTGTAACTGGGTCCTCATTAACACCTACCCAAGGCGCGAAGTATCGAGAGACAAAATCGGCGTCAGTGCTTGATTGAGCAGTGATGACGACGCCACGGCCTTTTTGTTTAAGCAGCGCACCAAAATCAGGGTCGAGTTGTTCAAGCACAAATTCATCATTAATGACGACCAACTGCTTATTATCAAACTGACCGTAGGCGACTACATTGGCGGCATCTAGCCCCAAACCATGAAGTAAGTCTTTGTTAATACTAGCTCGCATATCTAAAGTTGGAGCAGGAAACACCAAATGAATTTCTTCATGATCGAGTTGTGCAGTTAAAACCCCAGATAGCGTAACGAACTCAATCGTATCTCCAGTATTATATAACCCCTGCTCTTTCAGAACGTGCGCCGTTGCAAGTGTGCCGTGTCCACACAAAGCAACTTCCGTCCTCGGTGTAAACCAACGAAGTTGCATTGTACTGAGTGACAGAAATGCCGTTTCAGATAACGACATCTCGGCCGCGATAGCCAACATCGTTTCCTCATCAAGGCTTGACTCTGTGATACAAACACCCGCGGGATTACCTTTGAAAACCTCTGATGTAAACGAGTCAACCTGAAAAATTTTAACTTCCACGAAATATCCTTAAGTTCTATCAAACACGTAATTCTGTATCACGTGATTTTTAATATCTGTTGTTTGAGCGAAAAAACCTATGAAATTTTCTACCAACCTTATAGGTCTTGTTGGAAGCGCTAACAAACAGGAGAATGTAGTTAATTATGCAAAACGTAAAAAGCCATCATCAACGTGACTCAATTGGATATCTTATCGGAGTTTTCGGCGTTTCTTTAGTTCTAATATGGATTGGTATTTATAAATTCACACCTACAGAGGCCAAGCTTATACAACCGCTCGTTGAAAATCATTTTCTGATGAGTTGGTTGTATGATGTGATGTCAGTTCAAGCCGTATCAAACATCATTGGCGCAACAGAAATCATTGTCGCTATTGGATTAATCGTTGGCCTTAAAAACACACGAGTCGCTTATTTTTCTGGCATAGCCGCCGCAATTATTTTTCTTGCGACACTCAGCTTTCTAATTACGACACCGAATACATGGAAAGTGTCTGATGGGGTTTTGGTGACAAACTTCTTTTTAGTAAAAGATATTCTATTTTTAGCCATTGCGATTAGCGTCATCGAACGAAACAAGCCAAACAGAGAATAACTCTAAATAGTTCGAAATCTTGTTTTTCCAGAACGTAGCCTGAAAGATGCAAACGACTTACAAGTCGAATGGTTCTGTCAATAACTCTAAACAAAGACTCTTAAATTTAGAATGTTTAAGAGTCTTTGCCTTCTAATGATGCGAAACAACATCCTAGCGTAAAGTGAAAAGAAAAGCCTTTTACTCTACTGCTAAGGTTTATTGATACTTTGCCGAAGTAATGAACTCACCGAATGTCTCGCACCATACAACAACCGTATTGTATTCAGAAATTGAAGTGCTTTGAGGAACCTCAATAACGAAGTTATCGAACGTTTTTACATCACCAATTAAGCTCATTTCAGATTTAAGGTCATTAAACTCTTGTTCCGTTTCGACAAACGTAGGAGATAGATAGAGTTTATAGTCTGGCCCGGGAGCGAGTTTTCCTACCAACGTAATGACTTCAGAGCTCAAATGAATCTCTCCCTCTCCCCAATGAAAAGCATCGCTACCTTTGAGTTCCCTCTTAAACACTGCGCTGTATTCTGCACCTTGCTTGCTCTTAGCAACTTGTTCATCGGTCGGCGCAGGTGGTGCAATAAGGATCGGTAAAGTATAGATACCTATCGCAATGCCAATAGAAACTGCCACTAAGTGACTGATTGTTAATTTAATTATATTTTTCAAGGTCATAAGCATCTTCTTATTAGTTTTACTACTTGAAATTAGATTCAAATCGGCCTTATCTGTCTACTATCGAGCAGCATAATGTCATTAACATTATACACAAGCTATGCGCACTAAATGCAGACTGAGCGCAATTAAAAACGGCTGATAATTAATATCAGCCGTTTGCTTATCGGAAATGTCGTTGTGCCGGTTTGGTCACTATTCCGCGTCCACCAAAGCGATCTTATCGGATGTCGATTTTTCCAATTTTATCGCAATAAACTTAGAGGTTGGCGTAAACGTTCTATCCCCATAACTGTCCAAAGGAACTAATGGGTTTGTTTCTGGATAGTAAGCCGCCGCCTGACCTGCTGGTACATCATAGGCAACAAGCGTAAATCCGCTCACACGGCGCTCAACGCCATCTTCCCACAATGACACCATGTCCACTTTGTCGCCCGGTTCAAAACCGAGTTTACGAATATCCGCTTCATTGATAAACAGCACTTCGCGCATACCAAATACTCCACGATAACGGTCATTCAAGCCGTAAAGTGTCGTATTGTATTGGTCGTGTGAGCGCATGGTTTGCAAGATCAAATCTGGCTTTTGGCCTTTTTCGAGTATCGCTTCGCTGATCAACTGTTTCGGCAACTCGCTAGAGCTGAACTGTGCTTTGCCGCTTGGTGTATTCCATCGACGCTCAGCAGCAAGGTTTACCAAGTGGAATCCACCCGGGTGTTTAAGCTTATGGTTAAAGTCGGTAAAGCCCGGAATCGTGTCGGCAATCAAATCGCGAATACGGTCGTAATCTTCAATCGCCCACAACCAATCAATTGGTTTTGCCCCGAGTGTAGCATTGGCAATACCGGCAATAATCGCTGGTTCTGAACGCAAATGCTCCGAACGTGGTTTTAGCTGACCAAATGAGATATGTACCATGCTGAAGGTATCTTCAACCGTCACGCCTTGTGGGCCAGTCGCTTGCTGATCAATCTCAGTACGGCCTAAGCATGGAAGAATAAGCGCATCTTTACCTGTGACAAGGTGAGAACGATTTAACTTCGTCGAAATGTGCACGGTTAAATTACAGTTTCGCATCGCGTTGTGCGTACGTTCTGTGTCTGGCGTTGCTTGTGCAAAGTTACCGCCCAAACCGATAAATACTTTCGCTTGCCCTTCTTCCATCGCTTTAATGGCTTGCACAGTGTTGTGGCCTTCACCGCGCGGGACGGCAAAGTTAAATCGACTTTCAATGCGATCCAACAACAGATCTGAAGGTTTTTCATCAATGCCCATCGTACGGTCGCCCTGAACGTTACTGTGACCTCGCACAGGTGAAAGACCCGCGCCCGGCTTACCAACGTTACCTCGTAACATTTGCACGTTTGCGACTTCTTTAATGGTAGGCACAGAGTGACGATGCTGAGTCAACCCCATCGCCCAACACATGATCACACGTTCTGCACGTCGATACATGCTCGCCACCATCTCGATTTCACTTAAATCAAGACCCGATTGTTCCGTGATGTGTTCCCAAGCGGTTGCGTCCACTTCAGCCAAATAGTCATCTATACCTATCGTGTGTTGTTTGATGAATTCACGATCAAATACCGCTTTGCCACCGTTTTGCAATGCCTCGCGTTCCCATTGCAACAAGAATTTCGCGATGCCACGAAACACTGCCATGTCTCCGCCTAAAGCAGGACGCAGGTACGCCGTGTTGGTAGGTTCTGAGCCGTTACTCAACATCTCAATCGGCATTTGTGGGTTTTGAAAACGCTCTAATCCGCGCTCTTTCAGCGGGTTTAGACAGATAACCTGTGCACCACGTTTTACCGCTTCGCGCAGAGGTTCAAGCATTCGTGGGTGATTCGTGCCTGGGTTTTGACCAATCACGAAAATCGCGTCGGCTTCTTCAAAATCATCAAAGATCACTGTGCCTTTACCAACGCCAATGGTGTCTTTCATCCCGATTGCACTGGCTTCGTGACACATGTTGGAACAATCTGGGAAGTTGTTGGTACCGAATGCGCGCACAAATAGCTGATATAAAAACGCCGCTTCGTTGCTTGCACGACCAGAGGTATAAAACTCCGCTTGGTGCGGTGAATCCAATTGATTGAGATGCTTCGCGACAAGTGTAAAAGCCTCATCCCAAGAGACAGGCAAATAGTGGTCGGATTCAGCATCGTATCGCATTGGGTGCGTGATACGGCCTTGGTATTCCAACCAGTAATCGGTTTGAGTTGAGAGAGAAGAAACGCTGTGATTGGCAAAAAACTCAGGATCAACCAGACGATTGGTCGCCTCCCAGTTTACCGCTTTCGCGCCATTCTCACAGAAATTGACTTTACCACTATCTGGCGACTCGCCCCATGCACATCCCGGACAGTCGAAACCGCCATTTTGGTTGGTTTTGAGCATAGTGCGAATGTTTTTAACTGCATTTTCACTGCCCCACCAACTTCTGGTTACGGCTTTCAGTGCACCCCAACCACCAGCTGGACCTTTGTATGTTTTTATTTGTTCTTTTTGGCTCACGACTTTACTCCTCGCAGATATACCAGCAAGCAGGGTGCCCGTGAAAACAAGCGCGTTATTTATTGAGATAATGCGGAAGTATTGAAGGGCTTAGTTTCTAATCCATGTATTTTTTAATCCAAATAAGTAACCACTCAACATGCTCTCGCTTGTCCGAGCGTTTACTTATCTAGATTCTTGATATCGGATACCCGCCTACTGTTTCTAAGACTGGTAGATTCAATTCGCATTGTTGCGTCTTGATCTAAATCAAAGATTAAGTCGTTATTCAATATGCGTCCAATTGATAATCCTGACCGAGTGATAAACAAAATCTATGACGAATTTTTCCACTGACGGTCATCACATTTTTAATCAATACAATTTATGAGGTTAATCGTTTTCCCATTCGATTCCACCTAGTTCGCTTAACGAACTCAATAAAATCGGCCCTCTTGATAATAGATAGTATCTATCACACTATAGATACTTTAAATTTGACCCTAATTAATATCAGGAATAGCCTTGATTCAGATCAATTTTGAGTGTGGTTTTATTCTTGACTTGGTTTTGGTTTTTCATTCCCCAGTTAAAACGCTCCAGCGCTTAAAAAGTACGGTAGTGCTGTGCCCTTTTTAGGGAGCTCCCCCGTACATGTGACTCACAACGCAAGGTTAACAAGCCATTATGGATATCAAACAACTTAAATATCTCATCGCACTTGAACAGACCAAACACTTTGGTCAAGCCGCCGCATTGTGCCACATTACGCAGCCTACCTTGTCCATGAGAATCCGAAGCTTAGAGGAAGAACTCGATCTCGAATTAATCCAAAGAAGTCAACGATTTGAAGGGTTTACTGAAGCCGGAGAACGCATTTTAGCTTGGGCAAAAACCGTCTTAGCCGCTCATGATGGATTGCAAGCCGAGGCTGCTAACTGCCGTGGTCAGTTGGTCGGTTCACTTCGGCTTGGAATGGTGCCACTCGCCAGCCAAAACCCGATGGAATTGCTCAAACCATTAGCTCACCAGTTCCCTGAGTTACGCTTTCAAATACTCTCCATGACGACCGAACAGATCATAGACCAACTCAATCGCAATCAACTTGATTTGGGGATGTGTTATGTCGATCAAGTCAACACCGCTTACTTCGATGTTATCGAACTAGATTCAACCAAACTTGGCGTTTTATTCGATGAGCGTCATTTTGATTTTGCCGAATCTGAAGTGTTGTGGGAGTCACTCAATAACATTCCGCTAGGGCTGCTTTCGAAGGGCATGCACTATCGCCACTCAATTGATCTTAGCTTTGTGAGTAAAGGGCTGGTTCCGCAAACCGTCATTGAAAGTAACTCCACCTTTCACTTGATCCAAGCAGTAACCAGTGGCCTTTGTTGCGCCATTATGCCGCTGAACTGTGGATTGGAAGAGTTGAACGATACGCTTCGCATTATCCCTATCGAAGAAGCCGCCGTTCACGCCCCGCTAGGTTTGTTAAAGCGAAAACAAGAACCCTTCTCCGCGCTAACCGATCAGTGCTTCGCAGAAGCAAAAAACATATTTAATCGATAACAAGAATCCACACGTCAATTTTTGGCATACATAACGGCTTATGAGGTGATTTCATGAGATGTACTACTCAATCTTATTTTGAACTGTCCGATTTCAATCAAGCACCACCTCAACCAAGTGCGTTCAATTACCGAGAATTGATTGATGGCCGCCCAGTGCAACAAATGTCGCTGGCGAGTGAATCCGCCTTAGCTATCAGCTACAACGGCATTAGCCAAGCGGTCATGATGGTGACGCCAGGCCATCTGGAAGACTTCGTGAAAGGATTTAGCCTAAGCACAGGCATCGTCCACGACTTCAAAGAGATCAAAGACATTGAAATTGGTGGCGATCACGAATCTCACTATGCGGAAGTGGAAATCAGCAACCGCGCTTTCTGGGCGTTAAAAACACAGCGCCGAAATCTTGCCGGCACAACCGGATGCGGCATTTGTGGTGTCGAGGCTCTGGAACAAGCTTTGCCTGATTTGGCGCCGCTGACACCGTCTCTTCCTCCGCGCTCCGATGTATTCGAAGGGCTGCGAGACAAAGTCGCACTGCATCAAGAAGCCGCACGTGAATCTGGCGCGTTACACGCCGCCTTATTTGCAGATTTACAAGGCAACATCAAGTTGTGCCGAGAGGACATCGGCCGCCACAACGCGCTAGATAAGTTGATTGGCGCATTGGCCAACAATCACATCGAGCCTCAAAGTGGCTTCGCAATCATGACAAGCCGTTGCAGCTTAGAGTTGATCCACAAAGCCGTTCGCGCGCGTATCCCCACTCTGGTTTGCTTATCTGCACCTACAGCGTTAACTGTCGAATGGGCAAGAAGAAACCATTTGAACCTAATTCACTTACCAAAACACGGCTCGCCGCGTCTATACAGCCCTGCCCCTTAACACGTCAACCTAGCCGAATTCCTAATATTTCTAACAGAGACCTCTGGGTCTCTGTTGTTTGCTTCTCGTTCCCAATTGATACTTAGCGACAAGACACTATTCTCTCCAACCAAACGTGCTCACCCCTTGTCAGCACTAAGCTGCGTATATTAACCTGCTTGCATTTGAACGCTTTCCAATCCGATAAGAACCCTGTCAAAAACCCATAAATTAGTAAGGATTTTGTGTGACTCTTTTCACGCTTTTCCGCCTTCCTAGGCATTTCTAGGAATTTTTCCTAGCCGATCTAGGCAGCCATCTCATGTGCCTCACAAAACCACTCTCTAGAATTCCGCTCAGTCAAAGGTAACAAGAGCGCATAACGGTCTCCGTTGTGTTTCTAAAACAATTACAAGAGAGTTCATCATGTTAAAATTCCTCGAACAGGTGCGGAAGCCGACCCTCGATCTTCCTGTCGAAGTTAGAAGAAAGATGTGGTTTAAACCGTTCATCCAATCTTACTTGGTCGTATTCATCGGCTACCTAACCATGTACTTGATTCGTAAGAACTTCAATGTCGCGCAAAACGACATGATCTCAACTTACGGTTTGAGCATGACAGACCTAGGTCTTATTGGCCTTGGCTTCTCCATCACATACGGCATCGGTAAAACCGTTGTGTCTTACTACGCTGACGGTAAGAACACCAAGCAATTCCTCCCTTTTATGCTGATCCTTTCTGGTCTTGCAATGCTTGGTTTCAGCTTCAGCATGGGCGGCGGTAGTGCAAGCCTGTTCTTGATGGTGGCTTTCTACGCTCTAAGTGGTTTCTTCCAAAGTACTGGTGGCCCTTCTAGTTACTCAACCATTACAAAATGGACACCTCGTAACAAGCGCGGCTCTTACCTAGGCTTGTGGAACATGTCACACAACGTTGGTGGTGCGGGCGCAGCGGGTGTTGCTCTTTTCGGTGCCAACTACCTATTCGACGGCCACGTAATCGGCATGTTCGTGTTCCCTTCTATCATCGCGATCATCGTTGGCTTTATCGGTATGCGCTTTGGTAGCGACTCACCAGAAGCTTACGGTCTAGGTAAAGTAGAAGAACTTTTCGATGAAGCAGTGAGTGAAGAAGACACCGCCGCTGAAGAAAACCAGATGACCAAAAAAGAAATCTTTGTTGAATACGTTCTTAAAAACAAAGTTATCTGGCTACTTTGCTTTGCCAACATCTTCCTTTACATCGTGCGTATTGGTATCGACCAATGGTCAACGGTATACGCGTACCGAGAACTTGGTCTGTCAAAAGAAACGGCAATCTCTGGCTTTACTCTATTCGAAGTCGGTGCGCTTGTGGGTACTTTGATGTGGGGTTACTTATCTGACTTAGCAAACGGTCGCCGCGCATTGGTTGCTTGTGTATCTCTTGGTTTGATCATCGTATCGCTTGAGTTCTACCAACACGCCACTAGCGAGTTCATGTACTTAGCCTCTCTATTTGTATTGGGCTTCTTGGTGTTTGGTCCGCAACTTCTTATCGGTGTTGCCGCGGTTGGTTTTGTCCCTAAAAAAGCAATCAGTGTGGCTGACGGCGTAAAAGGTACATTCGCTTACCTAATCGGTGACAGCTTCGCGAAACTTGGTCTCGGTATGATTGCAGACGGTACACCTATCTTCGGCTTAACAGGTTGGAAAGGTACCTTCGCAGCCCTAGATACCTCCGCCATGATTTGTATTGTTTTGCTTGCTTTCGTCACTATCGCGGAAGAGAAGAAGATTCGACACGCGAAGAAGCTTCAACTTGCACAAAACCAAGCCTAGCTTCTCTGCGCGCTTTACTTCGGTAAAGCGCGCAAGATCATTAAAATGAGTTGATCAATTCAGTATCATTAAAGGTTTTTCTATTGGCTCCTGTTGGAGCTTATTGTTGTTAGTCGTCTGCTCTATTTGGTTGTAATAATGATTCATGTTGCTCTAGTTGATGATCACGTCATCGTGCGTTCAGGTTTCGCACAATTATTAAATTTAGAAAGTGATATTACCGTTGTCGGTGAATTCGGCTCTGTCGCCGAAGCGCGCAAAGGCTTGCCTGCGGTACACCCTCATGTCGTCATCCTAGATATCTCCATGCCAGATGAAAGCGGCTTAAACTTTCTTAGCGAAATACCAACTGGCATTGCCTGCGTGATGCTTAGCGTGCATGACTCCCCTGCGATGGTGGAAAAATCACTAAAGCTAGGTGCAAAAGGCTATCTTAGTAAACGCTGTAGCCCAGACGAACTTATTCAAGCCGTGAGAACCAGTGCTTCTGGTGGCTGTTACCTCACATCAGATATTGCACTTAAACTTGCAACGCCTAGCGACAACACCACCTCTCTATGCCAACTGACAAAACGTGAAAACGAGGTATGTCAGCTACTTGCCACTGGGTTGGATGTAAAGTCTGTCGCGGCAGAGCTTGGCTTGAGCCACAAGACCGTGCATGTTCATCGTGCGAATGCCATCGACAAACTCGGCGTGAAAAACAACGTTGAGCTCGCCAAACTATTTTCTCAAGAGTCCTTTTAATGCGAGCTTATGCTGTTACCACCATTTGCGGACTTTTTGTTATGGCTTGCGCCTGGTTTTGCTTGTGGGTGATTGCCTATTACTTTGTCAATGATCCCGAGCTGGCGATCTTATTGTTTCCTTTCGCTTTACGATTAGGTGTCGCCCTACACACTCGCACCGCTTATTGGCCGACGATTTACCTTTCGGAGTGGGGGCTTTCCATCGCACTTGCGATGTTACTGGGTCAACCGCAGTGGCTTACCGTGCTGATTGCGAGCATTGCCAGTATCCCGGTCACTCTGATTGCGAAAAAATACTACTACGGAGACCAAAACCGCCATTTAGCCGTGATGAGCGCAGTCATTATCATTAGCGCGTTTATTAATGTGATGGCCGTTGGTTTTCACGTTCCTTCGGTTTACATGGTATGGCTGGCTAGCATTTCTGGAGGCTTGCTCGTGGTGCCTATGTGCTACTTGTTATGGAGTTATTTGTTCCAAAGTCGTTGGTCTCCGCTTAGCTCTCTCCTACTAAGTAATGCCGTTGTATTTCAGGTGCGTCATATCGTGCTTTATGCGCTACTTTTGATCGGCAGTATTTTGGTGCAAACCAGTTTGCCTGAAGAGCTAAAACGATTTGCGCCATTTTGTATGGCGATTCCAATCATCGTGCTTGCTCTGCGTTACGGCTGGCAAGGAGCCCTGCTCGCCACCATGCTCAACAGCATTGCGCTGATTGCGGCTCGCAGCGGCGTATCAAATCTAGAAATCACCGATTTGTTATTATCTCTCTCGGCGCAAACCATCACCGGCATTATGCTCGGCTTAGGGGTTCAGAAACAAAAAGACCTCAATCACAAACTGCGCGGCGAACTTGCACGCAATCAGAATTTGTCTCGCCAGCTTATCAAAGCGGAAGAATCGGTAAGACGCGATATTGCGCGCGAGCTACATGACGAAATCGGCCAGAACATCACGGCAATCCGCACACAAGCCAACATCATTAAGCGGGTAAATAACGCAGAAACACGCGTTGGTTGCGCCGACATGATTGAAGGGCTTTCCCTCAACGTGTACGACACTACTAAGCGACTGTTAAGCAAGCTAAGACCCAAAATGCTGGATGATTTGGACTTGAAAGAATCCGTCGAGCAACTGACGCGAGAGATGGAATTCGCCAATCACGGAACGACTGTTCAACTGAACTGGCAAGGCGATTACACAAGCCTGAGTGACACACTCAAAGTAACCCTATTCCGTTTATGCCAAGAGTCATTAAATAACGCTGCCAAGTACGCAGAAGCGCAGTTGATCAATATTGAACTGACAATTGGAGAAACGGCGGTGTCATTGATGATTCACGATGATGGTGTCGGTTTCAAAGTTCAGGACAGTATGAAAGGCATGGGCGTTCGCGGCATGCAAGAGCGTGTGCACGCGTTAGGTGGAAAAATGGTTATCTACTCCACCAGCGATCAAGTGATCGGCACACAAATCAGCATTACTTTACCTAAGGTGTAACTCAAGATGTTTGGATTTTTACGTTCACCTAAATTTACTCAACCGAGTCTAAGCAACGAGCAAATCGACCAACGTTACCGCCATTGGCGTTTGCACATTATGTTGGGGATGTACATCGGCTACGCAGGTTTCTACTTTACCCGTAAGACCTTTAACTACGCCGCACCAGCGATGATTACCGACCTTGGCTTAGATAAAGGCGATTTAGGTCTTATCGGTACACTTTTCTACATCACCTACGGCTGCTCGAAGTTTATTTCTGGCACGATTTCGGACCGCTCTAACCCTCGTTATTTCATGGGATTAGGATTGATTGCGACAGGTCTGGTCAATATCGCGTTCGGTTTTTCTAGCTCACTCGCGGCTTTCATTACTCTGTGGATCTTAAACGCGTGGTTCCAAGGCTGGGGCTGGCCTTCATGCTCCAAGCTGTTAACCACTTGGTATTCACGTTCCGAGCGTGGCTTCTTATGGGCGATTTGGAACACCGCACACAACGTTGGTGGCGCGCTGATCCCTATTTTGGTGGGCTATTTAACGTTGCACTACAGCTGGCGTGAAGGTTTTATTCTACCCGGCATCATCGGGGTATTGCTCGGTCTATTCGTTTGTTGGCGATTGCGCGACAAACCCACAACAATGGGTTTACCAAGTGTCGGCCAATGGCGCAACGACGCACTAGAACTTGCGCAAGAAAATTACGGACGTGGCCTCACCTACCGAGAAATTCTGAAATCGTACGTATTTAACAACAAATACATCTGGCTGCTCGCGTTCAGTTATGTGTTGGTTTACATCGTCCGAACCGCAATCAACGACTGGGGAAACCTGTACTTGACCGAGCAGCATCACTATAGCCTGATTAACGCCAACGCTGCTCTGTCGATGTTTGAAATCGGAGGTTTTGTTGGTTCATTGGTTGCGGGTTGGGGCTCAGACAAACTCTTTGGCGGTAACCGTGGGCCAATGAACTTGCTGTTCGCTATTGGGATTTTCTTATCTGTCTCCGCGCTTTGGCTGATGCCTCTGACCAACTTTGCATTCCAAGCGGCGGGATTGTTCTCCATCGGCTTCTTTGTCTTTGGGCCACAAATGCTGATCGGTATGGCGGCGGCGGAGTGCTCTCACAAAGATTCTGCCGGCGCGGCAACAGGATTCGTGGGCTTGTTCGCCTACATGGGCGCAGCATTGTCTGGCTATCCACTGGCATTAATTCTTGAAGAATATCATTGGACAGGTTTCTTCATCACCATTTCAGTTTGTGCAGCCGTCATTGGCCTTTTGTTGCTGCCATTTTTGCAAGCGCAACCATCACGAAAAACACTCGAACCAAAACCTCGGTTGTAAATCGACTTATCGCCCTTCGGGCAAATTGGCGAGTGACCTAACCGCGCTCGCCCTCCTTATTTAACGTATCTCTGCTCAATTTTTCTTCCGATTCAGTTCGGAGGGTTAACTATGGGAAAAATTCATGAATTTGAACACTATTTCATCGCATAGCTTCTTTCAAATGAACAACAAAATCCAAAACTACGCTTGGGGAAGCACCTCTTCTATTCAAGATTTGTTTGGCTTTTCTAACGAAACGAATGAGCCTCAAGCAGAAGTATGGATGGGTACTCACCCAAACGGCTGCTCTGAAGTTCAGATTGAGCAAAACACGCTGCCTTTGTCTGAACTGATCAAACAAAACCAACCCGCTTACTTATCAGCAGAAACCGCAGCGAAATTTGGCGACCTGCCCTTTCTGTTTAAGATCTTAGCGGCCGAACATGCACTGTCGATTCAAGTTCACCCAAGCAAACAAGATGCCGAAATAGGCTTCGAAAAAGAACAAAGTGCCGGGATCCCACTAAACGCAAGCCATCGTAACTACAAGGATCCAAACCACAAACCTGAGTTGGTGTACGCGCTGACAAGTTACCAAGCCATGAACGGTTTTCGCTCGTATGCCGAGATTATTGAGGCATTTAGCCTTTGCGATATCGATGAGCTACGCGCGCCTCTTGACACATTCAAACGCGAAATCAACTCACAAGGTTTACGCGATTTCTTTGTGCACATTCTTACCATGGAAGGAGAAACAAAAGAGCGAGCACTGAAACAGCTTCTTGCCCACGCTTCACGTCAATCGGAACAAGGCACTGACAGCGACGTTTTCCAGCTCATCTTGGATCTATCCACTCAATACCCTGGCGATGTCGGCTTGTTTTCGCCATTACTGTTGAATGTCATCACGCTGCAACCTGGCGAAGCGATGTTCCTGAGCGCAAGAACGCCACACGCTTACATTAAAGGTACGGGATTAGAGATCATGGCGAACTCAGATAACGTTTTGCGTGCAGGACTCACGCCGAAACATATGGATGTTGAAGAACTGGTTAAATGCACAGATTTTGTGCCTAAGCCGTTTAACAGCCTTGTTCTTAAACCCAATGCCAATGGTTGCCAAAGCCTTTATCCGGTCCCAGTGGCAGACTTTAGTTTCAGCATTCTTAACCAACCGAACAATGAAGTGGTTGATGCCAATAGCGCAGAGATTTTGATGGCGATTGATGCCGACCTGACACTCATCAGTGATAATGGTGAGACGTTAACTGCCGCGAAGGGACAATCTGTGTTTGTTCCTGCTTACGTTGGCCATTACCGTATTCAAAGTGCGGGACGTGTGGCTCGCGCCTTCAACTAGTTTTTGAACAACCGATTCAAACTAACGTCTGACCCAAGGGACTGGGTTAGACAATTTATTCCTTTCATAGATTGAACCATTCCGCTTTTAAGGCGCTCATGCTTACACCTTGTCGAATCCAAACACCTACAGGCCAGTTTCTCTAAAAGCCATAACCTCCCGGATCTGCCATTTACTGCAACATTCATTGTCAAAACCCATTTATGTCCGGTAAATTCGTCGCTCCAATATCAAATCACTTGGATAATAAAGGCGCTTGCACAGTGGTATTTGTTGCAAAACGTATAATCAACGTTGTAATCAAAGCCTCAATCACTACAATCTCTGGTTCGATTTTTCAGTTAACGTTTGTATGCCGAAGTTAAACCAAGATAACCCTGTTCAAAGCTCCGCCCTTTCCGATATCGAAACCAGCAGTAAGATTCAATCGGCATTAGAACCGAAGTTTCACAAGCCAGAGAAACGTCTCTGCTTAAGCCCTGGCCTGTCGGATAAGCATTTGGCGCGCCGTTGGCAAGTATTGGAACACGTGACCAATAAAGATCATCTCCTTGATCCTTTCACGCAGTCACATTGCGATGCTTACTCCAACAACATCGAGCACTTCATTGGTACTGTTAATGTGCCAGTCGGCATTGCAGGCCCTTTGCGCGTCAACGGCTTGTATGCGAACGATGACTTTTTGGTTCCGCTCGCAACGACAGAAGCCGCGTTAGTCGCTTCCTACAACCGTGGCGCAAATCTTATCACCGCCGCTGGTGGCGCGAGCGCATTGTTACTAAGTGAAGGGGTGAGCCGAACACCAGTATTCGCCTTTAATCACCTTGCTGACGCCGGCCAGTTCGTCAGTTGGGTTGTGACCCAGTTTGACGTATTTCGTCAAATTGCGGAATCCACCACCTCACATGGCAAACTCAAAGACATCAATGTAAATATCGAAGGAAACCATGTTTATTTGGTCTTTGAATACGTGACTGGTGACGCTTCCGGACAAAACATGGTGACCATCGCAACAAACGAAGTGTTCCATCATATTTTGGCGACCAGCCCAATCAAACCAACTCAAGCATTCTTGGATGGCAACTTATCAGGCGACAAAAAACCAAACGCACACACACTGCGCTCGGTACGCGGTAAGAAAGTATCCGCCGAAGTGACCATTCCTGCTGAGTTGGTGGAAAAATATCTGCA
The DNA here is from genome assembly GCF_033339395.1 of Vibrio sp. 397. Lineage (NCBI taxonomy): Bacteria > Pseudomonadati > Pseudomonadota > Gammaproteobacteria > Vibrionales > Vibrionaceae > Vibrio > Vibrio sp. 397. The sequence goes on along the minus strand of NZ_JAWOUN010000011.1, from coordinate 38,097 downwards.
TACGACGCCGGAGTCTATGGTTCAATTTGGCAACATGACCACGGTGGGTGGTTTACTCAGCGGGACAATTGGCGTCAACGCGCATTACGCAAATGCCCTTGCCGCGCTTTACATTGCTTGTGGTCAAGATGCCGCTTGCGTTGCAGAGTCTGCCATTGGAATCACTCGTATGGATGTGGACGCTCAAGGCAACTTGTACGCGTGCGTGACCTTGCCAAACATCATGGTGGGAACGGTTGGCGGTGGTACTGGCCTTCCAACGCAAAAAGCATGTTTGGATATTTTGGGTTTGCACGGCAACGGCAATGCGAAAGCGTTAGCCGAAGTCGCAGCTGCGCTTTGTCTGGCTGGCGAACTCTCGATCGTGGGCGCATTTTGTGCCGATCACTTTTCTCGTGCTCACCATAAGCTTGCCCGAAAATAACCTTTGTTGCTTTGTACAAGAGAACATCCGTGTGGTTTTCTCTTGTGCAAACCAATGGACTTTATTTATTGGCTCAATAATTTCTTGAAATTAACTTAAGCCTTAACAAACATACCAATCTCTTGTTAACAGTACTTTAGCTGTCCCCCTTCTATATCTATTGCGATATCTCTGCTTATTACTCTTCACTGGCCATATTTAATATCAGTATCTTAGAAAAAATAGCATCAAAAACTTCTAGCACTATAGTACCAAATTGAACGTTTGAGTTTTTTGTTCACCACTTATAGCTACTATACTCGCCTATGCAGCTGCTTGATTTTCATAAATTTACTAAACAGCTCAAAAGAGCTTAATAACTCCCGTTAAATGGACTTAAATCGTTACTTCGGGTAAGCGAGTTAACTATGAGACGTCAGAAGCTAAATAAAATCTCTACTTGGGTACTAGGATTGGCTATCTTATTGCTGAGCTATGTGCCTAATGTATCAGCACAAATACAGCAATCCCCATCCGATCAAACCGTTGCGCGTTTTCTCTATCAAACCTCTTTTGGACCAACACCTGCGTTAATTAATGAGGTTAGGGAAAACGGGTTAGAGGATTGGATACAGGAACAAATCAACCTGCCAGCAACCTACCATCAACCACTTTATCAAACGCCTTTTTCTAAAGGTCTACAGTCAAACCGAGAAAATGCTTGGTATCAAATTGTTGTTACTGCTGAGGATCAGCTTAGGCAGCGAACGGCTTATGCATTGAGTCAGATCGTAGTCGTTTCTCGTTATGGCGGCGTTCTTTCCAGCAAACCTACAGGGTTAGTGAATTACTACGATCTGTTGGTTGAGCATGCGTTTGGCAACTACCGAGACCTGTTGTATGACGTTTCCATCCATCCAGTCATGGGGAGCTATTTGTCTATGCTCGGTAGTGCAAAAGAAAATAGTGCGACAGGAACGCTTCCCGATGAGAACTTTGCTCGAGAGTTAATGCAGTTATTCACTATCGGTTTGTATGAACTCAATTTAGATGGCAGTAAAAAGCTAAACCACGCAACAGGCAAACCTATCCCCACGTACAACCAAACTGATATTCAAGAGCTCGCGCGAGCATTAACTGGATGGAAAAATTCCGACATCGCATTCGTGAAACCGATGCGAGTTATCAGTCAAAGACACGACACCGGCGAGAAGCGATTTCTAGGGAACGTGATCCCATCGGGTCTAACCGCACAAGAAGAGCTTTCAAAAGTGATTGATATGTTGATGTCTCACCCAAATGTTGCTCCATTTGTTTCAAAGTTACTTATCCAACGTTTGGTCAGTTCAAATCCAAGCCCAGAGTACGTCGCGCGTGTTGCTACGATATTTAACAACAATGGGGAAGGAGAAAAAGGCGATCTAACCGCCGTTGTTCGAGCCATATTGCTCGACCCTGAAGCATTAGGGATGACGGATACCCCGCCTATAAAAGTGAAAGAACCGATACTGGTCCTGACTAATTTTCATCGAGCATCAGGTTTTACGATTAAAGGATCACGTTACGAAGACGCAACAACGATGATGAACATCGCTAATCAAGGGCCGCTTCGTTCTCCTTCCGTGTTTAATTTTTACTCTCCAGACTATCAGCCGTCTAACGAGTTTACGGAGTCTGGTATTAACTCTCCAGAGTATGAACTTCTCAATTGGTCTGTTTATACCGATTTGGTCAACTATATGTTAACCAGCACTCGTAGAGGAGGTGGTGATTCCTACCACTTCGATCTTAACGAGTTTTATCTTCTTCTGGACGATCACCGTGCCTTAGTCGAATTGGTTAACGAGCGTTTCTTTGCTGGAACGGCTTCTGCTGAATTGAAAGAGCTCATGCTCACCGCCCTGAATGATTATCGTGGGGATTATGTGCCAACAACAAAACTCGCTCTAGTGATATTTACCGCCATTTCTGGCGACGAATTCTATATTCAGGATTAGGAGTGAATTATGGATATTTCACGACGACATTTTATACAAAGCACGCTATCGATGGGCGCATTAGCCTCTCTTAGTCTGCCAGGTTACTCTCTCGCAGCGCCATCCAATGACTTTCGAGCATTGATATGTGTGTATTTAGCAGGCGGAAACGACGCATTCAACACCATACTGCCATTATCGGAGGCGCACTATCATCAATATTCCAAAGTCAGAGGCCCACTCTCTGTCGCCAAAGAAGACATACTCCCTATCAATTTGAGTGCTGTCGATAGCTCAAATCACCCAGTGAAGCTCGGCTTACACCCAAAGTTAAATGCGTTAACTTCCGTTTTCGAACAAGGCGATGCCAGCATCGTGCTCAATAGTGGCATTCTCAACCATCCCGTCACCAAACAAGCTATTGAGCAAGGTGAAGCATCACTTCCCGAGCAACTGTTTTCTCATAATTCTCAAACAGACGCTTGGTTACTTGGTGGAATGAGCGAGTCTAAAAATCTTGGTTGGGCTGGCAGAATGTTGGATGTATTAAACTCTGAATCAGAAATAACACCGCTATACAGTGTGCATGGCAACTCGCTTTGGTTACGGGCAATGGAACACCGCCAAACCGTCCTGAAAAAAGATCGCGCGGTTCAGCTTACCGCGATTGATAACCCTTTATACAAAGGTATCTATGATCGCCTTCTCTCTCATCAAACTGACAATCCATTTAATGGTCATTTTAATTTGATGGTTGATGAGTCGATGGTAATGAGCAGTGTACTGAGCGAGCAACTCAACCACATTGCTGACGAGCCGCTGTTTACGTCGTCGACGCTCGGCAAGCAGATGCAAACCGTGTACAAATTGATAGCAAGCCAAGATGTCCTGAAGCAGCAACGACAAGTCTTTTTCGTTAAACACTCTGGGTATGACCTACACGATTCGCAACTGGCACGTCATCCAGTGTTACTTGAGGATCTCGCGACAAACCTTTTAGCAATGTATCGTGCGGTCGAACGGTTAGGGCTAAACAAGCAAGTCACCTCCTTCACTATGTCTGACTTCGGTCGACGGATGATGAGCAACGGAAATGGTACCGATCATGGCTGGGGTGGCCATCAACTATTAATTGGAGGCGCGGTAAATGGGAAACAACCTATCGGTACATGGCCGGAACTAATACTGGGCGGAAACGATGATTACTCTCAAGGCCGACTCATACCCAAAATTGCCGCTGATCAAGTTGGTTCAACACTAGCGCAGTGGATGGGCGTGAGTGATAACGCTGCACTGGAATACGTCTTCCCGAACATCCGTAATTTTACTCATTCAAACCTGGGTTTTATGTCGTAAGATATTTTACAGGTTAGCTGTAGAACGCATCATTAAATAAGGGAGCCTCGCGCTCCCTTACCCATCTTATGTTTGCAGAGTGTCCGTTACACCTCGTCTCGACGGCGTTCGTTGCACAGCTTAATTGCGCGCTCTAACAACTCAAGTGCCGATTGCTTACATTCAGGTAATGCAGCATCACTCTCAGAAATTGGCGTTACACGGTCACCCCATTTCAATACTGCCGCCCCCCATGTCAAACCTGCACCAAACGCAGCAAGAAGCATGTTATCACCAGGGTTAACTCGACCTTGCTCTACCGCTTCACACAATGCAATTGGCACCGTCGCAGCTGAAGTATTGCCATAGTTTTGAATGTTAACAAACGCTTTGTCGTGTGGAATTCCAGACAGGTCACACAAGGTTTGAATAATACGAATATTCGCTTGATGCGGAATCACAACATCGATTTGTTCCGTCGTTAACTGTGATGCTTTCAGTACGGTTTTCGCAGCTAGCCCCATACCTTTTACTGCACGTTTGAAAATTTCTTGTCCTACAAAGTTGAAATCCCAGTAACCGTTGTCTTCCGCAAAGCGATCCATACAAGTACCAAACTTTGGTACGGACAGAATATCGCGGCCTTTTGCGTCACAACCGATTTGAGACTGTAGTAAACCCGTTTCTTTTTCCGTTCTTGATAACACAACGGCGCCCGCACCATCACCAAATAGAACAGCGGTATCTCGCATTGCCCAATCGATGTAGAAAGACAATCTTTCCGCACCAATAATGATTGCGTTACGATAGTTACCTGATTGAATCAAACGTGTGCACGTTTCTAGGCCATAGACAAATCCCGTACATGCGGCATTTAAGTCAAAGGCAGCGGCTGCACGAATATCTAGGTTCTGCTGTACCTTAGACGCGATATTTGGAATCAATGAATCTGGTGAACAAGTCGCCACAATGATTAAATCCACGTCTGTTGCATCGACGCCTGCTCGAGCTAATGCATGTTTAGCAGCAACGGTCGCCATGTCTGACGTGTTTACATGACTAATACGGCGGTTTTCGATACCAGTGCGGGTACGAATCCACTCATCGGAAGTATCGAGGAAAGTGCTAAGATCATCGTTAGAGAGCACGGCTGGCGGAACACATTTCCCCCAACCTGTAATTTCAGCGTAGTAATTTGTCATCGCAGACCTATTTATTGTTGTATTTTAATAAAATTTCTTAGAACCTTAGGCTCAAATACAAACCTGCGCTGCGTTATTTCGGCAGGTTAAAAAATAAGTATACAAATAATGAGGCTGACTGGTAAGTCATGTTTTCATCAATACGTAATAAAGGAAGAAGTCATGTCATCGTTTAAAACTCGCTGCCCTTCGTGCGGCGGTCTAAATCGTGTCCCTAATGAGCGCGTTGCCGAATCTGCAACTTGCGGTAAATGTAAAAGTGCACTTTTAGACGGCTCGCCTATCGAAGGTACACAAGATAACTTTTCTGCTCTATTACAAAGTGATATGCCTGTTGTAGTAGATTTTTGGGCCCCATGGTGCAACCCGTGCGTTGGCTTTGCTCCTGTTTTCTCTGATGTTGCTCATGAGCAAGCCGGAACGGCTCGTTTTGTTAAGATTGATACCGAAGCTCAACAACAACTTGCGACGCAATTTGGTATTCGCAGTATTCCTACCATTATGGTTTTCAAGAATGGTCAACGCGTTGATATGATCAATGGTGCGTTACCTAAAACTCAATTCGATCAATGGTTAAATCAAGCACTTACTAAATAATCTTCCACGCCAACCTTGTTTGTAGGTTGGCGTTTTTATGCAACTTATCAACCTATCTAGTTAACAAATATTATTTATCGAAACGACTTAAATTTATCATTTTACTTGCCTAACTATTAGCCTCATATTCGCGCCGAATAACCCTTAGATTTCATTTAACTTATAGGCGCAAAACAGTGGAAAACACAGTCGTTCCTGCAGCATCACCACGAGTTACAGTTCCAGTCGTCGCACTGTCTCTTTATGCGGTGGCTTCGGGCTATTTAATGAGCTTGATCCCTCTCATGCTCGGTGAATACAACATCTCAGCAGATTACGCGAGTTGGTTGGCGAGTGTGTTTTATGGCGGCTTATTAACCGGTGCTATTTTTATTGAACGTATCATACGTCAAGTTGGTCACCGTAACGCGTTTATTGGTTGCTTGGCCGTATTTTCGCTAACTATCGTCACACTACCCGTGTTTGCTAACGGATTGATGTGGCTTGCCGCTCGCTTTATTGCGGGGATCGCGGTTGCTGGTGTTTTTGTCATTGTTGAGTCTTGGCTAATGTCTGGAGACGAAGCATCGCGTGCGAAACGTTTGAGCTTGTACATGCTATCGCTTTATGGTGGTTCAGCATTAGGCCAGTTTGGTATTGGCGTGCTTGGCGTAAGTGGCGGCGTTCCGTTTATTGCGATCACGACGTTGATCCTAATGGCGATGCTGGTGCTAATGTTCATTGAGTGTGAGCAGCCAAACAGCCATGAATCAACCGCTTTATCATTTAAGCAAATTGCCAAACTAAACCATGCAGCAATTATTGGTTGTGTTGTTTCAGGTTTGACCTTAGGCGCGATCTACGGATTAATGCCAGTTGAGTTAACTAACCGTAAAATTAGCCATCAAGACATTGGTACATTGATGGCGCTAGTGATTCTAGGTGGCATGCTAGTTCAACCAATGGTGACCGCGTTAAACAAATACATGAGCCGCACAGTGCTAATGGCGTTTTTCTGTATTTTGGGTATTTTTTCGATCGGTATGACATTTATTTCCTCGTCAGCCGTGGTATTGGCTGCTGCATTATTCTTTTTAGGTGCAGCTACTTTTGCCTTGTACCCGATTGCAATCAACTTAGGTTGCGAAGGACTTGATGAACGCTTTATTGTCTCTGCGACACAAGTCATGCTGTTTAGCTACAGCATCGGCTCTGTTGCTGGTCCTGTTGTCGCTGATAAATTTATGGGCCAAGAACACGGCTTGCTAGGCTACTTGTTTGCCGCTTTGGTTGCGACTGGCGTATACATGCTACTTGCTGCGAGCAAAACCAAGCAGCGTATGGCCGCTGGCCTCTAACCACGCCGCTTCTACTCAACGAAAACGAGGGCATGTCGCCCTCGTTTTTTTATTCTTCGCATTTTTGTTTAGATAAACGCTTGTGACGGTTTGACGCGTTCGCTGCAGGCTTTTCCGGTACCATTCGCTTTTCATGAAGCAAATGACGAACCGCCAAGATGGGATGTTTCAGTAACATTCTGGGGCCAGAGTAACGCATGACCAAACGCATTTGTTCTTTCGGCTCTGGTTTGTAGCAGTGAATCGGACATTTATTACACGTCGGTTTATTCTCTCCATAAGGACAGCGGTCGAGGCGCACTTCTGCGTATTCAAGCAGCTCACGACATTCTGAGCATAAGTCACGTTTTGTTCCATGATGGTCATGACAGTAAACCTCTACCATGGCTTTTACTGTCTTAAATTCAGTGGCGAGTTTGCCAAGTAAAATATCGCTCATGCGCTATCCAAAAATCACAACATCATTGTGTAAAGTTCTAACGTGCGGCCATTATCATATTGCTGCTCAACTCGTTCAAACTCAAAGCCCAGTTTTTTGAGCAAACTTATACTACGAATATTGTCATTGTTGGTGATGGCAACCAAATTATCGAGTTTCATTTCCTCTCTAGCGTATTCCAGCACTGCGGTTGCAGACTCCGTTCCGTAGCCGTAGCCATAAGCGGAAGGTAAAAATCCATATCCGAGATCATAGTGTTGTAATGTGTCACGTTTAACCAACCCACAAATCCCGATGGGTTGCCCATCTTCTTTCTTCTCTACAACGAGTAAACTCACGCCTTTAATTTGTTGCATGCGTAGCATGTTTTCTTTTATGTAACGCGCCGCTTCATATTCGGTACGAATTTGTTTGTCTCCGACAAAACGGTAGAAGTCTGGGTGGTTATAAAGTTCTAGTATAAATGGTGCATCATCTACACTCACAAGACGCAGTATCAAACGTTCGGTGTACAGTGTTTTCATTTGGGCTCCATTAAAACGCGATAGATGATTGGACATAGGAACGTACTTGAATTTTGCGACCGATACCGGCGCTTATTTAGTTGTAACTTGATAAAAAAGTAACTATCCTGCCTCGCTAAATTAAAGGACCACCACCATGAACCGCAAGAAGAAAATCAATCAGATCTTGAAAGCGAAGCAGAAGAAGCATAATGCTAAGCTACATAAGAGCAACAAGCCGCGTTATATCTCCAAAGCTGAACGCGCGAAAATGGAAGCTGAAGAACAAAACCAAGCTTCAGAACACACGGAAAACGTTGTAGACACAGCGCAGACAGATCAAGCCTAAAAGAAAAGCCGCTTCAAGCGGCTTTTTTGATATTCGGAGAGAGTTAGCTTTAGTATTCGACACTGTAGTTCAGTGTGAATGTGCGACCTCTTCCTTTGTAGTCGTACGCTGCTGCATCGTAGTGTGCTGCATAAAGAATCTGCGCACGTTGTCCCCAAGCGGTTGTGTAGTCTTCGTCAAATAGGTTTTGAATACCAAAACCTAACTGCCCGATAGGTAGTGTTACGTTACCAAGAAGATCAAACGTAGTGTATCCATCTAGTTTGTTGTTTGCGTCATCTTCGTAATCAAACATCGTCTGGCTTTGTAGACGTAGTGAATAGCCATCCTGATAGTAAGCCGCCCACGCGTTCGCTTTTGATGTACTTGCTTTACCCGCGCTTAGATCTTCCCACTTACCGTTGGTTTTCAGCTCAGAAACCACATAGTGACCTGATGCACCTAACAAAATATCACGGTTTACCCAGTAGTTAATGTTTGCTTCGGCACCGTATACACGTTGCTCGTCATCAACATTGGTGATTAGGAGCGTCTTCTTGTCATACTTGATTGAGTTATCCGACACCGAGTAGTAACCCGCCGCTTGCAGTGCGACAGTATCCGTATCTAATCGGTAACCAATTTCATAGCTGTCCGTTTTGATGCCCGACATTTTTGAGTCAGATACATTAATGCTATTGTTCAACGCGTAGTGACCATTTGCATCCGCGGCATCGTAGCTACCTTGGCCGTAGTACTTTGCAGGATCAGCGAGTTCGAAACCTTGAGAGAAGTTCGCCCAAAGCTGAGATTCATCGTTAAGCTGATAAATAGTGCCCAAATTAAATAAGCTCACAGAGTAGTCGGTGCTGCCACCTGGTACCGCATCCGCTGATACACCATTACCCGATGCGATCTTCTTTTGTATACTATAGGCAACAAAATCATCAATCTTATTGTCCATGTATTGGTAGCGGTAGCCTGCTTGTACTGACCAATCTTGATTGATTTGGTAATCCCCCTGGACAAACATTGCGTAAGACGCCACATCAACATCTGGGTAACGTCCCACTTCGGCATAGGTTCGATTAATTAAGTTCCCAGAGCTGTTCGCAATGGTTGGATCGAACAGAGCCTGGTTACTTTCAAAACGGTCTAAGTACGCATCGACACCATAAACAAGTTTGAATGACTCCCAGCTTTTAGCTAACGCTAAGCGCCCAGCAAAAACTTCTGTTTTTTGTTGAGAGGCACTTTGGTAATAAGGAGTAAAGGTTTGGTCTTCACTACGGTAAGATAACTCGCCTATCAGTTGATGACCGAATACGCTGTCGTGAGCGTAGTTCGCACTTAAGAGAACTCGCTCTGTACCATGTTCACGGTCGGAATCGAACCCCTCTCGTACATCAACAAATTTATTGTTAACAATGTACAAACCGTATGGCGAATCTTGCTGGCTGTCATAGTATTGTGCGACAAGGTTTAACTTGCTGGCATCGGAGATTTGAATCTCGGTCGATCCCATAACATCGAGCGTTGAATTATACTGCAAAGAGCCCTGTGAAATGTCTGGGGTGACAATGTCGCCATTTGCGTCAAATGCACCTTGTGTCTCGGTGTACACAACCGAACCTCTAGCGGTAATTCGCTCATTACCACCCGAGATAGACTGAGCGAGTTTGTAATCAAAGTCATCGCTGCTATTAAAGCCTGTAGTGCCACTCACGTAGGATTCAAACGACAAGTCATCCGAGTACGCTTTCTTGGTGATAATGTTAATAACACCACCAGTAGCGCCTGCACCATAAATGGAGGTTGCACCAGATAGTACTTCAATTCGCTCGATGTTGAATGGGTCTATTGCATCTAACTGACGACTAATCGGGCGAGAAGACTGTAACGAGACACCATCAATCATTACCAACATTGCTCTACCGCGAAGGTTCTGACCATAGTTAGTTCGACCACCGGTGCCGACGTCTAAAGAAGGGATGGTTGCAGAAAGAATATCACCCAGTGTCTTGCCCGCACGATATTGCTGAGCAATCTCTTCTTGACCAACAAACCAAACCGTTCCTGGAATATCGGAGATCGATTTCGGCATCACACTGCCTACAACAACCAATTGCTCATCGCTCGGAGTCGATGTTTGTTGAAGATCTTCTGCTGCTATTGAGCTAACTGCGTATCCACTGCTCATCGCAAGTACGATGAGATTGAAAGAAAACGTCCTTTTCATCATTGTATTTATCTTTTTGTTGTCAACAAGAGCATGCAATGATACTTATTCTCACTCTCAAATCGAGCACTGTTACACAAGTTAAATAAATGTTAATTAAGAACCTTCTTGCTCATAAGCTGTCGATTTTCCTCTAAACGAAGACAATCTGCACAAAGCTTTCTGCCTTCACACTTATAGACTAAACAACAACTTTTTCTTACTAACTTTAGCGGCTGATCAGATTCCGTCTCATGAAGTGAGCGGCTATTATCAACATCCAAACCCATTGCGCTTAGCCACAAGACCGCATGCTCCTGAAGTGTCGAGTTAGTCATTTGCGGAAAGCGCTGTTGGAGACGAATTAAACAAGCCATGATTCCGTCCGACATCAATTGATGGGTGAAGCCAGGACGAATGCGTGTCCATTGACTCATCTCTTGTTGATAGAAGTCGAACAGTTCTCGGATTTGACGCCCCGCCTCTTTTATCAACGCTTCTGGCTCGCCATGTATATGCGCTTCGTCGGCGAATCGGTACCCAGAAACAAAACAAGGTTTGAGGTGCTGCGCTATCTCGCGAATGTTTGGCAACGTGTGGTAACCGTAAATAGAGATGAATGCGACATAAACTGGCTGCCAACAAAGTAAATCCCACGTTCTTGTCAACCAATATGCTTTTCCCGCTTCCGGATGAGCCTCCGAGATTTGCTGGTAAAGGCCTTGGATGATCGGGTTGATATCATTCTCGATATGGATAGCTTCTTGCCCTATCTCGCCGATATCACCGTGTAGATAAGGTGTAATCTCACTCGAAGTTTGAAACAGTTGCGGGAAAAATTGCTCAGACATGATGGCTTATTGTTGGTGTAGTCATTCTGACACCTTTATACCCAAGCACCAATCGCAATGCAAACTATTATCCTTTGCGTTTTCATAACAAAGAAGCACCTTTAGGGTTAGTTATGACTGTATTTCCGCGTTCTGTGAAACTGTAAGGTCTGGTTACGTATGCGATGAATAGCAACAAACTCTTAAACCTCTTCGCATTTAACGCTCACATGATCGCAAAAATACACAGCATAAAAACACCCTGATAAAACTGTGTTAACAGTTCCCCTGTGTAGCGTGAGTTATTGCCAATAATTGAATATTGCTGTTTCTTATCCAGCGGATTGTGAACAACATGAAGTATTTTCTTTCTGAATATCGAGACAATACAAAGAGGTAATTTGGCTATGTAGCCCTCTGTTTTGAATAAGGAAATCCACATGCTGTATCTTGAGTTTCTATTTTTGCTCGTGATGCTGTATATCGGCTCACGTTATGGTGGTATAGGCCTTGGGGTCGTATCCGGAATTGGCTTGGTGATTGAAGTCTTCATCTTTAAGATGCCGCCAACCTCTCCTCCTGTCACCGTCATGTTGATCATTTTAGCGGTGGTAACATGTGCTTCCATTCTTGAAGCCGCTGGCGGTTTGAAATACATGCTGCAAGTTGCCGAGCGTGTGCTTCGTAAGAACCCAAAACGCGTCACCCTTATTGCTCCTTTTGTGACTTACTTTATGACTTTCTTGCTCGGTACAGGTCACGCGGTTTACTCCATTATGCCAATCATTGGCGACGTTGCATTGAAAAACGGCATTCGTCCAGAGCGTCCTATGGCTGCCGCTTCTGTCGCGTCTCAAATCGCAATCACGGCATCACCAATTTCAGCGGCCGTAGTTTACTACTTGGCGCAACTCTCTGATATTCAACACGAGATCACTCTGCTCTCAATTCTGCTCGTTACTGTACCTGCAACCTTATTCGGTACGTTGTTGATGTCACTTTACAGCCTAAAGCGTGGTAAAGAGCTAGACGACGATGAAGAATACCAAGAGCGTTTGAAAGATCCTGTGTGGCGCGAAAAGATCCTCAACACAACTGCGACGTCTCTTGATGAAGTACTACCAACAAGTGCTCGTAACTCTGTATTGCTGTTCATTGCTTCTATCTTGGTTATCGTCGTTATCGCGATGTGGCCAGACATTCGTACCATCGTAGATGGCTCGAAGCCAATCAGCATGGCAGTTGTGATTCAAATGATGATGCTCTGCTTCGGCGGTATCATTTTGCTTGCGACCAAAACTGACCCGCGTGACGTACCAAATGGGGTGGTATTTAAATCTGGTATGGTGGCGGCGATTGCTATCTTCGGTATTGCATGGATGTCAGATACCTACTTCCAGTACGCTATGCCTCAATTTAAATCTGGCATCGTAGAGATGGTAACCAACTATCCTTGGACATTCGCGCTTGCGTTATTCATTGTGTCGGTTGTGGTGAACTCTCAAGCTGCAACGGCTCGCATGATGCTGCCTGTTGGTCTCGGCTTAGGTTTGGAACCTGCGCTGCTTATCGGCTTGATGCCTGCGGTATACGGCTACTTCTTTATTCCAAACTACCCTTCAGATATCGCGACTGTGAACTTCGATACCTCGGGCACAACTAAGATTGGTAAGTGGTACTTCAACCACTCATTCATGTCTGTGGGCTTAATCGGCGTGATTGGTGCGTGTTGCTTGGGTTACTTGCTAGGGCAAATGATCATTCCTTCGTAACTAGCCAAATCAAGGATAAATTAGAGGCGAGTCATTGTACGTTTCGTACAGCCTGAGTGACTCGCCTTTCTTTATTGCACTATTAACTACAGCAAGAAATCGTCATCAATCGCGACAAAATTGTCGGCACAATCAATCAGAGTTTGGGATGTTAGCTTAGGTACACCATAAACGGTCACCGTTTTATTGAAGCGCTGCTGAATTCTCTCTACTAGCAGACTAAAGTCTCCATCTCCCGAAACTAGAATCACTTCCTCAACTTCGGGAGCAATTTCAATTGCATCGAGAGTAATACCCACATCCCAATCGCCTTTCGAGCTGCCATCACGACGCTGGATGTAGGGTTTAAGCATCACCTCAAATCCAACACCACGAAGAATATGGTGGAACTGACGCTGCTTAGGGTCGTTACTCGCAATAGCATAAGCACGAGCACATACCACCTCTTTCCCTTGTGTGGCAACATACCAAAACTGGTTGTAATCAAAGTTGCTTCGATACGCTTCGCGACAGGTGTAATACACATTCTGTACATCAACCAAAATGGCGATTTTTTGTTTGCTTTCCGAACTCATCTATTTCTACGCTCAATTTATTTGCTGCCTACCCTATGCCAGTTTTGGAAAAAGCACAATGAGCCAATTCCACTAAACTTAACGTATAAAAAGTTATTTGGGTTTCTAGGGGAACTGTCATGGGCGGAAAGTTACTAGTGATACTACTTTCTTGTATCTTGTCATCGACAGCATTTGGTTATCCAGCGCACTCCAAATACTGGCCACATAGAAGTGTGCTCTACTTTGCGCCGGAAAATGATGAATACGTCAAACAATTCTTGCTAGAAACACTTATGAATGAGTGTGAGTTGGAAGACAGAGATGTCGTCACACTTGTCATTACAGAACAAGGTTATACCTTTCCTGCTTGGCTTAAAGAAGAGTTCGACTTAAAAATGCTAGCTCGTCTTTATGAGGTCGAAAAAGGTTCTCATACCGCTATTTTGCTTGGTAAAGATGGTCTAGAAAAGCACCGCTGGGGCGCAGAAACAGACTGGCCGTTTATCAACAACCTCATTGATCAAATGCCTATGCGTAAGCAAGAAATGCAGAGGCAACAAAGCCCCTGTAAAATATAGTCACTTCTGAGCAGTATTACTTTGCGAACCAATCCAACTTGTTGTGAAGTTGAGTCACGCTGCCAACCACAATCAATGCTGGGCTCACGGCTTGCTCTGCCATGATCGATAGCTCGTTCAACTTTCCTTGGAACACGCGCTGCTCTGGGCGCGTACCGTTTTCAATAATGGCGCATGACATCTCAGGATCTAACCCATGAGTGATCAGCTTATCCATAATATGGCCGCTTTGCTTCAAACCCATATAGAACACAAGTGTGTTGTTGGATTGCGCTAGTGAATGCCATTCAATCTCACGACCATCTTTTTGTACATGACCTGTGATAAATTGAACGCTTTGTGCATGGTCGCGGTGTGTTAATGGAATACCAGCATAAGCCGTCGCGCCCGCCGCCGCCGTAATACCCGGAACCACTTCGTATTTGATGCCAAATTCGGCTAGCTCTTCTAGCTCTTCACCACCACGGCCAAAGATAAATGAGTCCCCACCTTTTAGGCGCACAACGCGTTTACCCTCTTGCGCTTTCTGCATCAAGATTTGGTTAATTTGATCTTGAGGCACACAGTGAAAGTCCAATTTTTTTCCTACGTAAATCATCTCTGCTGATGCGTGAGCCAATTCAAGAATGTCTTTCGACACTAATCGGTCGTACACCACAACTTCAGCCGCTTGAATGGCTTTTAAGCCTTTTACTGTGAGCAAATCAGGATCACCTGGACCTGCACCAACAAGAGAAACAAAGCCGCTGTTTAAAGATGAGTGAGCAGTAGTCATATCAACGCCTATCGAAAAATTTAGATATAAAGAGTAACACTCGCGTTATGCACTTAGGGCTAAAACCACTCTAAGGAGTTATTACTTTTTATAGCTAAATCAATAAAATATGTCGCGAAAGTGAAAGTTAAAAATTGAAATCTAGTTAGAGAATAGTCCCGCCCATCCAGAAGCGGGACCATATTAAGCGAA
Organism: Vibrio sp. 397; assembly: GCF_033339395.1. NCBI lineage: Bacteria > Pseudomonadati > Pseudomonadota > Gammaproteobacteria > Vibrionales > Vibrionaceae > Vibrio > Vibrio sp. 397. Next base: position 23,055 of record NZ_JAWOUN010000011.1, on the reverse strand, counting down.
TTACCCGTTAATGGTTATTTAGCCATTGCAGGTTGCGCTTTTACTTCTTCTTCAGCATTGATAGAAGGCGCAGTTTTAGCGTGAGTTAGGTACAGTGGAATACAAGTCATTACTAGACCACCAACAATGTTACCTAGGATGGTTGGGATAAGGTTGAAGTTCAACCAAGTCGCGATACCAAAATCCGCACCTAGAATCATACCTAGTGGGAATAGGAACATGTTTACTACTGTGTGCTCGAATACTAGAGCGAAGAAGATGAAGATTGGGAACCACATCATTGCTACGCGACCAGATACTGAACGTGCTGTCATGTTGCCGATAACGCCTAGACATACCATTAGGTTACAGAAGATGCCGCGTACGAAACACGTGATCCATCCGTCCATACCCATGTTTTCAAAACCAAGGCTACGCGCGGTAGAAACAGCGACAAATTTCTTCGCTACTGCATTCAGTTCTAGAGAGAAGTTACCTGTTAGAGAGATAGCCACTAGGTAAGCAACGATCAGAGAACCGATAAGGTTACCCAAGCCTACAAGCCCCCAACAACGGAAGATACGACCCCAAGTGATGCCCGGACGGTTAGCAAACTTAGCCAGAGGCGCTAGACCAAAAACACCGGTTACTAGGTCATACCCCATCACACTTAGAATTACGAAACCAACGGGGAAAACAAGTGCTCCTACAAGACCGATACCCGTTTGTACAATCGCGGTAATAGCAACCACCACAGCAAGCGAAAGAATAACGCCAGCCATCGTACCGCGAAGCAGAAGATCTCGCGTGCTTGTATTGGTTTTCGCTTCACCAACATTGATCATGGTTTGCACGAATTCTGCAGGCTTAAAATCAGTAGACATGAATGTGTCCTTATCCAAAATTGAAAGTTAAAAAGTTAAAGATTTAATAGAGAAAGGCTTCCCGTTGACACCTGAACGCTGTCTACAACACCTCGCTTCCCTGTTCCCCTGAGTTGATGCTTGGAAAGCCTTTGTCTATTAAATCTAGGTTTCAGTTCATTCCCTCCCCTAAGAGGAGGGAATGAAAACCAAGCTTACGCAGAGATTTCTACTTCGCCGTTTGTTACGCGGGTTTTGTACGCTTTCACGCTAAAACGCTCGTCTTCCATGCACGCACCTGTTGTCAGGTTAAAGCGCTGCTTCTTAAGTGGGCTTGCCACCCAAAGCTCGCCTTGGTGCTCACAAATCAAACCGCGAGAAAGCACGTTTGATTGGAAGAACGGGTCAGTGTTGCTGATCGCCAGCACTTCTTCTGCTTGTGTTGGGCGAAATACCGCAACTTGCTGACCATCAACCAGTGCACAAACACCCGTGCCCGGTACGATGTCGCTGATTTGGCAAATCTTTTCAAATGACATAATCAACCTTCCCTTATGCTTCAGTGATCGCTACGTGTAGGATATCGCCTTTCGCTTCAGGGTGTTTTTCCGTGAAGGTTGCTGGGCGGTGCTGTTCACGCTCTTGTACAAACACAACGTTGTCATCGCGCTTGTCAGAGTTGATGAAGTGCGCGAAACGAGTCAGTTGTGATTCGTCGTTGATGGTCGCAGTCCACTCACACTCGTACTCGTCTACAAGCTTCGCTACGTCAGCTTCTAGTTGAGCGTTGATGCCAAGCTTGTCGTTAACAATCACTTCGCGTAGGTAGTCAACGCCACCTTCCATGTTTTCCATCCAAACTGATGTGCGTTGTAGTGGCGCAGCAGTACGGATGTAGAACATCATGAAGCGGTCGATGTACTTAATCAGCGTTTCTTTATCTAGGTCACTTGCAAGTAGGTCTGCGTGACGAGGTTTCATACCGCCGTTACCACATACGTACATGTTCCAACCTGCGTCAGTCGCGATGATGCCAAGGTCTTTACCTTGTGCTTCCGCACACTCACGAGTACAGCCAGAAACACCGAACTTCATCTTATGAGGTGTACGAATGCCTTTGTAACGGTTCTCGATGTAAGAACCTAGACCAACAGAGTCTTGAACACCGTAACGACACCAAGTAGAGCCCACACATGTTTTCGCCATACGAAGTGCTTTTGCGTACGCTTGACCTGTTTCGAAGCCAGCATCGATAAGCTTGCGCCAGATCTCTGGAAGATCGTCTTTTTGAGCACCAAACAGACCAATACGTTGAGCGCCGGTTACTTTGGTGTATAGGTTGTATTCCGCAGCAACGTTCGCTAGCGCACCCAGTGCTTGAGGTGTTACTTCACCACCCGCCATACGTGGGATAACAGAGTAAGTTCCGTCTTTTTGGATGTTACCTAGGAAGTTATCGTTCGTGTCGTGCAGCTTAACCAGTTGTGGCTTAAGAATGTGCTCACCCCAGCAAGAAGCCAAGATAGAACCAGCCAGTGGTTTACAAACTTCACAGCCGTAACCTTTGCCGTATTTCTCTAGAAGCTCATCAAACGTTTTGATCTCTTCAATGCGGATTAGGTGGAACAACTCTTGGCGTGAGTATGCAAAGTGCTCACACACGTCGTTCTTCACTTCGATACCCGATTTAGCAAGCTCAGCATTTAGAACAGACGTCACTAGAGGAATACAACCACCACAGCCTGTACCTGCGCCAGTCACTGCTTTGATGTCGCCCAATGTGTGGTGACCATCAGCAACCGCTTGTGCGATCTTGCCTTTTGTCACGTCGAAACATGAACAAATCACTGCGCTTTCTGGTAGAGCGTCTGCACCTAGTGCTGGTTTCTCAGCGCCTGCGTGTGCAGGAAGGATCAACGCATCTGGGTGCTCTGGTAGGTCGATTTCGTTCAACATAAGTTGAAGCAGATCGCCGTAGTCAGAGGTGTCACCAACCATAACCGCGCCAAGCAGTTTCTTGTTGTCTTCAGAAACGATAAGACGTTTGTAAACTTCTTGCTCTTCGTTTTGGTAAACGTAACTCTTACAGCCTTCAGTACGGCCGTTTGCGTCACCGATAGAGCCTACTTTCACGCCCAAAAGCTTCAGCTTCGCAGACATGTCAGCGCCTTCGAATTTGCTTTCTGTGTTACCTAGTAGGTGATCAACAGCAACTGTCGCCATCTTGTAGCCAGGAGCAACAAGGCCGTAGAACATTTCGTTCCAAGACGCACATTCACCAATCGCGTAGATGTTCTCATCAGAAGTCTGACAATGGTCGTTGATAGCAACGCCGCCACGAGGTGCCACTTCTAGCTCCATTTGGCGTGCTAGTTTGTCTTGTGGACGAATACCTGCAGAGAATACGATGAAGTCTGTTTCTAGCTCTGAACCGTCAGCAAAACGCATAACGTTGCGTGCGTTTGTGCCTTCTGCCGCAATCTCAAGCGTGTTTTTGCTGGTGTGAACGTTCACACCCATACGCTCGATCTTTTGACGAAGTTGGTTACCACCAGCAAGGTCAAGTTGCTCAGCCATTAGCTTTGGTGCGAACTCAACAACGTGTGTTTCTACACCTAGTGCTTTCAATGCGCCCGCAGCTTCAAGACCTAGCAGACCACCACCGACAACAACGCCTGATTTGCTCTTCTTCGCACACGCTTCGATCGCTTTAAGATCTTCGATAGTACGGTAAACAAAACAGTCTTTGCTTTCGTGACCTTTGATAGGTGGAACAAATGGGAATGAGCCAGTAGCAAGAATCAGCTTGTCGTATTGAACTTCGCGACCAGTGCTTGAGTAAACAATGCGGTTTTCACGGTTGATGTTAATCGCGCGTTCGCCGATCAGCATGTTAATACCGTGTTTCTCGTAGAAGCCTTCTTTTACTAAAGAAAGTTCATCTGCAGTATGGTGAGAAAAGTAAGAGGAAAGGTGCACACGGTCGTATGCGACACGAGGTTCTTCACAGAAAACCGTAATGTCTATATTAGACATATCAGCTTTCTCGACTAAGTCTTCAATATAACGGTGCCCTACCATACCGTTACCGATGACTACTAGCTTCAACTTGCTCATTATAATTCCTAAGGGTTAGGTTCTTATCACTGAGCTCATTGTTAATTGTGAAAGAAAATTAATACATGATGTAAATCAATTACAATTTCAAACTACCCTAAAGGGGTAGATGAACGTATTTATCTGACTATTGCGAAATAAAAAGTAATTTATTAACGGATATTGGTAGTTTTAACAAACTGAGATAACCGAAGCCATGCTAGCAACGGACTATACCGTTTTGCTTTTATGAAGTTAGGCTGACCATCGAAACCGAGCACACCTACGATAAATCCTGCTTTGCTTCTAAACGACGCACTCACTTGACTTCACCGTTTCAAGGTGATCAGAGAACAATATCTGAAGTGATTGAAAGATTTAGAAAAATCAAGCTTCACAACAAAAATTTTTTACTAGCTAAGTCGCACTATAAAGACTAAAATCAGGTTTAGTTCATATGGAATAGCGTCCATATGATTGATACCGTAATTGACATATAGAGTGCCGTCCCATTTTTGTGAGGCGGCCTTTTATTTGGGAGTCATAAAATGTCAGAAAACAATTCTATCTACATCTCAAGCTTAGATATGAACCGAATCACGGCTTTGTTGGATAAAATGCCAAACATCGCAGCGGAGCTTGTGGAATTAGAAGCAGAGCTCGACCGAGCAACAGTTCTTGAGCCAGAACAAATGCCAGATAACGTGGTCACGATGAACTCGACTGTAGAGTTTAAATTTTCAGGTGAAGATAGAACCATGACAAAGACACTGGTTTACCCTTCTGAACTGAAAAGCAGTGATGATATCTCTATTTTTGCACCCGTAGGCAGCGCACTGATCGGTTTGTCTGTCGGCCAAAAACTTGACTGGCCAATGCCAAATAATCAAGTGAAGACAATTGAAATTGTCGATATCACATACCAACCTGAGCGTTGTGGTGCACTAAACCGCTAACCCTCAGTAGTCCCGGTGCAAAGGCCTCCATTTAAGACTTTGCACCAGGAGAGCCCCTCGCTTACCCCCTATTTCCTTCTTTGTTTTCCAAGCATTTACTTTACTGCTCTTAAGTAACATCACCGATTCTTTATTATTTACCGCATATTCAATATTTATATCTCCAAGCTCAATCATAGAAATTGCAAAGTATTTTTCGTATATTGTCGCTCCGAAAACGACGTAAATTATGCGCAAAATGGAAGAATATCTAACTCGAATTGCCTGCTTAGAAAAAGAAAATGAAGAGCTGAAGCGGAAGAATGCGCGACTACAAGAAAAGTTGAATGCTGCACTCGACAGTAATGGACTGTGTTTGTGGGAGCAGCATATTCCTTCAGGTACTTTGACGATATTCAATATGCAGTGGGGAAAAATGCTAGGTTATCAGCCCCATGAGTTAACCGCGACGGTTGAAACGTGGAAAAACAATCTCCACCCTGAAGATTATGATCTTGCGGTGGGTGCATTTGAAGATCACCTAGCTGGCAAAACCGACCTTTATGAGGTAGTTCATCGCATGATTCATAAAGACGGCAGTGATAGTTGGGTCTACGATCGAGGGCGCATCGTCGAGTATGGTTCTGATGGCGAACCACTACGGATGATGGGTACTCATATCGATATTACAAAAGAAAAGCGTTATGAGCAGCAACTGGCCAAGTTGGCTTCGAGTGATCCATTGACTGGATTGTTAAATAGAAAAGCAATTGAGGAAAACTTTAATCATCAACCTCAAACCGAACCGTCTCAGCAGTCTGCTTTAGTGTTTGTTGATATAGATAATTTTAAAGCAGTTAACGACCAGCTAGGCCATCATACTGGCGACACCCTCCTCATCAATATCGCCAATAGCTTAACAGAGCTTGCGTCAAGCAAGTCTCAAGTTGGACGCATAGGAGGCGATGAATTTGTTATCTTAAACTGGCATTCAAGTCGAGAGGAAATATCCCAACTTTGCAATCAACTCTTAGATTCAATCATTCCAGCGATAAATCAAGACTTACATAAAGTAACGATAGGAATGAGTATCGGTGTTTGTCTCTTTAACAAAGGAAAGCAACCGTTTAATGAAGTGTATCAAAAAGCCGATCACGCAATGTATGAGATAAAGAAAAATGGCAAAAATGGAGTACAATTTTTCAACTTAAAAAGTTGATATCTCACCATAAATCATCATGTTATGAAATCAGTCATTTGCTACAACTTGAACTAACTAAAGATAAATTCTTTATATCTAAGCCAGTTACCGAAATTACCCCTAGGTACTCATAAATTTGGCACGATACAAATAAATCCCCTCCTCTCCTAGCATCAACCCAATAAGCAACTACACTCATTTAACTGATAGATTAATTACTACTATTATGAAGGGAGTTGTTTTTGATGGATACAAAACAGATTTCTACAGCTATCATAATTTTAGTTCTTTCTGCATTAGTAGTTGCTTATTTAAAGTTAACAACGGTATCAAATGCTATCCACAAACCTACAACAATCGGTATATCTAAGACGCCTCTGTCAGCCCCTTTTATCATTGCAGAGCACATAGGTGCGTTTGAAGAAAACGATTTAAACGTCGAACTTATCATGTGCTTTGGAGGGGTCGAATGTTCAAACCTACTTCTAGAAAACCATGTTAATTACGCCACTTTTTCTGAAAGCGTACTGATGTTTAAAAGCTTTGAATACAAAGATTTAGCATTAATCACTTCTTTTGCATCTTCTACGAATGATATTAAGCTGCTAACTAAAAAGCGGTCTGGCATAGAAAGTATAGATAAATTACCAGGAAAAAAGGTTGGTGTAATAAAAAAGAGCGCTAGCGAATATTACTTAGACTTGTTGCTACAGGTAAATGACATTGATTTAGAAAAAGTAGAAAAAATATCATCAACAACGCAGGTTATTATAAATCATTTAATGCAAGGAAACGTCGATGCAATATCTACTTGGGAGCCATACGGATTTATGGCCAAGAATAGAATAAATGAAGAAGTAAAGAACATAGGAATTATTGGCGTGTATAAACTTTACTTTTTGCTTGTATCAAAAGAAATACACATTGAAAAATCAGATCAAGAAGTAATGAAAATAATAAAGTCACTTCATCACTCAATTAACTGGATGGATAAAAACCCTCATTTAACAATGAAAATACTATCACAAAAACTTAACACAACAGTTGAAGAAATATCTTGGAGTTGGGATGATTATAACTTTCGATTAAATTTAACGAATTCTTTATTATTTACATTACAATCAGAAGCTAATTGGGCATTAAAACAAAACTATGTAGAAGGACAGATTCCAAATTACAGAAAAATATTTAAAGAAAACTATATCAATTCATATTTTGATGGTCTAGATTAAAATGCATCGTTCGTTAAACCACTATTTAGCATCACTATTCAGTCTAAGCGTAATACTATGTATCAGCGTTATAGTATACATAAGCTTCATAAAAATAGAAGATTATAAAGCCAAGAAACAATTAAACCAAATAATGGACATACAAATATCATTAGAGTCATTAAGTAGTTATCTTTGGGCTTACACTCAAAATAGGGGAAAAAACAATTTCACACAATTCATGATTTCTCATAACAAATTAAACGAATTATTATCTCAAAATGAAGATGTTTTATACCTTACTAAAGACCTAAAAAAAATGAATCTCGAACTGTATTTTTTAGTTCAATACGAAAATAATCATTTACTAGACAAAGATCGCCATTATGATTCAGTCGTAAATTATAATAAATCAAATCCTGTCATACAATCCAGAATAAACATTGTATCCCAGGATATGAATAATGAAATAATATATATTTATAAAAAAATACTTAATAATAAGTCTACAAAACTACAAAATTTAAATTATTACACTCAAGCAGGTATTATTTTTATCTCTCTGGTTGTTATGCTATTATGCTTTTATATAAAAATAAAGTTCAAGAGAAGCTTTCAAAGGTTTATAAATGGAATAAAACAATTAAGCAGGTCAAATTTTGACTATAAAATCCCTTCAGAAAATCAATTCACGGAATTTGAAAATCTGTCTTGTTACTTCAATAAAATGGCGGCATTGTTAAACCACACAACAATATCAAAATCAAAACTTAAAGAAGAAGTAGAGAATCAAACTTCAGTTCTAAATCGTCAAAAAGAAAGTTTGGTATTTTTGTCTGAGCACGACTCCTTAACTAATATCTACAATCGTCGAGCAATAGAAAAACATTTGATCCAGCTTACGCGTAATTTCAGAGGCAGTGAGAATAGTTTTAGTTTGTTTTTTATAGATTTAAATTTATTTAAGGATATTAACGATAGCCATGGCCATGAGGCAGGTGATGTAGTGTTAAAATCTGTAGCTAGTAGATTATCAAGTATTATCGACGAATCAGACATGGTAGGCCGCTTTGGTGGAGATGAATTTATTATTATTCATCGTTCACACACAACAGGTACGTCTCTGTCTGCATGTGCACTACGCTATATCCAAGAAATAGAAAAAGTAATTCATTTTAAAGGTAAAGAGTTATGCGTCGGAGCTAGCATTGGTATTGCACTCTATCCTGAGCATGGGTCGAATGTACATGAATTATTAACAGCGGCAGACAAGTCTATGTATCAGTCAAAACGTTCTAAAGCTAGCTCGTTCACTATTGTCGACAACAGCAGTTCGCTGTTAAAGAGGCCTATGTTTTAATCTAAAGTAGCTGTGGAAACGTTCTACATGCGAATATTCAACGACATCGACCACTGTGGCCACTTACAGTAATAAAGCCGCTTTTATCACATAGCAAAAGCTAAACTCATAAGCTAAACGCTCTCCAGGCATTGAAGAAAAATAATCCATTGTGAATGGTTAATCCTCCCCTTTTAAACGTCAACTTTCACCACCATATGATAGTTAAGATTCATTAACAGGCTATAACTATCCTATGTCTTTTCCTCGTTTATCTGTTCTGGATTTGGCACCCGTGTCCGACGGAACAAACTTCACCGAAACGTTCGAACGCTCCGTTGAATTAGCTCAATCAATCGAGTCCTGGGGCTATCATCGGTTTTGGATGGCTGAACACCATAACATGCCCGACATCGCCAGTGCCGCAACCAGTGTATTACTCAGTCATATTGGAGCGCACACGAACTCGATCCGTTTAGGATCAGGTGGAATCATGTTACCTAACCATGCACCACTAGTTATTGCAGAGCAATTCGGAACGTTAGAGGCATTATACCCTGGTCGTATTGACCTCGGATTAGGACGCGCACCAGGCACCGACTACCAAACAATGCATGCATTAAGGCGGGAACCAGAGCATATGGATCCTGACTTTGAAGAGCTGTTGGAGGAACTTAATTTCTTTCTTGGTCCCGTATCTCGAAATCAACCAGTCGCGGCTTATCCAGGTAACAACACATCTCTGCCGATTTGGCTTCTGGGGTCGAGTACATACAGCGCACGTTTAGCAGCTAAGAGAGGCTTACCTTTCGCATTTGCTGCACACTTTGCTCCAGATGCAATGTCTCGTGCTCTAAACTTTTATCGAGATGAGTTTGTCCCATCCGAGCATTTAGCTCAACCCTATGTGATGATTTGTGCCAACGTTATCGTAGCGGATACTCAGTCACATGCAGATTTTCTCGCGACAACAGAGAAGCAAAAATTCTTAAAAATGATTCGCGGCAATCGCGAAAAACTTCGCGCACCAGTGAAAAGTATGGCACCACTATGGTCAGCACAGGAAAAGCTTCACGTTGAAACTCAATTACGTGAATCTATCCATGGTGATCAAACATATGTAAGACAGAAAATTGAGAAACTTTTGGAACGCACTGGGGCAGATGAAATTATGGTAAACACGATGGTGTTTGAACAATCTGAGAAGTTGAGATCCTACAGGTTACTATCGGAACTCATGGACAAGTAAAAGAATGGAGGCGCCTCCCGGAGTCGAACCGAGGTCCACGGATTTGCAATCCGCTGCATAGCCACTCTGCCAAGGCGCCTTTCTGATTTTTTATCTCTGTCACCAAAGATTTTGATGGTGCCCCGGGCCGGACTTGAACCGGCACAGCGCGAACGCCGAGGGATTTTAAATCCCTTGTGTCTACCAATTCCACCACCAGGGCAACGCAATCATGCGATGGGTTAGACACCATCTATCTCGCGACCTTTGCCGTGAGAACGAGGCGTACTTTAACGGATTAATTTATCTGGTCAACAAAAAATTAGTCTTTTTTATTCAAATGGTTAAAAAGACGACTCTAACGAACAAAGGGCGATCATTTTGCTTATTTGATCATCAATACGCTTTGCTTTCGTGCCTTTTAACCTTCTCATTTTATATCAATGAAGAGCCAACAAATCGCGCAAGTTAACAGTATGGGTATAAACTTAACGTGTATTTCAGAGAACAAAATAGCGCTCATCATGTTTCGAAAACCATCATTTCACTTACCCTTACATGCCGACTCCGAACTCGACTTCGTAGTGCCCCACTTCTTCCTTACTGAATTTGATTATGCACGCTCTCTGGAGCAGGGAGTCATCGACGACTTGGATCCTGAATATACACACCAATATCGCGTCACACTGAGGCGCATACGCTCACTATGCTCACTACTTCGCGAACTGATCCCTCCTTTTGAACAGCGTATTTTGAAACCTCATTTAAGAATAATGATGAAGAAAACAAATAAGCTGCGTGATTTGGACGTATTTATCTTGGACAAAAACCAATACATTGAAATGCTCCCAAATCACAAATCGTCTCTTGAGCAACTTTTTTGCTTTATAGAATCTGAACGTGCTTACGAACAAGCAAAAGTTACGCGTTGGCTAGATACACAAGAATACACAACGCACTGCACTTTGATCAGGAATAGTATGTTGCGAAGTACGCAACACGAACCAGTGGATAGCAACGTACCTGCGTTACTTTTCGCAAGCCAAAAAATCTCCGTTCAATTTAAAAAAGTTGATAAAGCACGACGCAAAATCTCGGACAAAAGTCGTGACAGCGTGATTCATTCGATGCGGATAAAGTGCAAAGCGCTTCGTTATTTGTTAGAAGGATTTTCCACGCTCTATCCTTCCCAACAGCACAAAAACAACGTGAAACAACTAAAACTATTGCAAGACAAGCTCGGTGACTTTAACGACACTTCAAGTCAAATTGAATTTTTCGCACAACTCAAAGAAACAGCAAATCTCAATAAACAAGATCGTAAGGCTTTGAAAAAGCTAATTAACGTGCTTAGCGAACATCATGAACTCTCTCGCCAAACCATCTTGACGCATTTAAGCCAGTTTGAGTCTTTCATTCGCGATTCCAATACACAAAATCTCTACCGACCCTAAATCAAGGTTCACGTATTCTTAATATTCATTAATTACAGTCAATCGTTGGGCTCCATTAAGAAAGATAACGTGAAACCATTAAAACGATACCAATACGAGCGCTATGCGGTGCTTTGTAATCTCGCCTACCCTCGCGTCTTCAGACAAACTCAATATGGATTCGATCCTAATGGGCAACGAGTCATTAGAAATGAACACGGTAAGATTATGATTCGCGTGCTCTGGAGTAAAAAACAGAGTGAAGTGGTCGTAGTGATTAAAGGCTCACACAGTATCAGTGATTGGTTGTTGAACTTCGCGATGTGGACGAGAAGCTGTCGAAGGTTGGGACTAAACTATCGCATTCACGCGGGTTTCTATCATCTGTTGTTCCAAGAAAGTTTACCGAGCCGGAATGAAGATCGGTTAGGGTTGACCGTGATCGAACGCCTCGAAGGTATCGTTGTACCACTTATTCTCAGGGGAAAAAGAATCACTATTACTGGCCACTCTTCAGGTGGCGCGATTGGCAGTGTTTTTGCTGACTATATTGAGAAAAAATACCCCAAAAGCATTAAACGCGTGGTCACTTTCGGACAGCCCGCTGTCGGAGATTGGACGTTTAAGAAACGCTACCGTTTGGGGCACAAAACATACAGGATTTGTTGCGACATCGACATCGTGACCTTTATGCCGCCCGTACCTTTTTTGTATTGGCATGTAGGCAAAATGCTATGGTTATATAACGGGAGAATATACGAGAACACCCCAACGCTCATACGGCTTGGGCGCTCCTTATTTAGTTGGTTAATGCGACCGTTCTCTTATCACTTTATGAGTAAATACATTCGCGACAAAGACTTTTTTGATGAACGCTGAGTTAAACATCCGAAAGGTATGACGTACAGACACCAAAAAGCCGGACTTCGCCGGCTTTACGATTAAGTGGTGATCTACAGAGAGGCGATTTCTTTTTCAAGTTGATATTTGTTATCTGTGACAATTCGCTCTAACACTTCAACACGTCGCTTCAAGTCACCAATTTGCTTGTTAAGGTTATCTTGTTCTTCTCGGCTCATCGTATTACGTTCAGATATCTCCAACGCTCTTACTTCTTTACGATGGTTCAAGATTAACTTTATTATCCCGCCCCCAAATATGGCACCGAACACAATAGCCACAACCAATACATCAGCAATAGATTCCATTCTTTATCTTCCTCTAGATTATGCTCAACTATAAGTTACTCATTTGTCGAATGAATATCAAATAACACATTGATTCATTGAAGAGTTTTATCAAGAATTGCCTACTCTGTATCAAAATCACAGGAATGGATTATTCAACGCCAACCCAAACCGAGACAGATCCGCCGTTTACTGGGAACTCAGCCCAACCATTCGCATCAGTCCAAACTTCTTCAGTTCGGAGACCCAACTTGTCTACGTAGCGAGCACTTGGTTTACCCGTATACATCCACTTCGAGCCGCCAGGTCCATCACTCATGATCACGGCCATTGAATGTGGATGCTTTGCATCACCTTCTCGAGTCCAACCAATTACGTCCCAGTGGTCGAGATAAGAATGTTGTTTGCCATACGCATAATCTTTACGCAGTGTTACTAGCTCTTCAATGTAAGGCACTTTGACCATATTGATGTCATGCCCTTTATCACTGTACTGCGCGCCGTAGTAATCTGCATAAAACACGGATGGATAGCCTTCTTCACGCAATAAGATAAACGCGTAAGCGAGCGGCTTAAACCACCAATCAACCGTCGACTCCAAAGCCTGCAAAGGTTGAGTGTCATGGTTTTCTACTAAGGTTACCGCTTTGACTGAATTGTCCTTCATCAGCGTACCATCCATGATTTGACGCATATCGTAGCTACCACCCGATTTAGACGCATTGTAGAAGTTCATATGTAACGGTGCGTCGAATAGAGACATGCTGCCAGAAGTTTTGGTGATAAAGTTATGCAACTGATTAACATCGTAGTTCCAGTACTCTCCGACCGTGAATAGTTCTTTCCCTGTTTTCCAACGTAGGTGATCAATCCATTCTTGCAGGTATTGATATTTGATGTGCTTCACCGCGTCCATTCTAAACCCATCCACACCCGTCATGTTGATATACCACTCGCCCCAGTCTTTCAGCTCTTGCTTCACTTCAGGGTGATCCATGTCTAGATCAGCGTACATAAGGTAATCGTAGTTGCCTTTTTCCGAGCTAACTTCCCAATCCCATGCCTTACCCTCACCTTTGAATTTGAAGATAGCTTTTTCTTCGCCAGCATCGTCCCAATCCACGCCATCAAAGTGGTACCACGTCCAATGAAAGTTTGAGTACTTGTCGTTGCGCCCAGGGAAATCAAACTCTACCCACGCTTCAATCCATTTATCACCAAGTTCAATATTTCGGTTGTTCCAATCTACTCGCTTGGTATCAACCCAAGACTTTCCATCCGCACCACCGCGATGGTTGAACACCACATCGCCATAAATCTGGATATTGTTTTTATGGGCAGCATTGATGGCGCTTAGGTACTGATCTTTGGTGCCATACTTGGTGCGCACCGAACCTTTTTGATCAAACTCTCCCAAATCGTACATATCATAAACGCCATAACCGACGTCGTTGCTACCACCAGCACCTTTATAGGCGGGTGGTAACCATAACGCAGTAAAGCCGTTATCAGATAGTGCCGACGCGTTGTTTTCAACTTGTGTCCAGAGTGCACCGTCATTTGGCACATACCAATGGAAATACTGCATCATGGTGCCATTTTGTGCCGCCATTACAGGCGAACTGAGCAGCAAAGTTAAGGGTAAAAGTGTAGGTTTAAGGTTGAATGTTTTCATTATTTTTCTCTCACGTTAAGGACTAGAATCCTCCTTTCTGCATATACGCACCAAGCGATACTAACTATGACGCTAGCTAGGTTGCTGCCTGTAATACAAAAAGTTCGGATTACAATCGAAGAGAAACTATCACCAATCACACTATACAATTATTGAGTTGTCTAACATTTATAAAATCAATGATTAGCGCATTAAAAATATTGAATGGTGATCAAAACATGGGAGACTTTAGGAAAGCGCGAAGGGTTACGAAAAGGCGGACTAAAAACGAAAAAAGCCAGTCATTTAAGACTGGCTTTCGAAATAGTGGAGGCGCCTCCCGGAGTCGAACCGAGGTCCACGGATTTGCAATCCGCTGCATAGCCACTCTGCCAAGGCGCCTTTCTGATTTTTTATCTCTGTCACCAAAGATTTTGATGGTGCCCCGGGCCGGACTTGAACCGGCACAGCGCGAACGCCGAGGGATTTTAAATCCCTTGTGTCTACCAATTCCACCACCAGGGCAACGCAATCATGCGATGGGTTAGACACCATCTGTCTCAGCGACCTTTGCCGTGAGAACGAGGCGTACTTTAACGGATTAATTTATCTGGTCAACAATAAATTTTATCTTTTTGATTTAAGTGCTTAAAAAGCGATCTGCCTAGTATATTTGGCATTCAATTAGACCAATAAGCACCCGTTCCCTTTCATTAGCTATAAAGTCATACGCATACTAGTGCCCGACACTGCTTCGAGGTAAACACGCGACTATCAGCTATGAACGCTGATCTTTTCACCGCTGTAACATCTGTAACAATTTGATTCCCTACTCTTGGCACGACTGCGTACAGAACATCATATTTTGTTACCGATAACTTTATATCGAATGTGGTCGTACCTTTATAAAATCATTGACTTTTTTTATTTTCAAATAAAGCTCAATTCATTATCGAAAATATCAATAAATAATGGTACGTTACACGAGTTGCAGTAATTTAATGGACATATATCACATATAAGGATGTGGTTTACTTTGGCGACACAACATAAGAAAAACAAGGTATATCACTAATGTCTATCAAGAATCTTTCTATAGCGAAAAAGATATCGCTATCGTTTTTACTCATTGCCATCGTCAACATTGCATTTGGCGTATTTTTATCTACAGAGCTCAAAAGCATCAAATCTGAGCTTTTAAACTATACCGACGATACGCTTCCTGCAATGGAAAGGGTCGATTCGAT
Organism: Vibrio sp. 397; assembly: GCF_033339395.1. NCBI lineage: Bacteria > Pseudomonadati > Pseudomonadota > Gammaproteobacteria > Vibrionales > Vibrionaceae > Vibrio > Vibrio sp. 397. The sequence continues at coordinate 7,682 of NZ_JAWOUN010000011.1, read as the reverse complement.
TCGAGATCACTTGTCTCGCTGGCGCCGAGCTCAATTTGCTGCGTACACTTATGAAGACGCAGACCAAGTCAAAACTAAAATTTCTAACAATATTAGAGAACGCGAAAAGATCACTAGAGAGCTCAACGCTTACGGTGAAACTATCTGGCCTGGCGAAGAGCAGCAAACTTACCAGCGTCTTATGCGTCAGTGGAAAAAGTACTTGGTTACTATGGACCAGTACAATGAAGCGATGCTAGCTAACGACAAAAGCAAGGCCCACCCTATTTTGGCGAACTCTTTGTCTGCTTTCGAAGCGGTTGACTCAGAGTTAGGCGAACTAATCCGTCTCCTTAAAGAAGCTATGGACAGCAACAAAACTCATATCCTGTCCTCTGTAAATGGATTGAGTAATTCTTCAATTGCAAGTAACGTGATTATTCTACTGATCATGGTAGGCATGACATACGTGCTGACTCGCCTAATTTGTGGCCCACTTAAACTTGTTGTTGAGCAAGCAAATGCCATCGCGACAGGTGATCTATCAAGTGACATTGACCGTAAAGCAATCGGCAATGACGAGCTTGGTGAACTGGCAGACGCGACCACTAAGATGCAAGATGACTTACGCCAAGTTATCGATAACGTGATTGCTGCAGTTACTCAGTTAAGCAGCGCTGTCGAAGAGATGAACCAAATCTCCGATATTTCTGCGTCTGGTATGAAAGATCAACAGCTGCAAATTACGCACATCGCAACAGCAATGACAGAAATGAAAGCGGCCGTAGCCGATGTTGCTCGTAACACTGAAGACTCAGCGAACCAAGCTAACGAAGCAAACCGCCGCACACAACACGGTGTTCGTGAAACCCAAGGTATGGTTGACGCGATTCAAGAAGTTTCAAACGTAATTGGCGCTGCAGGCGATACCGTAGCAGAGCTTGAACAGCAATCGAATAAAATTAACGTTATAGTGGATGTTATCCGCGACATTGCCGATCAAACCAACCTACTTGCACTTAATGCAGCCATTGAAGCGGCGCGTGCTGGTGAGTCTGGTCGTGGCTTTGCCGTCGTTGCAGACGAAGTTCGAACTCTTGCCGGCCGTACGCAAGATTCAACGAGTGAAATCACTTCGATCATTGAGCAGCTACAATCACTTGCAAAAGACGCAAAATCAGCCACTGAACTTTCTAGAACCAGCATCTCAGAATGTGCAGAACAAGGCATTCAATCAAAACAGCTGATGAGCGACATTGAGCATTCGATTTCGGACATCTCAGACATGGGTACCCAAATCGCCACGGCTTGTAACCAGCAAGACTCTGTTGCGGAAGAGCTTAACCGCAGCATTGAAAACATACATTTGGCATCTCAAGAGGTCTCTCAAGGTTCGGAGCAAACCGCACAGGCGTGCCGCGAACTAAGCCAGCTATCCATTTCTCTTAAAGATGTAATGAGCCGCTTTAAACTGAGTTAAACTCAGTGGATACCTTAGTAGATACCAAATCAATCCCGATTTGCTTAAATAGAATGTCATCACTGAGGTATATTTAGGTATATATTAAATCATTATCTTAACAAACGCTCCAAAGCACCACTTGGAGCGTTTTACTTCGTCAGGTACTTTCCCCAAGTACTCAATAACATAACCAATACAAAAAACGCATACGGAGACTTTATGCGCTTAAATAAAACCTTACTATCACTGACTATCGCTGCTGCAATCGCGGTTCCTGTAATGCAAGCTACTGCTGCTCCTCTTCAAATTAGCAATACAGCAGCAAAAGCAGAGCAAGTTCAAGGTGCTAACGCTTGGCTAGAAATAAACTTAGGTCAGTTCCGCGATAATATTGAGCAGTTTAAATCGCACATGGATGGCAAAACGAAAATCTGCGCCGTGATGAAAGCCGACGCATACGGCAATGGTATCGCAGGCCTGATGCCGACTATTATCGAGCAACAAATTCCTTGCGTTGCCGTTGCAAGTAACGCCGAAGCACAAACTGTTCGCGACAGTGGCTTTAAAGGCCAACTTATGCGTGTACGCTCAGCGGATATTGGCGAGATTGAAGCCGCAATCGACCTAAATGTCGAAGAGTTGATAGGCACAGCAGAGCAAGCTAAAGCACTGTCTAAACTAGCCGAGAAAGCTGGTAAAGAAATCAAAGTTCACCTTGCTCTGAACGACGGTGGTATGGGACGTAATGGTGTTGATATGACGACAGAAGCGGGCAAGAAAGAAGCGCTAGAAATCGCTCAACAAGCTGGCGTTAATATTGTTGGTATCATGACTCATTTCCCTAACTACAATGCAGACGACGTGCGCCAAAAGTTAGCTTCATTCAAAGACAGTTCTGCATGGCTGATTAAAGAAGCGAATCTAAAACGCGACAACATTTTACTGCACGTAGCAAACTCTTACACCGCGCTTAATGTTCCTGAGGCGCAGCTTGATATGGTTCGTCCTGGTGGCGTTTTATACGGAGACTTACCAACTAACCCTGAGTACCCTTCTATCGTGTCTTTCAAAACACGCGTGGCATCCGTTCACCACCTGCCAAAAAATAGCACAGTCGGTTACGACAGCAGCTACACAACAAGCAAAGAAAGCTTAATGGCGAACATTCCTGTTGGTTACTCTGATGGTTATCCACGAAAAATGGGGAATACGGCAGAAGTTCTGATCAATGGCCAACGTGCAAAAGTTGCGGGCGTTGCTTCAATGAACACCACAATGGTAGATGTTACAGGTATCAAAGATGTTGAGCCTGGTTCTGAAGTTGTTTTGTTTGGCTCCCAACAAGGCAAAACGATTTCAGCTGCTGAGATGGAAAAACACGCAGAAGTCATCTTCCCTGAACTATACACGGTTTGGGGAAGCGCGAACCCTCGTGTCTACGTAAAATAAACCTATTCAGTTATTCGTAACAGAGCGAAAAAGCGAGCCTCTTGCTCGCTTTCTTTCTTATTTACTAATCTGTACTAGCTCGTGATGTTATCAATTAAACAGAGCTTACTATTTCTGTTGTTTTATTCTCCTTTAGCACTACCAAGCGCGACTCTCTACACTCTGTTTCTTAAAGCCGCTTGGATGGCTCAATTTTATATAGCACTTAGAGTTTGAAAGCCCCTCCAATTGATGTTAAACATGAAGTTTACAAAAGAATAACAAACACACTCGTATGGCACTGCCCCTTTGCCTGCTAGCTAGGTATCTCTATGACAGAAAATACTCAACATCTTCAACGCTCCTCCACTGAGTTGCACGAATTTAATCGGCTTGACGTCTGGAACGGCTTCACCCAACTTTTACCCCTCTCTATGTTCGTGGTCATATTTGGCCTCGCTTTCGGTGTTGCTGCGGTACAGACTGGACTAGATGTATTTCCCACTATGTTGATGAGCACACTGGTCTTCGCCGGTGCTTCACAATTTGCCACGTTAGAAATGTGGGGAGCGGAAGTCCCTTTCATTCCAGTACTTATTACTGTATTTGCGATTAATGCTCGTCACCTCTTGATGGGAGCCACACTTTATCCATGGTTACGACAACTCCCACCAACAAAACGTTACGGTGTCATGCTGGTAGCATCAGACGCTAACTGGGCAATGGCACTCAATGCATTTGGTAGAAAAGAACCAGGCTTTGGCTTGCTTGTTGGTGGCGGCTTAGCGATGTGGTCTTTTTGGATTGTTGGCACCTGGTTCGGCATTTATTTTGGTAGCGCAATCAAAGATCCGGTAGCGCTAGGGCTCGATATGGTTATGGGGTGCTTCCTGCTGTCTATGGTGGTAGCCGGGCCGAAAGACTTAAGAATCTTTGCGATTTGGGCCATAGCAGCGGCATCTTCTATGTTGGCGTATTGGTATTTGCCAGAGAATAGCCACGTAGTGGTTGGCGCCATTACTGGCGGAGTCTTGGGTGCTTGTTGGAAGGAGAAGAAAGCATGAACATCGAAACAACCATAGGTGGCACACTGCTTATCATCATCGCTATGGCGTTAGTCACGCTCATAACCCGCTGGGGCGGAGTGTATGTTATGTCATTCATTCCAATTAGCGAACGGGTTCAACGTTTCATTACTGCGATGTCAGGCTCTGTATTGGTTGCGCTTTTAGCTCCGCTAGCAGTAGAGGGTGATAACGGTGCTAGAGCAGCACTGTTTTCTACTGCCGTTGTCATGTTCATCGTGAAAAAGCCTCTACCCGCAATTGCAGCAGGCATCATCGCCGCCGCCGCAGTACGTGCTCTTTAGTCGCTGTTTCAACGCCGATACCAGTCATCAATAAAAGACCCAAAACACAAAGCCCTGATGCCACAAGTGTCATCAGGGCTTATCTTATGCTCATCATTTTAACGATGAACAACGATTATTAATCATGGTGAGACAGCACATTACGCACAGCAGTTACAATTGCGCTTATATTTGTCCATTTTACCAATACCAGGGTTAAAGGTATTGGTTGGGTCTAATTCGTGGTAAAACTTCTGCAACGAGTTTTCGGCTTCATACAAGTGACCCACGTTATGTTCTGCTGGGTATTTGGCACCACGGCTATTGAGGTGCTCTAGCATCATCTTTTTCATCAACTTCGTGTCAGTCCCTTTTTTGAAAATGTAATCTTGATGGAAGACGTAACACATAAAGTGACCATAATAGAGCGCTTGAACAAGGTTCTTACTTACCTCTTCAGGCAAAGTTTCTAGCCACTCTTCATCATTACGTCGCAAAGCAATATCAAGTGCAACGATGTCTTCTACGTCTTTTCGGTGAATCGTCTCGTAACGAATTGCTGCACCTGCTGCTGCAAAGCGATGTAAATAAGCTTTTTTACCCTCTTCCGGCGTACACTCGAAGAAATCACAGTCGTCTTCAACAGCCCAAACTTCTTTGAGGTATTTTTGCGCCTCAGCAATACCACCATCACTCATTTTCAATACCAGGTGATGCTCATACTTGTCACGGAAATCCAGCATTCGCTCTGGTAAGTGTTGTGGGAACAACTTGCTCGCGTAGTACAAAATGGTGTCTGGCAGATATTTACTGACAAACGGGATGCGCTCTAAGAAGTTTTCTACCTTAGCTTTAAGTGCGAACATTTTTGGCAGCTTATCTGTGCCTAACAAGTCGATGGATAAGAACACATCCTTGCCGTACTTCTCTGCCATGTTGAAGATATCTCGATGCAAGTATTCTCCCATCTCAGGCAAGTTATCAAACGTAGATAAGAAGTCTTTTCGCAACTTCGTTAGTTTCGCAGGGTCATTGGTGCCAAGGTAAAAAACCTGCTCTTTTTCTGGGACTGGGTAGCTGTCAACCCGAACGGCAAAAACCCCCAACTTACCAGCGCAGCCACTGGCTTCAAATAATCGGCGTTCATCGGCATTAAAGCGAGAAGGAATGTCAGAAGTCACGTCTCGAACACGTTCATCGTATTCTTTGTCTGACGCCATTCGCTCATCATGAATGATCTTCGCTGGGTCAAAGTTCCCTTCTTGCAGGTTTGTTAGAATTTCTTCTGGCGTTTCACCTAATCCTTCAATACCAAGGTGGTTCACCAAATGTAACTGGCCTTGCTTATCCACCTGCGCATAGATCGCCAGTTCCGTATAAGCAGGACCACGCTTAACTAGCGCACCACCTGAGTTATTGGCGATACCACCGACCACAGTGGCACCTAGCGATGAAGAGCCGATGATAGAATGCGGTGCTCGGTTCACTGCCTTCAACTCTTTCTCCAAAGAGTGTAAGCTCGCACCAGGCAAGCAAACCGCCTGCTTACCGCCATCTAATAAGTGAATCTTCTTGATTTTGGTAATATTGATCACAACCACATCGCGATCATAATCATTACCACTCGGAGCCGAGCCCTCTGTTAAACCTGTTTTAGCCGCCTGCATGATAATGATGCAGTTTGCTTCAACACACTGTTTAATAATCTTCCATTGTTCCAGAAGAGTGTTAGGAAACACGATAGCAAGCGCATTACCACTACCCGAACGAAACCCCGAGCGGTAATATTTCGTTTTAACCTCGTCGGTTAGAACATTTTCTTCCCCAACGATGGCTTTAAATTCTTCAATCAGCTGCTTTTGTTTCATATCCGTATCTCTAGTTATTGTACTTCGCTCACAACACCGCTTAGCGGCAGGCATGGCGTTTGAGCCACTATAAGCAGTCCATTTCTCTGCGTCTATGTCAGGCGGACGAACAATACGTAATCAATAAACAACAAACAAAATAATTCTTTATTTTTCTGTCACTTATCTTTTACATTTGAGAAATTTAATGTAAGAAACAGACCGTTTCTTAAAAGAAACAATAGCAAAACCATTTGTTAACAGTTGTGCGGGGTATCTTGTTATCAATATTAGTGAAGAAAACGAGGAGAAGCGTAAGCCCCTAAATTTAAGAGGATTCTTAGAAATGAAGATGGAAACATAAGCTCAACACCAATATAACGATCGGTGTTGAGTTATTGGCTTAAAATCGATGGTTTTGACTTTGAAAGCTTGAGTATAGATGATCGATAAAGATCTTAATTTTTTCTGGTTGCTGACGAGTGTAAGGATACACCGCATAAATACCCAAACATTTGGCGGTTTCGTCTTTAAATAACTGAATCAGACTGCCTTGCTTTAAGTCTTCATAAACCAAGACACGCGGTACATAGATGATTCCCTGCCCTAATAGCGCCACATTTCTCAATACAGAAGAATTGTTGGTACAGAGGTTACCGTCGACGGTGATTTGATATACCTCGTCTCCATCTTTAAACGCCCACTCATGCGCTCCGGTTTCTTGGTAGGAATAGACTAAACAATTGTGTTTAGCCAAGGCTTGAGGTTGTTTAGGTATGCCATGTTTAGCTAGGTATTGGGGTGACGCGCAAATGATCCAATTCGCATCCACCAGCTTTCTTGCAATCAGACTAGAATCTGGCAACACACCCGTTCTAATTGCCAAATCAAAACGTTCATTCACGATATCGACGAAACGATTATCTAGATCCATATCGATATTGATGTCTGGGTATTTCTGATTAAATTCATTAATCACTTGAGGAAGAATTAATTCACCAGAGATAGTAGGCACCGAAATTTTAATGTTTCCAGATAAGTTTTTACCTAAACCCACAATGGATTCTTCCGCCGTTGCCACCGCTTGATAAACCGCTTTTGCATGAGTAAAAAACGCTCGTCCTGCTTCAGTCAACGTTAGCGTTCGCGTTGTTCGGTAGAGAAGCTGTACACCAAGCTCTTGTTCAAGCTTGGCAATGCGTTTACTGACGACCGATTTAGTCAGTGACATATGTCTCGCGGCAGCACTGAATGAACCTTGCTCGATCAAGTGATAAAAAATGATGTAATCGTCGGTATTTCTCATGCGTCTTCGTCAAATCCTTTGGAAGCCCGTATTGTAAACTGAAATTGGCTGAGGTGCGAAACATCAGGTCACACTTAATATCAGAAACTCGTGACAGAGATGGGGTTGCTAAGCTCACAGGTAATGAAAAAGAGATGGTATGAATTTATCAGTCTTCAGATACAAAAAAACCAGCTGTCGCTGGTTTTAAGTTGATGCACTTGGCATCGAGATACCGCCATGGCCATATCTGAATAATTTGGAGCGACACACGAGGTTCGAACTCGTGACCTCAACCTTGGCAAGGTTGCGCTCTACCAACTGAGCTAGTGT
>NZ_JAWOUN010000010.1:0-175661 GCF_033339395.1 Vibrio sp. 397 | reverse complement strand
CTGTTCGCCATTTAAAGTGGTACGCGAGCTGGGTTTAGAACGTCGTGAGACAGTTCGGTCCCTATCTGCCGTGGGCGTTGGAGAATTGAAAGGGGCTGCTCCTAGTACGAGAGGACCGGAGTGGACGAACCTCTGGTGTTCGGGTTGTGTCGCCAGACGCATTGCCCGGTAGCTAAGTTCGGGATCGATAACCGCTGAAAGCATCTAAGCGGGAAGCGAGCCTTGAGATGAGTTCTCCCTGATACTTTAAGTATCCTAAAGGGTTGTCGTAGACTACGACGTTGATAGGCAGGGTGTGTAAGCGTTGTGAGGCGTTGAGCTAACCTGTACTAATTGCCCGTGAGGCTTAACCATACAACACCCAAGGGGTTTTGATGGACTCAATGAAAGAACATTGAATGTGTAAGAACGAGAATTAAAAAAACAGCTTTCCGAATTAAAGAATTTGCTTGGCGACCATAGCGTTTTGGACCCACCTGATTTCCATGCCGAACTCAGAAGTGAAACGAAATAGCGCCGATGGTAGTGTGGGGCTTCCCCATGTGAGAGTAGGACATCGCCAGGCTTTAAACATCGCTTTCAAGTTTCCTTTTCACTTGGTATAACTGAAGGCAAAACTAAAAATTAGCATCAATAGTATAAGACTAAGTTTTAGTAACAATTTGTGGAGAGATGGCTGAGTGGTTGAAAGCACCGGTCTTGAAAACCGGCATACGTTAATAGCGTATCTAGGGTTCAAATCCCTATCTCTCCGCCACTTTTAAAAAAACCGCTGTTCTTACAGCGGTTTTTTTGTATCTGCTGTTTTTTAACCGCTGTTATCGAAACTTCTAATTGGTTTTTCTCTAGCTCTTTCTCCAAGTTTTTGCGTACCTACATTGGGTTTAGTTTACGCAGTAATACCTTCAATCGAAGACATTTCCATACGTGTCATTTGGGCTTCAAATAGAGCTTTCTTAAGTCTCAACGTGGGATGCTTAAACGCATTTTGATATAGTTCCAGTCTAAATACTGCGGATGCACTTGGAGAAAAAATGAAGCTACTTTACTGGTTAGATGAATGGCAAGCTCTTACTCAACAAGAACAAGAGATGGCTTTACCTATCTCTGGCTACGATTTACTTGATGATGTGTTTGTGAAGTATGAACTCGTCGATCTTAACAAGCCATTGTTGTTTACATTTTCTCCTTCCGGTACTGATGTGCAGGTACAAGATTTAACTCCGGATTTTTCTCCTTGCGGCTACGAGCTCGGAATACAACAACAAGTAAACATTATTGCCTTTCAACATTTAGGACAAAGTAATTGGTTCCGTAGTCGGAATTTGATTTTCTTTCTAGAGCAGCTATCTGAGTTGCTTCATCCCTTCAAATGTCGTTTGGGTTATGGGCAAAGTCGAGGTGGCTTTGCAATTGGCGCGTTCGCTAACTTGCTGAAACTAGAACATCTTTTGTTGTTTTATCCTGTTAGCACTAAAAATAAAGCGTTAGTGCCTTGGGATGATCGGCCGAGTACTGAGCTTGCTCAGCAGTTTGCTTGGGAAAGCGGCTACCATGATCGAGATTTGGGCAATGCCAAAGGTTATATTATTTATGACCCATCCAATCGCATTGATCGTCTTCATGCTGAACGTTATCCAGAGCTTACCCATTTAAAAGTCGTCGGTATGGGACACGGCACTCAATCCACACAATTAGATAAATTAGAATTTTTTAATCTGGTGGCGCAGGAGTTTGTTCGCCATCAAACCTTAGATATTGACCAATTTAATAAGCAAATTCACGCTTTGTTTTAAAAGAGGACTGATATCAGAGTCCCCTGTAACCAGGGGGAGATGATCACACACTAAAAACTAGATTTTTAACACAATTGCTAGGCGCAATTTAGATGGAGGATTAATGAAGTTACTGTACTGGTTGGATGAATGGCTGGCTCTTTCTCGTGAAGAACAGCAAACCAGGCTACCGATGTCCGGGGAGGACTTACTTGATGATGTATTTGTTAAGTATGAGTTTGTCGACCGCAATAAACCGTTGTTGTTCACCTTTTCCCCTGCTGGTACGAATCTACAAGTACAGGACTTACACTCAGACTTTGCGCCTTGGGGTTATCGCTTAGCCCAGAAACAAAAAGTAAATATTATTTCATTTCAGCATCTTGGGAAAAGTAACTGGTTTCGCAGCCGTAATTTGATTTTCTTTCTAGAGCAACTGTCGACTTTACTTGAGCCCTTTGAATGTCGTTTAGGCTATGGACTTAGCCGCGGTGGTTTTGCTATTGGTGCCTTTTCTAATCTATTAAAGTTGGATCAAGTATTGATGTTTCACCCGGTCAGCACAAAAAACAAAGTTTTGGTGCCATGGGATGATAGGCCAAGTACTGAACTTGCCCAACAATTTGATTGGGAAGGAAAGTATCACGACCTCGACCTTGGCGATGCAAAAGGCTATATCATTTATGATCCAACTAATGAAATCGACCGCCTTCACGCCAAACGCTACCCAGAGCTCACTCACTTAAGAGTCTTCGGGATGGGACATGGTACCCACGCGACGTATTTGAATAAATTCGGTTTTTATAAGCAAGTGGCCGTAGACTTTATACGTTATCAGAAGATAGATATAGCGCAGTTTCGTCATCAGACCAAAACGCTGCGCTTAAAAGAAGATTACTATCAGTGCCTTAACAAGGCGAATGCGAGCTCACAGCATCGTTTAAACTTACTGAGTACCGCTCATAATGTACTAATTGAAGAAAAGAAAGAACATGTGAAGGAGCATCAAGCGCAAATCGATATTCAGCCACTTGTTGATATTGCACTTAAGCATGAGTATGACAACCCGCAAGATGCAGTACAGCTTTTGGAAGTCGCTCAGCAGCTGGTTCCGAATGATCCCGTTGTGGAGCGCAAGTTGCAGCAACTGTCGTAACGTGGAGATGTAATGCGGACGATATTGGTCGAAATAGGTCAGTGGCTTTTGTCGCTGGCCTTTTTAATAGCTTATGGATTGATATTTCGATGAAATCTAATGAAGCAGTACAAAATAAAAAGCCCAAGCAAATGCTTGGGCTCCATAAATGTTAATGCGAGTTTTAAAACTCTTTTGGCGCAAAGCCTGTCATCACATCAAGGCGAAGTTCTTTACCAACTTTTGTTAATGGGTGAACGATTACTAAGCCGCGTACGCGTTTTTTCAGTTTGCCGATGTCCGCTTGTTCTGCTTTGGTGATTTCACGAGAGAAAGGCATATCAAGTAAGCTTTTACGTTCTTTGTTCAGCTCATAGTTTTGCTTGTGCTTTAACTGGTTAAGCTTTTTGGTAAGCTGTTCTACTTCATCCGTGAACTTTGTAATCATTTCGTGATCACCACGAGAACGTGCCGCATCAAGTTTACGTTGGCATGTATCTAAACGGTTGTGCAGCTTTTGAATATCAGTTTTTATGCTCATGGTAATTTGACTCAAATTTTAAATAGTCGAGGAGTATAGCATAGCTGAGATCACACGCTCTACTATACTTCTCGATTGTCTGGCTTTAGTTAATCAGTTCATTGCCCGATACGTTACCAGAGAAAAAGGCTTCGACGTTATCAAGCGTCACAGAGGCAATATTATTAAGTGCTTCGTGAGTCAAGAATGCTTGGTGGCCAGTAAACAGCACGTTATGACAAGCCGATAAACGGCGGAAAACATCATCTACAATGACATCGTTAGATTTATCTTGGAAGAATAAGTCTTTTTCATTGTCATACACGTCTAGGCCAAGCGCACCAATCTTACCTTGTTTCAACGCTTCTATCGCCGCTAGTGAATCTAGCAACTCGCCTCGACTGGTGTTAATGATCATTACACCATCTTTCATTTGCGCGAAGGCTTTTTCGTTCAATAAGTGATAGTTTTCTTCACTCATTGGACAATGGAGAGAGATAACATCCGCATTAGCGTAGATTTCTTCAAGCGAACAGTAACGGGCTCCCATTTCTAGCGCTAATGGGTTTTCGTAGGGGTCGTAGCAAAGCAGCTCCATGCCAAGCCCTTTGAAGATACGCATCGTCGCGATACCAATCTTACCCGTACCAATAACACCAACAGTTTTTCCGTAAAAGTTAAAGCCAACAAGACCCTCTAGCGAGAAGTTGGCGTCACGTGTGCGTTGGTAGGCCTTGTGAAGACGGCGGTTTAGGCACATCATTAAACCAACCGTGTGCTCTGCCACTGCTTCTGGTGAGTAAGCAGGAACTCGAACCACTTGTAAACCTAGTTCTTTGGCTGCTTGTTGATCAACTTTATCAAATCCCGCGCAGCGCATAGCAATAAGTTTGGTCCCGCCCAGAGAAAGCTGTTTAAGGACAGGAGCTGAAAGATCATCATTAACGAACGCACATACAACATCACTGCCGTGCGCCATCTTGGCTGTTTTTTCGGTTAGTCGGAAGTCGTGATAGTGAAATTCAAAATCGCGGTTATTTTTAATTTTATTAAAAGAGGCTTCGTCGTAGGATTTTGCACTAAAAAAAGCAATGTTAATCATGGTTCCCTCTCAAAAAGTACGGACTTTATAAATAAATATGCTTATAAAGTAATGCAACTTAGCCGCAATGAATAGAGAAATCTTCTTTTTGACTTTGTTGTATCAAATAACGATAAGAAGTACGCCTTTCAGCGAGTGCTATCTTACGGTTCCGCATTAGATACTGTTTGCTTTACGAGCATTAACTGACTAGCATTATCGCTCTTTTCTTGTTCACTTTATTAGCTTAGGCGTTACGACAATGTCAGTAAAATGGTTCTCTATGTTCTTGTGTTGTGTGTTTGCTTCGGGCACTCACGCAGCTGTTGACCTCGTTAAAGTCGACAAGTCTAAGCGTCGAATGTATTTGATGGAACAAGGAGCAGTGCTAAAAGAATACCGAATTGCTTTAGGAGCGAACCCGCAAGGACATAAACAAGAAGAGGGAGACAATCGCACGCCGGAGGGCGAGTACACTCTAGATTATGTTATAGAGGACTCTGCTTTTTATCGTTCTGTGCATATCAGTTACCCTGATGCGATTGATACGTTGGAAGCGAGGCGCCGAGGTGTCTCCCCTGGAGGGAACATCAAAATTCATGGCTTAAAAAACGGTGAGAGTCAGTTGCCGATTTACATCCAAAGTTTTGATTGGACTAATGGGTGTATTGCGATTACCAACGAGGAAATGGACGAATTTATCCAGCTCGTCGAGATGGGGACACCAATTCAGATTGAGTGGTAATAAAAGGTCCCCTTTAATGTTCTGGCTCTTATAGGCTATGGCATAAAGCGCTGTGGATGATCACTAAAAATACCGTCTAACTGAGGCAGGTATTTCAGTTTATTTGGATTGTTCACCGTATAGCACATCACTTTGTAACCGGCTTGTTGGAGTTTGTTTATCTGGCGAGTGCGAACCCAGTTAATGTTTAGGTTGCAGCTATAGGCACTAACTTCTTCCAAAAGGCGTTTATCTTTTCTCGTAAAGAATTCACTTAACACACCCAATCGGCAGCCACTGCAGTATTTGTGCATCGCTCTAATGACGTCATGACTAAAGCTGGATAGGAGTACATTCTCTTGCGGCATTGGACTTTTTGCTAACGCATTGGCTAGAGTCTGCGCCACTTCTTCCGCTGGATGGTTGTCTACTTTAACTTCAATATTCAAGTTAAGCTTATTCTCAGTAGCTAAAGTGAGCAGTTCATCTAGTGTCAAGATCTTCTCGCCTGAAAAGTCTGTGCTAAACCAACTACCGAAATCTAATGCTTTTAACTCTTCCAGGGTGAGCTCATCAACACGCCCTTGTCCATTGCTGCATCGATTGACGGTATGATCATGGCAAACCACTAAAACATTATCTTTGGTAGGTTGTATATCCACTTCCACCCACTTTAATCCCAGGTCAATGGCTGCTTGAATGCTTATTTTTGTATTCTCAGGGTATGAACCTGCCACGCCACGGTGACCAATTAATAACGTTTCCATTCGCTTTATCTTTTGCTTTGCGGTTGCCAGATTGTACTCGTTTTTTCTATGAAGATATATCTAGGTGCATATTGTTAGGAACCTTTAGTACAAGTGAACATTAAACTCTAATTAGTACGTTGCTGCTTCTTGGACTGAGTCCTGTGGACTTAAAGCCTTAAAGTGTGTAGTTGTTTAATTGGTAAATGAGTAATAAAATGCGAACCATTTTTATTTGAATGGTGAGTGGTAATGTCACGAGTTTTGATAGTCGATGATGACGTTCCTTTGTGCGAGCTGTTAGAAGCGGTTTTGCAAGAGGAGGGCTACATCGTCTCTTCTGTACATTGCGGTGAAAGTGCGCTGCAATATATGGAAAAAACGCCTGTAGATCTTGTATTGCTTGATGTCATGTTACCAAACCTTAACGGTATGCAAGTTGCTCGTAGGATCTGTCAGCGCTTCGCGACACCTATCCTATTGCTTACCGCTCTCAACGATGAAAACTCGATGCTTGATGGTTACCAAGCGGGGGCCGATCAGTATATCGGAAAGCCCTTTAATGTCGCTGAGCTTCTAATGCGCATCAAAGCGATTCTTCGTCGTGTTGGCTTGGAACGTCAACGTCAGACGATGTGTAGTACCGTTCAAACGATCAGTGACCAGCTTAATAGCTTACCCCTCACAAGTACGGAAGCTGAACTATTGAGCTACTTGGTAAAAAACCAAGGAGTCGTGATTTCAAAAGCAGAGCTTCAAACTGAAGTGTTAAAGAAAGAGCTGAGTCCTTTTGATCGCAACCTTGATATGCACATCAGTAACATACGTCGCAAGTTAGTTGAAGCGGGGCTTTCCAAGCAACATATCAAAACCTTCCGTGGCAAAGGTTACAGTTATTTAGAGGCTGTAAACCGTTAATGAAGCTCCGGTGTCCACCTTTTATTGCAAAACGTAAAGATAGCTTAGCGTTCAAGTTATTTAGTTGCATGACCGCAATTGTCATTAGTATTTTGGTCGTGCAATCCTTAGCGGAACAAGCTCTGGTGAAAGCCATGTTGAAAGTGCCCGATAGTGTGCGAGAAGAAATGCTAGACCTTGCACATCAAGCCAATGTATTGATTGAGCACGGAGACATGGACGAACTTGCTGACTGGGCAAATGCGCAAAACTTTTATTTATTTGTGTTGAATGAACATCAGCAACCAGTTACGCACCGTCTGATGCATCCGCACTTCGAGTTCAAACTTCAATTTAAGAGGAGCATTGATGATCAACTTGAGGGGAAAGTGAATCGCCCCATCATCAATATTCCTTTAGTTCATGGCAATACTTTAGTGATTCAATTGCCACATCGACTGCACCCTGCAAATGACTTCATTCTGTATTTCTCTATTCTCAAAGTTGTGATTGCAGTGGTTATTTTGGCGCTCTTTTCGCTGCTAATGGCACGTAACTTACAGCAACCATTGGCTCGATTGAGAGAAGCAAGCAAAAAGCTATCTAATGGCGATTTTAATGTCAGTGTCGTGAAAGAGCTGAAGTCGAGCACGCGTGAGTTTAACGAGTTAGCGCAAGACTTCGATCACATGACGCAACAGATTCATTCTCTCGCTGAAAAGCAGCGACTGCTTATAAGAGATGTCTCTCACGAATTGAGAACGCCGTTAGCGAGGCAGAACTTGGTTCTACATCTTTTGCGAAAGCGTGTTGGAGAAAGTGAGCAAAGCCTAGTGACAAGGCTAGAAGATGAAGCAAAAGAGCTGAACCATTTGATCAGCGATATATTGGAGTTCAGTCGCTTGGAAAATGCGCGCTTCGACAAAGCCACGAAACGCTGTGATTTAGAAGTTTTGCTCTCCCCGCAAGTAGAACGTTGCAAAATAGATTTGAAGTCAGAACAGACGTTGTCTTTCCGCTCAGAAGCTGTATGTGCTAAAGCCATTTGTGAAGAAACGCTGGTCATTCGTTGTTTGAACAATCTTATTGGTAATGCCATTAAATATTCAGGACAAGCATCTCAGATAGAAGTTTCTCTGGAAAATTATGTCAAAGAAGGGCAGCAGTTCACCATCATGTCAGTATCTGATGATGGGCCTGGTATTCCAGATAACAAGCTGGTCGATATTTTTGATCCGTTTACACGCTTAGATGCTTCTAGAGATAAAAAGCTTGGTGGCTACGGTTTAGGTCTTGCGATTGTCAAAGAATCCATGCGTATTATGGGTGGAGCAGTTACGGCGAAAAACCGTGAGCAAGGTGGTCTGAGGGTTACTTTAGTGTTCAAGCAATAAGTATGATTAAGTCGTAATTTTTGTGATTAATATCACATTATCATGGCGCATCATCAGAGAGTACTTTACAAAAGTTTGCAAATGCAAAGAATGTAAATTTAATGCAAATGGTAATACTTATCACTTATATTCACCCGCGAAATAATTAAGAGGGAATCGCATTCAACAAGTATGTGACCCGAAAAATAATAATCGGAGTGAAAGGATATGTTTACTAAGAGCCATTTGGCGTTAGTGATCGGTGCAGTGTTAGCAACACCTGCAGTGGCGGAAGTTCAAACAGACGAACATGTAGTTGTAGAAGGTCGAGAGTTCGGCTACAAGGCAGATACAAACAGTACAGCAATGCGCATGGAAATGACGCAGCTGGAAACGCCGGGACAAGTAGCGGTTATCGATGAAACGGTAATTGATGAGCAGCGTGCAAGTACACTTGGTGAAGTGCTACGTAACGATGCAAGTGTTAGCGCGGGTGGTACAAGCCGTAACCGCGAACGTTTCTCTCTGCGTGGTTTTGAACTTAGCAGTTCAGACGGTTTTCTTCGTGATGGTCGTCAACATTGGTCACACTACCGTCAGCCAATTGAGCTTTTAGAGCGTGTTGAAGTGCTTAAAGGTCCATCAGGTCTGCTATACGGTAAATCTGAGCCGGGTGGTTTGGTAAACATGGTTTCGAAAAAACCAACAACTCAAACACAAGCAAGTTTGAGTCAAGATCTAGGTTCGAATGATCACTCACGCACTGTGCTTGATGTGAGTGGCGCGCTAAATGATGCAGAGACACTGCGAGCGCGCGCAATTTTTGCCAAAGAAAGCTACGGCTCTTGGCGCAGGTACGGTGATGGCACTGAGCCTAGAACAGATCGTACGGTAGCGGGCCTAGTGGTTGAGTACGACATCACCGACAACTTTATGGTGTCAGCGCATTACGATCGCACGAAAGACGATGGTAGCGTAGACTCTGGCGCATACATTGTTGATGGCAAAGCGGTTCGCGGTGATAAGTACATTTGGGATGCGCAGTGGTCTGAAATTGATAACGAAGTAGAAAACTACGGTGTCGATATTAATGCGCAAGTCACGGATAACGTGAACGTAAAAGCAGGTTACAACCGCCAAGACTTTAAGCGTTTTGATGTAGAGTCTTACCCTAAGTTTGATCAGTATGAAGAGTTAAATACGATTAAGCATCGAGGCAACGATCGCTCCGATAATTGGGTATTTGATACTGCATATATAGATGTGGCGACGGACTTTACTTTGTTCGGTACGGAAAACACGTTGTTAGTGGGCGCTAACTACTTAGACTACAGTTATGATCGCTTTATGGCATTTCATAATGAGGCGAGTATTGCGCCAGGAGAAACGGTGCCTAAGCCTAGCTATAGTAGTTCGAGGAAATCACCAACAGCTGAGTACGATACTTGGGGTATCTACGCGCAAAATATGATGACGATTAATGATTACTGGCAAGTGCTTGCAGGTGTTCGTTATGACGAAAAGCGTGATGATGAACTGACCGAAAACCAAGTTTCTCCAAAGTTAGGTGTGATATTCCACCCATCGACGAATGGCTCGGTTTACGTTCAGTATTCTGAAAGCTTCATGCCTCAAGGTGAAGTCAGCAACGGTAGTCGTACCTACATCAATGAAGGTGAGAAACTCGACGCTGAGCGTGGTATCTCTTATGAAATCGGTACGAAGTGGGAACTGTTTGATCAGCGTTTATTTGTATCTGGTGCTGTGTTTGATATCACGTTAGAGAACATCTCGCTGGATGTTGAAAGCGGCAAAGACGCGGGCGGCAATCTCCTACACAAGAAAACGCAAGGCGGTGAGCAAGTTCACAAAGGTGCTGAGCTAATGGCCCAAGGTTTTGTGACCCCAGAGTTGTCGCTAACCGCTTCTGCAATGTATTTGGATGCAGAGCTTAAGAAGGCAGAAAGATATGAAGGTAACCGCCCTGTAGACGTGCCAGAGTTCTCGGCAAGTCTATGGTCTAGCTACAAGGTTCAAGACAACACTAACTTAAACCTTGGTTTGATTTATGAAGGTGATCGCTACGGTGATGCAAAGAACACCTTCAAGAAAGATGGCTACGCTCGCGTTGATATGGGCGTGTCATACAAACATAAGTACGATGAAAACTTGGATATCATTGCTCGATTCAATGTCGAGAACTTATTCGATACCGACTACTTCGCAGGTGGTGGTAGCACGAATGGCGAGCAAAAAGGTGCGAGTGGGGTTGTGGTTGGAGAAAGCCGCAACTACATGGCAACAATCCAGTTCAAGTACTGATAACAATTTGATTATTAAAGGGGAAGGGTAGTCTTCCCCTTTGGTCGTTTTTGGAACACAGAAATATAACTCGTATGAATCTAATGAAATCAAGTATCGCTCTGTTGATATCATCGGTTTTGATTCCCGCTCACGCGGCGAACTTAAACGATGCACAAGCTGTGCAGAGTAAAACAAACCAGTCGTCGGCGGTAAGCCAAAAACGTATTGATGCAAGCGCAGAAAAATCACTTACTCTAGAAGCTGAAATTGAGCAGCTGCAAGAAGAAGTCGGTAACTTGAAGATTTATCGCGATCATCTTGCAAGCCTTGTTGAGAGCCAAAATCAAGAAGTTGATAGCTTGAACGAGCAAATTGAACAGATTGCTCAAACTCGTCAAGGTGTCGTGCCTTTAATGTATCACATGCTTGAGGGCTTAAAAGTGCTCGTCGCTAACGACAAGCCTATACGCAAAGCGCAACGTGAGGAGCGAATTGCAAAGCTGGATTCCATGATGACGCGTGCAGACGTTGCGGATGCAGAGAAGTTTCGTCGTATTTTAGAAGCGTACCAAATTGAAATGGATTACGGCACCAAGCTTGGCGTTTACCAAGGCAAGATTAACCTGGGTGACAATGAAGCTGTGGAGGCGGACATTCTCTATTTAGGCCGTTTGTCTTTGGTAGCGCGTAGCTTATCTGGTGACACATTTTGGAGCTGGTCACAGCAACAACAAGCATGGCAACAAGTGGGTTCTGAGCAAAAATCAGAGCTAGACAAAGCGTTCGCTATGGCGAATAAACAGATCGCGCCGAGTATGTTGACTCTGCCAGTGTCGTTAACCGCTGCGGAGGGCAAATAAATGATGAAAAAATGGTTATCGGTTGCATTAATCTCGACAGCCGCATTAATGCCTTATACAACTTTTGCTAGTGATGCGTTGTTACAAAAGGCGCAGCAAGAAAATCGTCAACAGCAATCGCACAATGTCGCGCGTGAATCAGGTTTTAAGCAAACAGAGCAAGACCTACAGGCTATAAAGAATAAATTGGTGGCAGAGCGTGCTGCTCTTCAAGCAGAGGCGGACTCATTAAGTGTTACCTTCGGTGAAAATGAAGCAGAACTGGCACAGCTAGAAGAAAAGTTGCGTCTAGAAACCGGGAGCCTAGGTGAGTTATTTGGCGTCGTTCGCCAGAACGCAAAAGAGCTAGAGTCTGAGCTAAAAAGCTCAGTAACCGGTGTAGATGCAAACTCATATCAGAAAGATATCGATGCTATTGTTGCGGCTAAATCACTGCCAACGTTGACCCAACTTCAGGCGATGTGGCGCAGCATGGAAGAACAAATCAAAGCAAGCGGTGAAATGGCAAACGTCTCTTTCACACTGCTAAATGGCGAGGGTCGTGAACAAACGGTTAGTGGTGTTCGTCTTGGTTCTATGGCGCTGCTGGATGACACTGGCTACGTTAAGTGGAATGGTCAACGCGGAGATGCGGTAAACTATCTTCGTCAGCCTGAAAGCGGTCCAACAGCGAATACTATTTCCTCTGGTGACATTGATGCGCTTGTCATAGATCCGTCACGTGGCATTCTTCTTGAGCAGCTCGCAAACTCACCGACTTTGGCTGATCGCCTAAATGCGGGTGGCGTTGTCGGCAAAATCATCCTTGGTTTATTGGCTATCGGCCTATTGATTGCGCTCGTACGTGGTGCATCTCTGATGATTTCGCGCCAGAAAATCATGAAGCAACTGAAAACCCCAGCGCAGCCAGGAAACAACCCTTTGGGTCGCGTGCTTGCGGTATACCAGAAAGACAAGCATCGCAGCGTAGAAGCGTTAGAACTACGTCTTTTGGAAGCCGTTGTTGATGAGCAAACCCACCTAGAAAAAGGGTTGTCGATGCTTAAGCTTCTTGCTGCTCTAGCTCCTATGCTTGGCCTACTAGGCACGGTAACGGGTATGATCGAAACCTTCCAAGTCATCACTCAATTTGGTAATGGTGATCCGAAAGTAATGGCGGGTGGCATTTCGATGGCACTTGTGACTACCGTACTTGGCCTTGTTTCAGCCATGCCTTTGCTATTAGCGCACAACGTATTGAGCTCTCAAGCAGAAAATATTCGCAGTATCTTAGAAAAACAAGGCATCGGTTTAGTTGCAGAACAAGCTGAGCGTGATATGCAGAATAACAAAAGTCACTCTAACACCTTAGCGGAGAACGCAGCGTAATGGAGCAGATCCTACTCAGCACATTGGGTTTGATCAGTGAGGATTGGGCCACAACCTTGATGAGCTTTATGCAGCAAGGTGGTCAAATCCTATGGTGGCTGGCCGCCGTCGTGGCGGTGTGCTGGCTGTTGGTTATGGAGCGAGTTATTTATCTCACAACGGTTTTCCCTGGGGTAAAAAAACAGCTTTGTGAGCAGTGGCACGCAAGAACAGAGCACCACTCTTGGTACGCGCATCAAATCCGTGAAGGATGGATTGCAAAAGCGCAAATCGAACTACGCCAAAACCTATCGACTATTAAGCTACTTGTGGCGGTTTGCCCAATGCTAGGGTTGTTAGGGACGGTGACAGGCATGATTACGGTGTTTGACGTAATGGCATCGCAAGGCAGCAGCAATCCGAAATTGATGGCTTCTGGTATCTCACTTGCTACGCTGCCAACCATGGCAGGTATGGTAGCAGCGCTTGCGGGCATGTTTATTCATGCTCGCCTTAGCAAAGTGTGTGAACGAAAAGCTATCCAGTTAGAACAATCTTTAAGGAGTCAAAAGTGAGACTCGGACGCAGACCTAACCAACAAGATGAAGCTCAAGTCGATTTAACCTCGATGCTTGATATCGTCTTCATCATGTTGATCTTCTTCATTGTGACCAGTTCGTTTGTACGTGAATCCGGTGTAGAAGTGAATCGCCCCCAGGCTTCTAATGTAGTAAGTCAAAAAGACGCGGGCATTTTTATCGCAGTAACGGCAGCGAATGATGTGTACATTGACAAACGAGTGGTTGATATTGAGCGTGTTGAGGCCTCTATTGAGCACCTGTTACTTGATCAACCTGATGCCTCGTTAGTTATCCAAGCTGACGAGCATGCTTACAATGGCACTGTCGTGAAAGTGATGGACGCTGCAAAGGCGGCGGGTGTGAAGAACATTGCATTGGCGGCGGAGAAACCTTAATGGGCAGGCTGTTACTTGCACTACCAGCATCACTGTTAATTTCTGTGAGCTTGTTTAGCTTTATGGCGTGGATGGTTGATAAAGGCAACCAGCGTGCACCAGAAGCTTCAGAAGCCGTTCGTTTTGATATGGTGATGGTAGAGAATGAAGCTGACGTGCAGCGTCGTCAACGTTCAGTGCCGGAGCAACCAGAACCACCTCAAGCGCCGGAGCCAATGGATCTGTCTCAAGCTGACACTCAAATGGAACCAATGAGTCAGATGACGCCAGTCAGTGCTTTAGGTTTAAACACAGCCCTTGAAGGCATCGCGATTAGCGCCCCAAACTTGAAGGGAACAATGGGCAACCAGCAAGCACTGCCGTTGTATCGTGTTGATCCTCGTTATCCAAGTAAGGCGCTGAAACGTAGAGTGGAAGGTTATGTCATTATGCGTTTCACGATCGATGCAACTGGACGACCAAAAGATATTGAAGTGATCGAGGCTGAGCCCGAGCGCATGTTTGAAAGGGAAGCAATCCGTGCGCTTAAAAAATGGAAGTATCAGCCAAAAGTTGAGGATGGTGTGTCAATTGAGCAGTTCGGACAAACCGCTAAAGTGGAGTTCAAGTTAGCCAAATGATGAAAAAATTCTTAATCGGTACGGTATTAAGCCTGAGTGCACTCTCAACCATTGCCAGTGAGTTAAGCCAATACACCGCAGCGAGAGTTCAACGAGCACACAACTTGGCTCAAGAGGAGAAACTAAAAGAAGCGATTTCATCTCTTGAAGCTATGGAGCTTTCTCGTGGATATGACCAAGCTTATGTCGCTCGAATGTTGGGTATTTTTTACTGGCAGAACGAGCAAACTCAAGCGGCGATTAAGCAACTTGAGTTTGCAGTCAATAGTGGTTTGCTACAAGATGAGCAAGCATGGCAAACCCGAAAAATGTTGGCTGATATACTGCTGAACGAGCAACGTTTTTCTAAGGCTTTACCTCATTACTATGCCTTGAGCAAAAACATTCCTAAAGGTCAAAAAGCGCATGAACTATGGCTGCGTATTTCCCAATCTCATTATCAACTGAGTCAGTGGCAAAAAGTGCTTTCAGCAATGGCTCGTTATGAGAAGTTTGGTCAGCCAGACAAGCTTGGCGCATTGTCGATAAAGCTTTCTGCTGAGCTAGAACTGAAAAAGTGGAAGCCGGCAATCTCGACCATCAAACGCTTAATAGTGATTGAACCTGAGCGAATTGAATGGTGGCGTCAGCTTGTTGCTCTATATCTACGGGTTGATGACAACAAACGTGCCCTAGACTCTTTGGCGTTGGCAAAACTGAAAGGGTTACAACTTAGCCAAGATGACTTAAAGCTGCTGGCACAATTGTACGCGAAACGAGGTATTCCTGAGAGAGCTGCATTGGTGATGAACGAGCTAGAGGATGTAAACTCGAATAGTAAGCTAAAAGCTCAGCAAGCAACGTATTGGCAAATGGCAAAAGAGTGGGAAGAGTCTATTGATAGCTGGCGTATTGCAGCTCAGCTAGATAGGCAGTATTACTGGAACTATTCTCAACTGCTGGTGCAAGAAGGCCATTATAAAGATGCCATTGCCGCGCTCGATAATGTCAGAGGTCGTAAAGCGGATGTTGCACTTATCAAAACTCGCGCTTACTACAAACTTAAGCGGTTTGACGATGCGCTCGCTAATGCCAAAAGAGCGAATGAGATTAAGCCATCGAATCAGGCAAAAAGTTGGGTTAAGTATCTATCTCAGCTACGCAAAGTAGAATCGACGCAGAACTCATAGCGAACATTTTTATTAAATACCCGAGCTCAGTCTCGGGTATTTTTTGTCTAAAGTCATAAAGGCTATTTACTGCATGAGTTTTTCATAAAAGGCTAACGCATCAAATGGTCGGGAGAAAAAGGGGCTTTTCTCTATATATTCTTGATGTACTTTGCTCAGTGTTTCAAACTTTTCTATAGATGTAGGTTCGATATGAAAAGTAAGGCTTTCAGTCGATTCTACAAGCTTTAATGTTGAGGTTCTTGAAGCGTTATTTTTTGCTATTAATAAGTAATATGCTAGTTCTTGTTTCTCTTTTAAGACACAAGCTTCAAAAGCTTTTTCGCTTAAAAAAGGTAGAACAGGAGTTAATGCTTCTATATGGTTCTTTGAATACTCTAGGGTTTGTTTGTCAGGTGTATTCTGGTCTGCCATAGATTCGCACAGCTTTATCTTAGCACCATAATTATCGATAGATTGGCTTACGTTGTTAAACAAACTGGCTTCAAACTTTTCACTTGCGAAAGTGACACTTGAGAAAAGTGATAAGAGAATTATTCCAACATTCTTGTTCATATTTTTCCTTCTGAACTACACCATAACGTTTGGCTAGCAGCAGAAAATCTTCTCTATCTAACCCTACACTAACTTCTTAGCTTACCTTTTTTATCTAGTTTATGGATAGCTTTTAAGCTTTTCATTAAATATACATAAAGGCGCATTTTGGTGGAGTCTATCCCACTTTTTAGTATTGGAAATATCATTAAATTTTGAGTCATTAAAATTGATAGGGTTATTATCTAGAGGGTAGGCAATCGGTAACTCGCATTGGCCCAAATAGCTAAAACATTTGCAAGCCAAGCTGAATTGAAAAAGTAAACAATGTAAATTAAATGCCAATACGAATGATTATCACCTAAATTATGCCCCACATTTATTGGTGATGATTGTTTCTATGTTGCTTAAAAGCAAAGGTGTTCAAACTTGGGCTCGCCGCCTACATATCTATATTTCGATGGCTCTTCTCTTAGTTACGCTGTTTTTTGCAGTAACTGGTATTACCCTCAATCGCCCCGAATTGTTTGAACGCAGTGAACCTATCATTCAACAACATACTCTGACGGTTCCGCACTCAGTTCTATTCTCACATTCAGATACCTTTCAACCTAATCGTGAAGGGCTGGTGGCTTTCTTGACTAAAGAAACCGAGCTTCGCGGCACTCCCTCCGCACTAGATGTGTATACCGAAGTTGAGCAAGGTGAGTTGTTACTCGGAGAGCTTTCTATGGATTTTAAAGGCCCGGGTTATAACGCTACGGTCTTTATTGATATGACTACTGGTGCAGCAGACGTCGAAACGACGCACTACGGTATTGTTGCGCTGCTGAACGATCTACATAAAGGACGCAACAGTGGTGGGATTTGGAAGTGGTTTATCGACGTCACTGCGCTTTTGATGGTGTTTTTTGTTCTTACAGGCGTGTGCTTATTACTGCCTAAGAAGAAGACGCTCAGAACGTCAATGCAATGGATGAGCTTTGGTACGTTACTGTCGCTCGTAATTTATTTTGTTGCTGTTCCATAACAGCTTTTTTAGAGAACACTTATGTTGAACACAGGAAGATTTTTCCGCCGTAATCACTTTTGTAAAGCCGCTTTGATCGCGGTTTTTGCTCCTTTCTCTCTTTCCGCGGCGCCTATACCAGATAACGCGAAGGTCGACTTCGAACTCGAACTTCCAAAGATAGATACCTCAATGTATGCACGCCCTTATGTGGCGGTTTGGGTTGAAAACGATCAGCGTAAACCGGTTAAAACCATTCAGTTATGGGTAGGGAAAGACGAATGGTTAAAAGATCTACGCAGCTGGTGGAGAAAAGCGGGTCGTTATGATCGTGAACTTGTTGATGCGGTGACTTCTGCAACACGTCCTGCAGGTCACTACCGCTTTGTCTGGGATGGAACCAATGACTCAGGGGAGCGTTTGGAACAAGGAAATTACACGTTGTACGTCGAAGTCGTTCGTGAACACGGTGGGCGAAACTACTTACGTCAAAAAATAACGCTAGCGGATAGTGACGTGCGCTATGAGCTTAAACCAACACAAGAGACGGGTGTCATCACCGTCAATTATCAAGTTAAGTGATTAAAGGACACAACAATGAAAACCAAAATGAAAGCAGTGGCATTGGCGAGTGTAATGGCAATGGGATTGGCTGTAACCACCACCGCACAAGCACATCCACGTTGGGTTCTGCCCTCTCACTTTACGGTTTCTAAAGAAGGCGGTGACTGGCTGACATTTGATGTTACTGCCTCTCACGGAACGTTTGTTTTTGATAAGCCTGCGGGTAGTGATCAGGCATTTGTGGTGATGCCGGATGGCCGCTCTGAGCGTCCTAACTTTGTTGTTCGTGGCAAGCGTCGCTCTATGTTTGATTTCTTTTTTACAGAAGAAGGCACGCACAAAGTTGCGATTAATAATCAGCCGAGCTACTACACACAATACAAAGCGGGCCGTCGTGATACGGTGAAATGGGCGCGAGCAAGCAAAGCTGAGCGTGGTGATGTGCTTCCCGAGCAAGCGCGTGATGTGGTTACTCAACTAAGTTACACCCGAGCAGAAAGCTACATTACGGTTGGTATGCCAACGGACAAAGCGTTGGAGATTGAAGGCAAAATGCTGGAGATGAAACCGATCACGCATCCATCGGACATCATTGAAGGTGAGCCTGTGACTTTCCAGTTTTTCTTTAACGGAGAGCCACAAGAGGGCGTTACTGCTGAGATTACACGTGAAGGTACCATGTACCGAAACCATCAAGAACAAATCGATGTGGTGAGCGATAAAGATGGCAAAGTGATCTTCACGCCAGAAGTCGCTGGGCGCTACTTAATGAAAGCGAACTACAAAGGTGAATTAAAAGATAATCCATTGGCGGATAAAGCGAGTGCCAATGTTCATCTTACGTTTGAAACTCAACTTAACTAATCGAATTAGGCTCAGCAATTGCTGGGCCATTTTGGAATTATCATGAATAACACTTCTCTTCTAAAAGCTGTTTTGCTTTTTTCTGGATTTGCGTCCTTTCACGCTGCTGCACATTTTCCTCTGATGAGCTGTCACTTGGCGCAAGATAAAGTGATTTGTGAAGCGGGCTACTCGGATGGATCGACAGCGGTCGACTACGATGTCGAAATGTACGATTACGACGACAATCTGATCGCCAAAGAAAAAACAGATAAGCGTTCCATCGCAGAATTTACTCACCCTGAAACAGATTTCTATTTGGTATTTGATGCCGGACATGAAAGCCCGGTGGAAGTGGATATCGTTGAGCTGAAAGAGAAATGAGTGTACAGAAAGTTCGCCCTGATGATGGTAACCGAGAAGGAAAGTGGGTCGCACTGACAATCGCAGCAATTCTCAGTTCAGCAGCCATACTTATGCCCTACCATCAGGTCGCGACTGAAAAGCCAGACATGCAGTCTCATCAAGTGTTAATCACGGATTTACATCAAAATGAGTTGGGGTTGATCGCTGAGCTTAAGCTCGCTCATGAAGAGATTCGTGATTTGCAGCTAGAAACTGGAACTTGGCCTGAGGTCTCTGACATGGAGGCGCTTTGGATTGCTCCATTCGTGAAAGACCAAAACTGGAAGCGTAAAGGTTCTCATCAGTGGCAACGAATTGATGACGGTGTCTACATTGGCGTGAAGACCAGTGCCCAAGGCTCTGCTTCCATGCTGTTGGATAGCCGCAGTTCTCAAGCTGATATTTGGTTTAATGATTCTAGCCGTTCGTTAAATGTGGAGGGACTAAGCGATCTAGCTAAACGCCACGATTTCGGCTGGAAACAAATCGTTCTGTCAGGCTCTTCTTCCCACTCTCACGCCCATTAAGACAACATAATTGATAAGTACTATGATCAAACGCTCTCTTTTACGTCGTATTCTTACAGCCACCGCGTTATTGGCGGTGTCTTCTACAGGCTTTGCTGCCGAAAAACTCAGTATTGGTATTACGCTACAACCTTATTACAGCTATGTTAAAGCCGTTGTGGGTGAGAAGGCGGACATCATTCCTTTGGTTGATGCTGGTTTTAATCCTCACAACTATTTACCACAACCTAATGATCTTAAACGCTTAAATGAAATGGACGTAATAGTGATCAATGGTATTGGTCATGACGATTTTGCACTGAAAGTGATCAAGGCTTCTCAGCGTGATGATCTCGTGGTTATCGAAGCGAACAAAGAAGTGCCTTTATTGCCCGCTATGGGGCAGTCTGTTGGTCAAGGAGCAGTGAACCCTCACACCTTTGTCGGTCTATCAACAACCATTCAAAAGGTTTACACCATCGCGAGTGAGCTAAGCCAATTGGACCCAGACAATGCTGCGTTCTATCGCCAAAATGCCCGTAAATACGCGAAAACATTTCGCCTGATGAAGCGTGATGCAATGTTGTCTCTTGGTGAGTTGGACACGGCTGGTATGAAGGTGGCGACAACCCACAATGCTTACGGATATATCCTTCAGGAGTTTGGTGTTGACGTTGCCGCTGTCATTGAGCCTGCTCATGGTGTAGAACCAAGTGCAAGTCAGCTACAGGAAACGATAGAGAAAATTCGTGAATCGGGCATTGATGTTCTGTTTTATGAGCTCAATATGCCGAATCGCTTTGTTGATACCATCGAAGAGGCGACTGGGGTGCAGCTTTATCGCTTTTCTCACATGACTCACGGTGAGTATGAGGCCGATAAAGTTGAGGTTGAGATGCGAGATAATGTGGAAACACTAATCGAAGCCATGAAATTTGTGGCGAGTAAGCGAGCAGGGGAAAAGGCGTAATGACTGGACCTTCCGTTTCCTTAAGTAACGTGGGCCTAAAATACGCCGACAATATCATTTTGCAGAATATCAGCGCCGAATTCGAGAACGCGAAATGTCACGTGATTATGGGACCGAATGGTGGTGGGAAAACTTCTTTGCTTCGTTCGGTACTTGGACTTACGCCGTTTTCGGGAAACATTGCACTCAATTGGCCAGAGCCATCAGCTGCATCGGGGAAGATAGGGTATGTGCCACAAAAAGCGATGTTTGAAGCAAGCCTCCCGTTAACCGTGATGGATTTTGTACTGCTTAACCAAACCCGTATCCCTCTATTTTGGCGACGTAAAACGAAACAAACTCAACATGCCCTGGCCCAGCTGGATCGCGTGGGTATGGCAACGCGTAGCGACCGTCGTATGGGGCAACTCTCTGGCGGTGAGCAACAGCGTGTTTTGTTTGCGCAAGCTTTACTGGATGAGCCCAATTTATTGGTTTTAGACGAACCTACAACTGGCATGGATGAGCAAGGTGTTCGATATCTTGAAGGCTTGATTCATGAAGTCGTTGGAGAAGGCAAAACGGTACTGGCAGTACACCATGACGTGACCGCAGTGCGCCGTTTAGATGCGCAGGTCCATGTTGTAAATCGTCAAATTGTGGCGTCAGGGCACCATTCAGATGTTCTAAGTCCTGATCGTATAGAAACATTATTCAAGCACTACACAGCAAAAGTGGAGGCTGCATAATGGATTGGTTGCGAGAGTTAGCGGTTAGCGGCGTTGAAGCTGGATGGTTAAGCGATAGCTTTTCTTATGCTTTCATGGTGAACGCAATTGTGGCAGCGCTGATATTAGGACCATTACTTGGTGGTCTTGGTACATTAGTCATCGCCAAGCGACTGGCTTTTTTCTCTGAAGCGGTTGGGCATGCTGCGCTTACCGGAATCGCGATTGGTGTGTTGCTCGGTGAGCCGCCAGAGAATCCGATCATCGGATTGTTTAGCTTTTGTATGATTTTTGCGCTGTTGCTTCACTTTGTTCGTAATCGTACGAATGTACCTTACGACACACTGGTTGGGGTTTTTCTTGCACTAGCGTTAGCGGTTGGTGCTGCGCTGTTAATGTACGTTGCTCGCAAGATCAACATTCACATGTTGGAGAACGTGTTGTTTGGCTCGATCTTGACTGTGACGGACAACGATATCCTTATTTTAGCGATCAGTTGTTTGATCATATTACTGCTTCTTATTCCAACGTTTAACCGCATTTTGCTGACTTGTATTAGCCCGGATATTGCACGTGTACGCGGCTTTAATACCAGCTTTTATGATTACTTATTTGTCATGATGATCACCTTGGTCACCATCGCCGCGGTAAAGATTATTGGCGCTGTATTGGTTGGTGCATTGCTACTGATTCCTGGTGCAACGGCTCGGTTATTGACTAAACGCATGGGCAGTTTTGTTCTCCTTTCTTCTTTATTGGCAACCATTGCGTGTTTAGTAGGAACCATACTGCCGATGGAGCTTGAGCTACCAGTGCCATCAGGCGCATCCATCATCATTGTTTCTGCGGCATTTTTCCTAACAGCAACGGTTTACCGAATTATCCAAAAAGCGTAACCCTTTTTATAAAGTAATGAACATGAAGATAAAAAAATTAGCGATAACTTTTGGTTTGGTTATAGCGACAACACTTCCATCGTTGGCAAGCGCCAAAGACATTTTAACCAGCACTCCCGTCACGTACATGTTGTCTGAGCAACTCATGAAAGGTACAGGGATAGAGACTCAGTATCTGCCTCCAAAGCGTTACGGCGTTGAGCGTCTTGAGAACTGGTTCGCAAATAAAGGTACAGAGCAAGTTAAGCAAGTGGGTCAAGCCGCGACGGTTGCTATTACTCTTGGTGCGATTTGGAAACAAGACCCGACTTATGTTTACGCTCGACAGGGCAACATTCACTTGATTGAAATCGATGCATCGCAGGCCATTTCTCCTAGAGCTCAAGGAGTTGCAGTACTGACATTGGAAAACGGGTCAACATCGAAGTACGCGTGGCTTAACCCTACAAACTTAATCCGAATGGCGGGTATTGTTGGAGAGGATCTACAACGTGTATATCCTGAACACCAAAAGACGATTCAAACGAATCAACAGGCTCTTATGCTCAATGTGCGTGAACTGATCAACCAACAACAGGCAGAGATCTTCGATAAAGGCATCGATTCAGTGGTACTGATGAGTGAGTCACTAGAGGACTTTGCCTCTGGCAACCAATTGTTTGTGGTTGGGCGCGAATTTAAGCCGGAATTTGAGTGGACAGAAGAAGACAAATTATCTTTAAAAGCTCAGTTTGAACAAGATAAAACGCTATGGTTAGTGACGGATAAACGACCGTCGAAAACCTTGACATCGCTTATTAAACCGAGCCGCATACTGCAAATTGATGTTATTGACCGCTGGGGCAGTAAGGGTATCAAAACTGAGAAGCCACTCGCACGTTGGGAGATGTGACACGTAAAAAGCCACAGATTTTATGATGGGGAATGAAAAGTTCCCTATTTTTTTGTGACTCAGCTCAAAATGTGAGCATTAATACCACTGGTTGCATAAGAAAGTGTTTGTTTCATTTCTATTTCATTACTACTTTGTTATTTGTTCGTTGCGATTGATTCGGATTTAATCTGTTTCTAAGCGAACCGGTACAAACAACTATACGGATGTTAACAATGAAAATGAAAACTCTAGCCGTTGCAGTGGCGGCACTAGCATGTGGTTCACAGGCCTTCGCAGCAGAAGTTTACAACAGCGATGGTACATCTTTATCGATCGGCGGTCACGTTTCAGTTGGCGTGGGTGAGTATTTCGAAGAAGATGTAAAAGTTCACCAAGTGTCTCCACGTATTAACGTTGCGGGTAAGAAAGACATTGGCAACGGTATTACTATCGACGCTAAAGGTGAATGGGCGCTTAACTACCTAAACGGTGGCGAGCAATCGTTCAAAACTCGTCTAGGTTACATCGGTGCTACTCATGAGCAGTTTGGCCGTTTAGTAGCAGGTACTCAATGGTCACCTTACTACGATGTCGCTGGCGTTGCGGATCTACCAATCGCGTTTGCGAACGACTTTTTGTACGACAACCACGGCAACCTAGGCTCAGCTCGTGCTGATAAAATGCTTAGCTACCGTAAAGGTTTTGAATTTGGTGAAGGTTTTGCTTTCAACCTAGGTCTAGGTTGGCAAGGTGAGCAAACTTCAGATGCAACAACATACGAGCAACGTGGTCAAGTTGCATTGAGCGGTTCTGTAGCTGGCTTTGGTCTAGGCTACGTATACAGCGGCGGTGATGTTAAAAACGCGACTCTAGGTACTAAGAACGCTGAATCACACCTATTCTCTGTAAACTACGGTCAATACGGTTCAGGCCTTTACGCAGCGGTAGTATACGGTATGAACGAGTACTTCTACCAAATGCGTAAAGACACTTCTCAACTTGAAGCTCTTTTGGCATACGGCGTAAACGATTGGACATTCAGCGTTAACTACGAAGGCGTAGAAGACGAAGAAGACAATAAGACAGTTTCAAGCGAAACTGCGCTACAAGCAGAGTACGCTGTAACTCCTGCTTTCGTAACGTTTGCAGCTTACCAGTTTGATCTAGGTAACGACTACAACAATGAAGAGAACGACTACTGGACTCTAGGTGCTCGTTACTACTTCTAATAAATAGGCCAGTTTCTACTGCCTAAACACATTTATTGTGTTAACGCCTACTCGTTGTGAGTAGGCGTTTTTCTTTCTGCTATCCTTTGGCTATAAGAGACGCTAGTCATTCTGTGCTTAGGTAACTCAACTCTTTGTTTAGAGAGTGCGTCTATAAAAATGCCCGCAACTTGCGGGCATTTTTTGTTGTTAGAGATACAGTTCTATTAATACGCTTATTTTTTATCGAGTAAATCGAGGAAGAAGGCATACTCTAGCGCATCTTCTTTTAAGCGCTTAAATCGACCAGATGCGCCGCCGTGTCCGGCTTCCATATCGGTTTTGAACAACAAGACGTTATCGTCTGTCTTCATTTCACGAAGTTTGGCGACCCACTTCATTGGTTCAAAGTACTGTACTTGAGAGTCGTGCAAGCCAGTCGTTACCAACATGTTCGGGTAGTTTTGCGCCTTGATGTTGTCGTAAGGCGAGTAACTCAACATATAGTCATAGTATGTTTTGTTATTTGGGTTACCCCATTCATCATACTCATTGGTGGTCAATGGAATTGATTCATCGAGCATAGTGGTTACCACGTCCACAAACGGAACATGTGCACCGATACCGCGGTACAGTTCTGGTGCTTGGTTGATGATAGCCCCCATTAAGAGACCTCCTGCAGAGCCACCAACAGCGAAGACTTTATCTTTAGCGCCATAGCCTTGTTCAACCAAACCTTTAGTGACATCAATAAAGTCGTTGAATGTGTTTTGCTTGGTTAGTTTTTTACCGTCTTCATACCAAGGGCGGCCAAGCATTTCAGAACCACGAATATGAGCAATGGCGTAAACAAAGCCGCGATCCAATAGACTCAAACGTGTCGAGCGGAAAGTTGGCTCAATGGTTGCGCCATAAGATCCATAACCATATTGGTAGAGTGGATTTGTACCATCTTTCTTAAATAAGTCTTTACGATACACCAAAGAAACGGGTACTTCTTTACCGTCACGGGCTGTGACCATGATGCGTTCTGATTGGTAATTGTCAGGATTAAAATCACCAAGTACAGGTGTTTGCTTCATGATTTCTGACCCGCCCGTTTTTAGATCGAAATCGTAGTAGGTTCCTGGAGTGGTTAAACTGCTGTAATAAATACGAACTTTCTCGTTATCCAGCTCTAGGTTACCTGTCAAATAGGCAGCAAACGCATCGTCATTAAATGTGAGGGGGAGTTCTTTTCCTGTTGAAAGCTGACGTACAGTGACGCTTGCTAGGCCGTTAGAGCGCTGCTCATAGACGATGTGATCATCGAATAACTCGAAGTCGACAAGTTGAGTGTTGTCGTCTGCGGCAATCACATCTTGCCATTTAGAGCGGTCATGCATGTCATTTTGATGAACTTTCATCAAACGGAAGTTGACGGCTTGATAGTTAGTATAAATGTAGTACCAATCGCCTAGCTTAGAAATACTGTATTCAATGCCATCTTCACGAGGATAGAACGGTTTCGCCTTTGCTTTAGGGTTGTTCGCATCGATGATGGAGACGCCGCTGGTTTCTGTACTGGAATGCCAGATATAAATATCTTCGCCATCTTTGCTTTTGCTTAGTGAGGTGTAATAGGCGCTGTCGGTTTCTTCAAAAATCAACTCATCACTGCTTTGTGGCGTGCTTAAAACATGACGATACACTTGGTAGCCCAGCAAGGTCTGTGGATCTTTTTTGATGTAGTAAAAGGCGTTGTTATCGTTCTGCCATGCAATCGCGCTTGAGGCCCCTTCGATTTCATCTTGTAGGTAATTGCCTGTTGTCAGGTCTTTGATCTTAAGGGTGTACACGCGGCGGCTTAATGTATCTTCGCCATACGCCAATAAGTTTTCATTCGGACTAACGTATAGGCCGCCGATACTGAAAAATTCATGTTCTTTTGCTAGTTCATTGACATCTAAAATGATTTGTTTGTCTTTGCCTGCAAAGTCTTTAGCTCGCAAATGGACTTCGTACTCGTTATCTCCGGTCACTTCACTGGAGTAGAAGTAGTTGCCTTTACGAACCGGTACTGAGTTGTCGTCTTTTGCGATGCGCCCTTTAATTTCTTCAAATAGCGTATCTTGAAGTGTTTCAGTGTGCTTTAGAACGGTTTCTGCGTACTGATTTTCTGTCTCTAGGTGCTGTAAAATTTCAGGGTCTTTACGTTCGTCGTCACGCATCCAGTAGTAGTTATCAACGCGGGTATCGCCATGAATAGTCATCGCGTGAGGGACTTTTTTCGCAACCGGAGCTTGAGTTTGTTGAGCAACGATCTGTGTTTGGGAGTATTGAGTCATGCTGGGGATTCCTTGATTGCTGCATCCGGCGACAAGCGCGACCGAGACGGCCAACGTAGTTAAAGTGAAACGCATCTGATTTTATCCTTATTGTACACCCAAGTGGCCTCATCCTGAGGGCTGGGCTTTCATTTTGTTAGTGGTTTTCAGTTGTCCATTCTTTGTTATGGGGTATACCGAAAAAGTGAGAATCCTCAATATTTCCGAGTTGGATACTCAATTTGAAGGGCGCTGAAAATACATTGTGTAAGCAGCTGTTATTTTTAACAAATATCAATTCGAAAGTTAAATCATTCTCATCGGGAAATCGATATAGTGTGATATGAAAAAAGGGACACACTTGTTGAGTGTGTCCCTTTTGGATTTTGAAAGTAAGCTGATAATGTTCAGATAACTTGCGGTACTTCGTTTGAGTGATTGTGTGCTCGATTCACCCACATTAACCCAAGCATTGCAATTACCGACATTGCCATCATCAAAATGCCCAAAGGCATCTGGTTATGCGCTGGAAATAGTGACGCGAGCAAAGTTGCGACACCTGCCCCCAAGTTTTGCATGCCACCTAATGTCGCGCCTGCTGTTCCTGCATGGTATGGGAATGGCGCAATCGCTCCAGTTGTTGCTGCTGGGAAGAGAATACCCGCACCCAAAAAGTACACGGTTGCGCCTCCAACCAGCGTTAACGCCGTGGTCAAACCAAACAAGCCTGGGATGAGCACAATAGCAGAGCCCACAAAAATAGAGACCAAGCCTACGTTTAAAGCACGACGCTCAGAGCGACGTCTTGCGATGTAGCTAGATAAGCCCGCACCCACCAAGTAACCTGGGATCGGCAATATAAACAGCAAACTTACCGTTGTTGCAGGTAATTCTAATACCCCACCTAACAACACCCCAGCCGCCGCTTCGAATACACCCACACCAGCGAATGTTGCAACCAGGCAAATCAAAAAGCCTTGAAAGCGACGGTCAGACAAAACGTGTTTGTAGCTTTTGGCTACTGGTTCGAATTTGCGTTTCTCTTTTGGTAGCGTCTCCATCATGCTTGTCATCATGGTGATCACAACCGCGATAGCAAATAGCGCTAAGAACAAGTAGCTCGACCGCCATCCGAAAGCTTCTGTTAGGTAGCCGCCTAATACTGGTGCCATTAATGGTGAGAAAATCACACACATGCTAATTAAGCTGTTTGCTCTGTGTAGATCAGAGCCTTCAAAGCAATCGCGAGTCAGAGTGCGTGACATCGCACCGCCGCAGCCAATACCTAAGCCTTGGATAAAGCTACCAATCAAGAACCATTCAAATTGATGTGCAAATAATGCTACCAGTGTACCCGCGATGTAGATAAGCAGCCCGACGATGATGATCGGTTTGCGTCCCAAGCGGTCCGATAGTGTGCCATACGCAAATTGCGACAAGCCATATGGGATTAGGTAACAAGCCATCACAGCTTGAAGTGATGACGCAGATACCAAAAACTCGCCCGCCATATGACCGATTGAAGGCACGTACATTGTCTGGGTCATTTGACCCACGGCAGTCAATATAGCGATTAAAAAGGTAAGTTTCGCTAATGGAAACGAAGCAGACATTTGCGTATCTCTCCAAAAAATTTAAGACGTAAAAACCCTTAGCGCTCTTTTACAGAGCGCCAACTGAATTCTTGTGTTGCGGGGGTATTTGCGCGAGATAATAGTGCTTGCTTGTATAATTAGCAATCGAAAAGTGTGAAGTTGAGCAAGATAAAAATCTATGATTTCAATTAGAAAAACTAATCCGATTTTGTTTTCAAAAAGCGGTGCATTTCTTTGTCTAATTACGTTAAATCTTTTACTTTTCGTGAATAGAATGAGCCTTATAGGTAACTGGTTTTAATGGTTAAAGTGCAAAAATAAAGCGTCTGCTCGGTTGAGCTGAGTTCAAGATGAAACGAGTGAATAAAAGGTAGAGGAAGGCATCAGAAAGAAAAGGGAGCCGAAGCTCCCTTAGAAATGATTATGTCTATTCGCGCTCAGATGCGTATGCGTAAAGCATTTCTAGTGCGATGGTTGCTCCCGCTAGTGCGGTAACATCACTGTGGTCGTATGGAGGCGATACTTCGACAACATCCATACCCACGATATTCATGCCGGCTAAACCACGAATAATTTTCAGCGCTTTGTCTGAGTTCAAGCCACCGCAAACTGGTGTACCAGTTCCCGGTGCGAAGGCCGGGTCTAAGCAGTCGATGTCAAAAGTGACATATACTGGCTTGTCTGCGACGGTGCGACGAATTTCTTCTAGGATCTCGTTCACCGACATGTCATTCGCTTGCATCGCATTAATCACATTGAAGCCGTGATCTTGCTGTTTGTACTCCGTACGAATGCCAATTTGTATTGAGTTCTTTGCTGAGATCAAACCTTCTTTCGGCGCATGGTAGAACATCGTACCGTGGTCGTATGAGCTGCCATTTGCATAGGTGTCCGTATGAGCATCAAAGTGAATCAAAGCCATTTGGCCATGATGCTTCGCATAGGCACGCAGGATAGGTAGCGTAATGAAGTGGTCACCGCCCAATCCCAACATGGTTTTACCACTTTTTAGAATTTCACTGGTTGCCGCTTCAAGGCGGTAAGTAAAATCTTCCGCATCACCGCAATCGAACACGAGATCACCTGCGTCGATCACTTTCAGTTTATCCAATACGTTGAAGCTCCAAGGGAACTTCTTACCTTCCCATGCCAAGTTGACTGAGGCACGGCGAATTGCATCTGGACCCATACGCGCACCTGGACGACCAGATGTTGCCATGTCCAGAGGGACTCCCAACACCACAACGTCTGCGTCTGCCGATACCGGGTTACGAATGTACGGCAGACGTAAAAACGACATAGAGTTGGAGTAAAGCGAATAATCAGTTTTAGTAAACAAATCATTCATATCAGAAGTCCTCTAAATAGGTGTATCCTGCTAGACCTTGTTCTAGTTCTGCTAGGATTTGTGCTTGTTCATTGGCTTCAACTCGCTGTGAAACCAATTGTTTATAATTGTCACGAATCGCATCCACGTCGATATGAACGTAGCGCATCATGTCTTCTACACTATCACCTTCGTTGATGTAACTGATCTCAAATTGACCGTGTTCATCAACATTGACTACAGCACTGTGGGTATCACCAAATAGGTTGTGCATGTCACCAAGGATTTCTTGGTATGCGCCTACTAGGAAAAAGCCCATTAAGTACGGTTTGTCTTTGCTCCAAGCTGGTACAGGTAGCGTGCTCTCGATGCCTTGACCATCAACGTAGTGATCGATCGCGCCATCAGAGTCACATGTGATGTCCAACATCACTGCACGACGCTCTTCCGCCTCGCCCAGACCAGAAAGTGGCAGAACAGGGAACACCTGATCAATACCCCAAGCATCTGGTAGAGATTGGAAGAGAGAGAAGTTCACGAAGAACTTATCCGCAAGACGTTCGCTCAACTCGTCCAGAATCGGACGGTGGAAGCGATTCTTAGTGCTCATCTTGCGGCTTAATTCGAAGTAAATGCGCAGTGACAATTGTTCTGCCCACGCACGTTGTTCCAAGTTAAGCACGCCTGTAGCAAATTGAGAGTGCACTTCTGCCAAATCACTTTGGGTATCATTGTAAATCTCAATTAACGCACGAGCGTCTGTACCATCTTGTAAGTTTTCCCAGTTTCGCCACATGTTTTGTAGCAACAGCGGAGCGTCCTCATCAAGCTCATGTACTTCTTCCGGTAGGTACGACTCGGTACCAATTACGTTAGAAATCAATACAGCGTGGTGCGCTGTTAGCGAGCGACCCGATTCCGAAATGATCACTGGCATTGGTTGTTCGTATTGCAGACACACATCGCCCACAGTGTTGACGATATTACGTGCGTATTCTGCAAGTCCGTAGTTCATCGAATTCGATGATTGGCTGCGTGTGCCGTCATAATCCACTGCCAAGCCGCCGCCCACATCGAAGTACTCGATGTTTGCACCGAGTGCGCGTAGTTCGCAGTAGAAACGTGCAGACTCGTTCACACCATTGCGTACATCACGGATGTTTGCCATCTGTGAACCAAGGTGGAAGTGAACCAGTTGCATCGCGTCTAGGTTGCCTTCGCGTTTAAGACGTTCAATAACGCTAAGCACTTGCGATGCTGATAAACCAAACTTCGATTTTTCACCGCCACTTGCTTGCCATTTCCCTGCGCCTTGAGAGGCGAGGCGAATGCGTAAACCAAGGCGCGGTTTTACGCCCAAACTTTTCGCTTCTTCTAGTACCAGATCCAGCTCAGAAAGCTTCTCTAATACGATGAATACCTTGTGACCCAGCTTTTCACCGATCAGTGCAAGACGCACATACTCACGGTCTTTGTAGCCATTACACACGATCACGGAGCTACCTTGTTGAGCCAATGCAAGTACCGCCAACAATTCTGGCTTGCTACCCGCTTCAAGACCAAGCTGCTTGGTTTCTAGTTGAGCTTGGCTCGCTAGAATTTCATCCACCACTTCACGTTGTTGGTTTACTTTAATTGGGTACACCAACAAGTATTTGTTTGGATATTGGTATTCTTCAATTGCTTGGTTGAATGCGTGGCAAATACCATGCACACGTTGGTGCACGATTTGCGGGAAGCGTACTAATACAGGCAGATTTAACTGCTTCGCTTCTAGCTCATTTACAATAGCGCTGAAAGGGATTTGATGTGCACGATCACTACGTGGTGATACATATACTTCGCCTTGGTCATCAATGCCGTAGAAACCTTGGCTCCAGTAGTGAACGTTGTAGTCCGCGCGGATGCGGTCTAATTTAGTTGCTTTTTCCAACTCGATTCTCACAAAAATGTACTTAACTCCTTAATTAATTAGAAGGAAAAGTACAAAAAAGCAAATCATGAGGTATTTACCTCATACCCTGACACGAACTCCGTGTGCGCGCATTAACGGATAAAAGGGCCCTTGAGTCTAATGATTAAAATCTATCATCTCGATTATGATTTGTTGTCGTCGCTACGTGTGAATATTTGTTTACCGAAGCGTCCATTCTGCTGTTATAGTTGGTCTGACCAGTAAGGATTCGGTCATGAAGCATCTCACTAAAATAAGGACATATTTTGCAGCTGCACAGAATTCAGGGGTACATTCAGACCATGTATCTCGCCGAATATCCCGATAAATTATTGTTGCTTGATGGTGCCAGTCGAGCAGACATTCCTCATCTTAAAGACTTTATTGAACATCAACTCCATCGTCCTTTTTCTGACCTAAAGTTGGTTGTTGTGACCCACATGCATCCAGACCATGCTGGTGGTGCGCACAAACTACGTGATTTAACAGGATGTAAGCTATTGGCCGCAAAGCGAGAGAGCCAGTGGTATAGCGGTGTAGACGGTTGGCTAATGCATTTGACCGATTTAATGTTAGCACGCTGGATGGCGAATCGGATGCGTAAACCAAAGCAAAACCTTTGGTATTCCCGCAAGTTAAATCCAGATATTGAGCTTATTGATGGAGAGTTTATTCCTGGATTTGATGATTGGCAGGTGCTAGAAACGCTTGGGCATACCGACCGAGATCTGTCGGTTTATCATTCTGAACAAGATGTGCTGTATGTGGCGGATTTAATGGTGCAGGTGAAAAAGCATCTGATTGCGCCGTTTCCCATATTTCATCCGAATCAATATCGGCAATCATTAAAGCGTGTGTTTGAGATGAATCCGCAATGTTTGCTTCTGGCACATGGGGGAGAGGTGACTTTGGATGAAAAAGCGTATCAGCACATTTTGAATACAGCGCCGACTAAGCCAATGACGCACTGGCGAGTGACAAAAGTTAAAGCGAAGGGATTGTTGTTTGCGTTATTTCGTAGGAAGTAGGCTAAGATAAAGCCAGACGAGTGATGCTCAACAAAAACGTTCGATCACTCATCTGAAGCTACGGGGTTAAGATGCCAATAAGTGAGATTGGCTAGGATCAACGAGCACTTTGTCTGCCATACCCTGACGACCTAACAACATCATGTAAGTCATTTTTTCACGGTTAGTCAACGTAATGTCGATTGGCCATTGTTGGTCGCCCATACGCAGCATCGTTGTGATCACGCAGCGGTGCTCAAAAGTACCGTTAGAAGATTTAACCTTACGGTTTGCTTTTAGTTTCGCTGTGCAGCGAACCACTTGTTCTAAATGGTATACATCTGGGTGCAAATCGAATGCAACATAAGACTGACCATCTTTTTCAAAGCAATCAATATTGTCTACATGTAATGAAGAGGTTTGAGCGCCTGTATCAATACGCGCTTCAAGGTGAGTAATCCCTAACTCTGGCAAGCAAATAGCTTCGGCATTCCCAATGATCATTTTCTGATTCATAGTGTCATCCTAGCGACGAGTAACAAGAGAGCCGGTTTTTGGCTCTCTTGTGCGTTAAACAAAAATCAACCTTTACCGC
This sequence comes from Vibrio sp. 397, assembly GCF_033339395.1. Classification (NCBI taxonomy): domain Bacteria; kingdom Pseudomonadati; phylum Pseudomonadota; class Gammaproteobacteria; order Vibrionales; family Vibrionaceae; genus Vibrio; species Vibrio sp. 397. The sequence goes on along the minus strand of NZ_JAWOUN010000010.1, from coordinate 142,834 downwards.
GAGTACGGTTTGAATTTGGCTTAGCGTTTTTCTCGATAAAATCGAAGATCATACCTGCAATGTTTTTACCAGTTGCTAGTTCGATGCCTTCTAGACCAGGGGAAGAGTTCACTTCCATTACCACTGGGCCATTTTTAGATTGAAGGATATCCACACCACAAAGGTTCAAGCCCATCACTTTCGCTGCATTTACAGCGGTCGCACGCTCTTCTTTGCTCAAACGCACGAGTTGTGCAGAGCCACCACGGTGAAGGTTAGAACGGAACTCGCCTTCTTTTGCTTGGCGCTTCATTGCGGCAATCACCTTATTACCGACAACAAAACAACGGATGTCCGCGCCTTTTGCTTCTTCGATAAATTCTTGCACCATGATGTTAGCTTTCAAACCCATGAAAGCTTCAATCACGCTTTCTGCCGCTTTATTTGTTTCAGCAAGTACAACACCAATGCCTTGAGTGCCTTCTAGCAATTTAATCACTAGAGGTGCGCCACCAACGTTTTTGATCACGTCCTGAATGTTGTCAGGATGGTGAGCAAAGCCAGTGCGTGGCAAACCGATGCCTTTACGTGATAGCAGTTGTAATGAGCGCAACTTGTCACGAGAGCGGCTGATCGCGACAGATTCGTTGACACAAAATGTACCCATCATTTCAAACTGACGTACAACAGCAGTGCCGTAAAACGTAATAGATGCCCCAATACGTGGAATAACAGCATCGTATTGCGGTAATTCTTCACCCTTGTAGCGGATCTTAGGGTTGTTGCTCGTAATGTCCATATAACAGTGAAGCGTGTCGATCACATCGATTTGATGCCCACGTTCTTCACCCGCCTGTTTTAGGCGCATGGTTGAATATAAATTCTCATTACGAGAGAGAATAGCAATACGCATGGCAATTCCTTAGTAAGTCAGTACCAAATTAAAATATAAGTATAGAGCATAGAATGCAGTAGGCAGGTGATCATGTTATGACATAACCTACTTACTTCAACGATTTAGAATTGTGGTTGAACAACCACGTCGTCAGAGGTGCGCACCTTAGGGCGTTTTTTTGTGAGATGAAAACGAAAAAGCATCGTCGACACGACAAAAATATTTTATCGAACGCTCACGCCTTGCGGTATGAGACTGTCAAGGGTGAGATAAATAAAATTGAGCAAAAATTTCATCGCTTTGTCACGAATTATCGCTTAAAAAAGCGGCCAATTTGACCGCTGTTTTTAGCTGTTTTGATAGTGACTTAAAAAAAGTTCCGCCGTTTGGGTAGCTAACAGCCTAGATTCTTCATTCGACAAAGAGGGGCGAATTCCCATTAACTGCGGCCAGAATGCACTGCCTTTAAGTAAGTTGTGCAATTGAGTGCTTGCTATATGCACATCATCAATTTGCAAAGCGCCACTGTTCGATTTCTCAGTAAGCCAGCGGTATAGGGCGGTTTCCTGTTTCGACATTTGTTCTGCTTGTTCTTTGAGATCTTCCGGCTTAAATAAGAAGTGCCCAAATGCCACTTTTGCCAGCTCAATATAGTTTGGTTCCGTTACCACAATGATCTCGCTGTAGAGTAATTCAATCAATTGATCTTTGAGTGGCAGAGTGGCCAAGCGTTTAATATCGCTTTCCATCATTGACGAACGCCAAAGCTCAGTCAGCAACTCCGTCACGATCGCTTCCTTAGAAGGGAAGTGATTATAGACCGTGCGCTTAGAGACTTGTGCGATTGCAGAGAGCTTATCCATGCTGGTGTTTTGCACCCCAAACTCTTGGAACGCTTGCCTTGCCGCGCACAAGATGGCTTCTCTTTTGGTTTCACTACGACTTTTTCTTTTTACATTCATAAGCTTGCTAAGTTAAGAAGATCGTTTCTTGATCTATTTTACACTAAGTAGTTTACTTTTGATAATTAGAATGTAAACTGCACCGTGTAGTTTACTTTTGTTCGGGTTAACTTTTTATGAAAAAAACTTTGCTAGCCACAGTAGGAGCGTTCGCGATGGGTACATCAATGATTTCTTGTTCTAATGTTGATACTGAAAAAGCGCCAACATACCCGGACAAATTTGCAAATACAGAGTTGGAATACAAAAGCGGTTTGGGCGACATGTTCGAAATCATGAAAGCGTATTTTACGACTGAGCGCCTTAACCCAACACCAACGATTGAAATTCCAGTGCATGCGATCACAGCGCGGCAACTGTTAGAAGAGCAAGATGACGTCATCTATCGTCTGGGTCACTCAAGCGTATTAATGAAGCTCGATGGAAAACTGGTGATGACCGACCCTGTATTCAGTGATCGCGCGTCTCCTGTACAATGGGCAGGGCCAAAACGCTTTCACCAAACCCCCATCACGATAGAAGATTTGCCAACTATCGATGTGGTGGTGATCAGTCATGACCATTACGATCACCTAGATAAAGCTTCTATTAAAGTGCTAGGCGACAAGGTGGGCACTTTCTTGGTGCCGTTAAAAGTTGGCCAATTACTGGTGAATTGGGGTGTACCCAAAGAGAAAGTGATCGAACTAGACTGGTGGGAGTCACACTCTGTTGACGGCATTGAATATACACTAACTCCGACTCAGCATTTCTCTGGTCGAGGTTTGACAGACCGCGATACGACGCTGTGGGGCAGTTGGGTTATCAATGCACAACAACACAAAGTGTTCTTCAGTGGTGACTCTGGTTACTTCAATGGCTTTAAAGAGATTGGCGAAAAGTACGGTCCGTTTGACTTCACCATGATTGAAACAGGTGCGTACAATGAACTCTGGTCAGACATTCACATGTTCCCAGAGCAAAGCGTTCAAGCACACATCGATGTGCAGGGCAAAGTGATGATGCCGATCCATAACAGCACGTTTGATTTATCAATGCACGATTGGAATGAGCCAATGCAACGCGCGTTAGACATCAGTGAAGAGCGCGGTGTAACGTTGGTGAGCCCTGAGATTGGTCAACGCTTGGCGATTGCGGAGCCTCAGCCTGCTAAGGCATGGTGGCAATAATTGCTGAGCTAAACAGCCAAACACCAGAATAGTTAAGTCACTTATCAGTAGTTACTATTAGTAGTTACGTGGTCAGGGATAAGGATAAAGGTGCGATGAAAGCAAAGTGGACGTTGTTACTTACATTAAGCATTCTGCCTACCTTTGCACTAGCAGGGGTAGAGCAAGATATCTCGACGTTGATAAAACGAGTTGAGCAATCCTCTTGCACCTTTATCCGCAACGGCAAGGCGTACACTAATCAAGAAGCGGCAGAACACATGCGCAATAAATGGGATTACGCCAAAGATGACGTTGATTCCGTGGATGTGTTTATAAAAGAAGTTGCGTCGAAAAGTTGGTTGTCTGGCAAACCATATTGGGTGGATTGCCAAGAGGAACGCATTACCAGCGAAGAGTGGCTAACATCATTGATGCGCACCACCGATCACATCCAATAACACTTCTTTGATGGTCTGATAGCGCAGAGGTAGAGCACGACTGCGCTTACGAACCAGAAATAGCTCTTCACATACAGTGTTTTTCAGTTGAGCAATGTATAACGTGTCTTTTAGTGGAAAATTGTCGACCGCACTTTGAGGCAGCACGGTGAAGCCAAGTCCTTTGCTGACAGGTAGCAAAATTTGGCTCAATTGATTTACGTAGCCGGATAATGGTAAATCGCTCATCTTAATTTCTTGGAGCTGTGGCTCTTCACATTGGTCAAAAAAAAGTGTCATGTAATGCTCGGCATCAGGGTGGCTAATGACACCACAGTCATGCAAGAGTTTTGGCGTTATCTGCTTATTTTGATATTGCTTTGGCAGAACCAAGCACAACCTCTCTTTACCAATTCGCTCACTGTGAAACAGACCTTTATTGGGAACATCAGTCACGATACCAATATCAATGTGCCCTTGCGTTATGGCGTTGAGAATAGATTGATTTGGCGCGGCTTCTAAATGTAACGATAAGCTCGGGTGCTGTTTTTGCTTCTCCAAAATGGGCCCATACAACATTAACGCCATTGCACCAGAACAAGCCAGTTTACAATGGCCTGAAAACGCATCATCAAAACTGAGCTCTTCGAGCAGCTTCTTTTCTCTATCTTCTAACTCGAGCGCATATGCGTAGACAATCCTGCCTTGCTCGGTTAATTCGAAGCTTTTGTTTTCGCGCTTGATCAAGGCATGCTGACAACTTTGCTCTAATTTTTTGATGTGTTGGCTGACGCCAGGCTGAGTCATAAAAAGTTTTTCTGCCGTTTGCGTAAAATGACCGACTTCAATCAATGTCTTAAATGTATGTAACCAAACAGGATTAAGCATAGTGTGTGATTTTCTGAGAGCTTTGTTGGGAGACGTAAAGAAAATGATAGCACGGTGTTTTATGAAAACAGAGAAGACTTAAACGATAAAGATGAATCGCTATCAATACATTACAGACAAAATAAAACCCCGCCTGGTTTCCCAGACGGGGCTTATTCTTTTTCGCAGCAATCCAGCTACTAATAGGTGCTCCCTGCATCTATCCTTGATTGTGGCTAAGTCCTTTAACCGAGTTCCTTGTTCATCGCCTTCCTAGCGGTGTCCATTCTTGCCTATCATCCTGACGGGCGAACTCTATCCTAGAGCTTAACTACATCCTTGCTGACAACTCATCCTAAGCTATCAAATCTTCATCCTGAAGATACCCAATCCTTTAGGCTTTTTTCCTGTTCCCGCCAACATCCTGTCGACAAATTGAGTATTGATGTTTTGCTGATTTGACTCAATTAACTTTTCTAAATTATTTTTACTTATTATTTTAAGTGAATTTAAATATTACTTTTAAATCATATGCTTAATGTTTTTTCTGGCATTGCTCTTAGAGGTGATTAATCTATTTGCTTACAACTCTTGTAAGAGATCTCGCACAGGTTTGGTGGTGAATGTATTAATGTGCGCTTTTTGTTCCGAGTTCTGTGGATTGAACTGGATCACAATGCGTTAAAAGGGAGGCGATAAAGATGAAAGTGAATTGATCTTGAGTAGAGATTTGTTTGAAAAGAAATAAAAAATCTTGCGGTTTTTATAAACAGTATGGTAAATCTGAAATGCCCACCTTGTTAATCCTTATTAAGATTCAATGACAGTATAAGTAGGGAACTTGATTGCCATTTTTCTGTCATATCTGGTGAGTAAGTTAACTGTGTCAGATAGATAATATGCTGTTTGCCAGTAAAAACAGGCTGCAAGAAATCGGTAATTATCATTATGTTGTGAAATTGGTCACGGTTAAATGATTGATTCCCTTATAGGTTGAAGGGGATACGACCTTAGACAATAAGCTCCATGAGGAGCGTTACTTATATAAGATGAGGGACTTTACTATGAAAAAGACTAGAAGAGCTCAGCTACATCGTGTGCGTATTCAATACTGGAAAGACACGAAAGACGCCCCAGCTAAAAAATCATAGTTAATTATACCTAAAGGCACGAGCTGGCTGTGGAACACAGTTTCCCGTTGATTGCCAGCTCAAAAACACCACAATCACATTCACTCCGCGCAACTTCCCAAACCCCTATTTTTACTATCGCATTCTTCAAAAAATAAAAAAGCCAGTCTTAAGACCAGCTTTCTCTACCATTTAGTGAGCTCTGCGTATTACAGGTTGCCCTTTAGTTACAGGTAGTTGGCGTCAACTAGTTCGCCCGCTTGCGCGCTTTTCACTTCTGGGCGTGCTTCTAACCATTTGATAACTTGCGCTTTCTGTTCTTCAGTCGCACTGCCGTAACGGTCAGTAGAACATAGGAAGCCTTCAAACAGTTCTAGACCACCGCCACCGAAGCAAAGACCAAGCTCGTCAATGTAGTCGATAAAGTCATCAACGAATGCATCGTAACGGTCGAAGTCGTTAATGTCTGTTTCACAGCTGATCTCGAAACCTAGGATTGCGAACTCACCTAAGAACAGCTTTTTACGGATACGACGGCTCTTGTTATCGATCTTGTCTAATTTCATGATTATCTCTCGTAGATGATTTGATTTCGTACACCTTATACCTTCTATCACACTTTAGCCCAAGTAAAATCAGAATGAAGCGATACAGTTGGTGATTATGTGACCAGAATTTAATTGCTTCGTTAGCTGTGTTGGTTGGTTTGCAGTATTGTTGAAACACAAGTTTCATATGTTTTAAGCACTTTTGTCATTTTTCTTATCCAAACTTCTTGCCGTTCAACTAATCACTTATTTATTAATTAAACTATAAGATCGGGAAAGTAAAAATGAGCAAGGAAACCTTTGACGCGACGCGTTATAACCAAAGTGAAAACAAACCATTTGAAGAAGTATTAGAAGCGAGCCTATCTCGACGCAGCATTCTGAAAGGTGGTTTAGGTATCAGTGCGATGACAGCGTTTGGTGCTTTCGGATTGGCTGGTTGTAACTCGTCTGACTCAGGGAGTACAGTAAGCAGTGGTTCGGGCGCATCTAAAGCCGTTCTTAACTTTGAATCTATCCCTGGCTCACTCACTGACGCAGTTTCAATTCCACAAGGCTACACCGCACAAGTACTAGTACCTTGGGGAACACCACTTAATGCACAAGGCAGCGCATGGCAAAATGATGGTACCAACACCAGTACCGATCAGTTAAATGCGCTAGGCATGCACCATGACGGCATGCATTTTTTCCCATTGAACGATAGCACTACAGATGGCTTGCTATGTATTAACCACGAGTACATCGACACATCAGCACTGCATCCAAACGGTCCGACGGTTGAAAATGGCGTACGTACCATTGTAGATGAAGTGCGCAAAGAGATTTACGCGCACGGTGTATCAGTGGTTCGCATTCAACTGGAAGACAACATGTGGAAGTTGGTTGATACCGACCCACTAAACCGTCGTTATACTGGTGCGACAGTCATGGATTTGTCTGGCCCGGTGGCCCACACATCTTTAACTGTCACTCGTTTCTCACCAGATGGCAGCCAAGCGCGTGGTACGTTAAACAACTGTGGCAACGGCTACACGCCGTGGGGCACGTACTTAACGTGTGAAGAGAACTGGCCTGGTTACTTTGTTAACGCCGGGACTCGTACAGAAGAGCAAGATCGCATTGGTGTTGATGACCAAAGCACACGTTACTTGTGGGAAACATTAGCAGGAAATGCAGAAGAGCGTCTTGATGAGTTCTCTCGCTTTAATGTGGCTCCAACAGGAGCAAGTGCGATGGATGATTACCGTAATGAAGCCAATGGTCACGGTTACATTGTCGAGATTGACCCTTACACGCAAAACTCACGTGCGAAGAAACGTACTGCGCTAGGTCGTTTCCGTCACGAGGGCTGTACTTTCGGTAAGCTTGAAGAAGGCAAACCAGTGGTATTTTATTCTGGCCACGATTCTCGCTTTGAATACCTATACAAATTTGAATCTGCGGCAGCGTGGGATCCAGCAGATGCTAACCCTGATAACCGCTTGGCGATGGGTGACAAGTACATGGACGAAGGCACACTGTATGTGGCGCGCTTCAATGAAGACAGCACAGGTACTTGGTTACCATTAACGCTTGATAGCGTAACAACCGCTGGTGGTACGTTAGCGGATCACTTTTATTCACTGGCTGAAATTATCATCAATACTGCGGGTGCGGCGGATTTAGTTGGGGCAACACCAATGGATCGACCAGAGTGGTGTACGGTTGATCCATTCACGGGTTCAGTATATTTAACATTGACGAACAATACGCGCCGTACAGATGAAACCAATCCTGCGAATCCACGTTTGAATAATAAGTTTGGTCATGTTATTCGTTGGGATGAAGGTGCTTCAGCAACTGACTTTACTTGGGATATCTTTGTGTTTGGTTCGCCAGCAAATGGTGATGCAGATACCAACCGTTCTGGCTTGAATGAGTTAAACCAGTTTGCGAGCCCAGACGGATTAGCGTTTGATGTCCGTGGTATTTTGTGGATTCAGACTGATAACGGCGCAGATGAAGTCACGTCTTACACCAATGATCAAATGTTGGCTGTTGTTCCATCTAAGCTAACAGATGAGAATGGTGATCAAGCTGTGATTGGTGCGGATAATCAAGCTGAATTGAAACGCTTCTTTGTCGGACCAAATGGTTGTGAAGTAACAGGCTTTACCATCAGCCCTGATTACAAATCATTGTTTGTGAATATTCAGCACCCAGGTAACTGGCCATACAGTGAAGATGCAGCCGAAGAAACGCCTGCTGGTGTTTCTGTGCGCCCACGAGCGGCGACAGTGGTTATTCGCCGTGAAGACGGTGGAGAGATTGCAGTTTAATCTCTAAATGAATAAACACCTTAAAATTCAAGCCCTGCAATTGCAGGGCTTGATGGTTTAGGCGAATGCCTAGTTGCACTTTATACCTAGACAACAGGCTTAGCTTTTCAATGAACCGCCTGAAGTACGAATCACGTCTTGATACCAGAAAAAGCTTTTCTTACGTTTACGTTCTAGCGTTCCTTGCCCATCATCATGACGATCGACATAGATAAAGCCGTAACGTTTGCTCATCTCAGCGGTTGAATTCGCGACCAAATCGATTGGCCCCCAGCTGGTAAAGCCCATCAACTCAACGCCATCCAGAATCGCTTCGTGTGCTTGCACAAGGTGGTCGTTCAAGTAAGCGATGCGGTAATCATCTTGAATCTCACCGTTTTCATCGATTTCATCACGTGCACCTAAGCCGTTTTCTACGACAAACAGTGGTTTTTGGTAGCGATCGTGAAGGAAGTTCAGCAGAATGCGCAGGCCTTTTGGATCGATCAACCAGCCCCATTGGCTCTTCTCAAGATATGGGTTTGGTACGCTATCGACAATGTTACCCACTTCTTTCTGTTTCGGATCCGCACTTGCACAGCCACTTGCGTAGTAGCTGAATGAGATGAAATCGACACTTGCCGATGCAATTTCTTCTAAGTCGCCTGCTTCCATCTGAATTTCGATACCGTTTTCACGGAAGTAACGCTTCATGTAGCCTGGGTACTGACCACGCGTTTGTACATCACCGAAGAACAACCACTTGTTGTTTTCATGCATTGCAGCAAGCACGTCATCAGGGTTACAGGTGTATGGGTAGTTGATTGCGCCAAGCAGCATGTTACCAATTTTGCCGTTTGATACGATTTGCTGACACAGTTTTACCGCTTTTGCGTTTGCGACTAGCTGGTGGTGAATCGCTTGGTAAATCTCTTGTTCATTGGCGTCTTCTTGCAAACCAACACCAGTAAATGGTGCGTGTAGAGACATGTTGATTTCGTTGAAGGTTAACCACAGCTTCACTTTGACTTTGTAGCGTTCCAGCACGGTGCGAGCATAACGTTCGAAGAATTCGATGACGCGACGATCGCCCCAACCGCCATAGTTTTCAACCAGTGCGTAAGGCATTTCGTAGTGAGATAAGGTCACGAAAGGTTGGATGTTGTGCTCGGCAAGTTCGTCAAAAATTTTATCGTAGAACGCCAAACCTTCTTCGTTAGGTTCTAGTTCGTCCCCGTTCGGGAAGATGCGGCTCCATGCCAAAGAGAGACGCAGACAGTTAAAGCCCATCTCTTTGAACAGCGCGATGTCTTCTGGGTAGCGATTGTAGAAGTCGATCGCCACGTCTTTGATACCCGGTGTACGCTCTTCACGGGTTTGATGCGGACTCAAAATACCGTTTGGCAGCATGTCTGATGTCGATAACCCTTTACCCCCAAGGTTGTACGCCCCTTCTACTTGGTTTGCAGCAATGGCACCGCCCCAAAGAAAATGTTCAGGAAACTTAATCATGTTTCTCACTCTTTATCGTTCGGAAGTTATTCGTCTTATTTGCTTGAGAATAGTGTAGGTCAAGGAGGGATTCTTGTATCGAGATCGTGTTTTTCTCAAACAGCGGGGATGCCTAGTTCTAATGATGATTTTGTAATCAATATCACCTTAGGCTGATTTGAACAATAAAGTGAAAGTCAGCCCATTTTGTTCATTCTTATGCACAGTAATTTGTCCGTTCATATCACGCATATTGTTGGCCGTAATCGCTAAACCCAGCCCCAATCCTTCACCAATTTTCTTTGAGGTTTGGAAGGGTTCGAACATGGATTCAAGCATCTCATCCGACACGCCGCAGCCATTATCACTGACGATCAGTTCGACCTGATTGCTGGTTGGGTTGACGATCAAGCTGAGCTGCGGGTTGGTGGTATTGTTCATTGCGTCTAGCGCATTCGAGACAAGATTACCGAGCACCTGAAGCAGTCGTTGTTCTTCACCCATGATATTAGGTAAATCATGAGGAACGCGCACACGCACATCCACCTTGTCTAATTGGGATTGATAAACGCGTAAGGTATCTTCGAGTGCGGAGGTAAGAGAAATTGCTTGTAGGCTTTCTGGTTTGTTATAGGCGAACGTCTTTAACTGGCTAGTCATGCTTGCCATGCGATCAATCAGCTTCTGGACCAATACATTGTTGGCTTTCATCATCTCGGTTTCGCCACGTTCTGCTAGCAGTTCGTTTGTTGTGAGCAGGGTACGCAAGCCCGTCAGTGGCTGATTGAGCTCATGAGTAATCGCGCTCGACATGCGACCCAAGGCGGCCATTTTGCTCGATTCAATCAACTGGCTTTGCGCTTCTTTTAGCGCTTGAGTACGCTCTTCTACTCGTTGTGCCAGTTCTTGGTTGACTTGTTGCAGCGATTGCTCGGCTTTTTTCCGCTTACTGATGTCGATGATTGTTGCAAGGAAATACTGCTCGCCATGCCAAGGGAAACTAGTCAGTGAGAACAAGACAGGGAAGACGCTTCCGTCACTGCGTCTGGCAATGGTTTCGACCGTGCTGATCTCTGCGAGCTCTTTATGTTTAGGTAAATCCTTAAGCAACTTGAGTGTGGTGGAGTTGGGATTGCCTGCGTCGAATAACTCCCAAGCAAAAGCATGTCGATTGACGCTTTCTGGTAAACAGAACAAACGCTTCGCCATTGGGTTGAGATCGAACAGTTGCCCTTGTTCATCAATCAATAGCAAACCAACGTGGGTTTTATTGATCATCTGTTTCAAGCGGCGTTGAGACTCTTCCAACAGGGCTTGAATTCGTTGTTGATTGATGTGCTTTTGTCGACGTTGTAGACCAATGATGACGAGTAATACAACCAACAAGAGCAGCGCCGCTACGCTCCAACCAATCACGTTGATGGTTTGTTGAATCGGCTTAGAAGGGGTGAGGTAGCTGACGTACCAATTCAAATCATCCAATTTAACGGTGTGCGCAAAATAGCGTTGCTGATTGAGCGTCCACACACTGATATTGGTGTTGTCGTATAAGCGCTGCGTTTCTAACTGAACGGTGTTGCTCGGTTCGTTAAACCAGTCTGCGTTATAAAGCGAGCTGCTTGATAGGAAAAAGCGTTGCTGGCGATTTTGCAACGTAATGATGTCTTGGCTAGTAATGGTCTGTTCGGTCAACAAGCTGAGGTTGATCTGCACCACCACAATGCCTGCGATATCCAGACCGTCGTAGATAGGAGCTGCAAGGTAATACAACGGGCTCGAACCTTTGGTTTTGTTCACCAAGGAAACACCGCCGCCTTGATTATGAATTTGTTCCACAATGGCTTTTCGGTCAGACAAGCTAAAGCGCTCTTCGATTAAACTCGAGACCAATACTTCGCCAGAGTTAGACAGGATTAGCCAACCTTCCGTATTGGCGGCTTTATCTAGTTGAGTCAGTTGGGTTTGCAACGGTTCGTAATAAGTCAGATTCCCTTTCACAAAAGCGATGGTTTCTGGGTTATTGGTGACGAGGTAAGGTAAGTGGTAGAAACGTTTGAGTGCACGGCGAACTTCACCGATATAGTCGAGCAGTTTTTGTTGAGCTTCGGTTTGAGTTTGTACGCTCAACCATTGACGAGCAACCTCTCTGCTGGCGCTATAACAAGACAACATCAGCACTGCTGCAATTACGACCACAAGCCACGTTTTGCCATTCCTTTTGCGCTGCATACTGACTCCGTTCAGCTAGTGCGTTCTCACCGAGAGTCATTAAAGAGTGCGCCTAACTGGTTGGATGTTAAAGACTTGTAAGCAAGAAGTGAGATCTAGCTCCTTTTCTCCTCAGTGGTTTTTGCTACCGTTAGCAAAGAGCGATTTCTATTCCACCTACGGTAGTAACTCATGGCTTTTGACGACACCCCTAAAATTGCACTTATCGAAGACGATGACATTGTTCGTCAGGCTACCAGTCAGTGGCTGCAACTGGCGGGGTTCGACGTGAGCGCATTCAGTTTAGGAGAAGAGGGGAAAGCGGCCATTCTTAGCCAAGAATTTGATGCGATTGTCAGTGATGTTCGCCTGCCGGACACCGATGGTTTGTCGATACTAGAAAGCCTGATTGCCAATCACATCCCAACGCCAGTTATCTTGATCACCGGACATGGTGACGTCGATATGGCAGTAGGGGCGTTACAAAACGGTGCGTTCGATTTTATTGAGAAACCTTTCCAACCTGAGCGTTTATCCCAACGAGTAACCGAAGCGGTCGAGAGCTATCGCGCACAAACGTCTACTCAAGATCGCCAAGAGTACCTATCTAGCGTTAGCGGCTTAGAAGAGGTGTTGATTGGGCGAAGCCGAGTGATGCAACAGCTTAGAGAACAAGTAGCCAAGTTAGCACGCATTGATACTAACGTGATCATTTACGGCGAAACAGGTTGTGGTAAAGAGCTGGTGGCGACCAGTTTGCATAATGAAAGCCAACGCAGATCCTATCATTTTGTGCCAATCAACTGTGGCGCTATTCCTGAGAACCTGTTTGAAAGTGAGCTGTTTGGGCATGAAGCAGGGGCATTTACCGGAGCGGGTAAAAAGCGCATTGGTAAGTTGGAATACGCGGATAAAGGCACTTTATTCTTTGATGAAATCGAGAGTATGCCGCTGTCCATGCAGGTGAAAGTGTTGCGTTCATTACAGGAACATACGGTAGAGCGCGTTGGGGGCAACCAACAGATCTCAGTTGATTTGAGAGTGATCGCCGCCGCGAAAGAAGATCTCAATGATCATGACGAGTTTCGTCAGGATTTGTACTATCGTCTTAATGTGGCGCAGATCTATTTGCCACCGCTACGTGAGCGAGAAGATGATGCGTTGATCTTGTTCGAACACTTTGCTCTGAAAAGTAACCCTGAGAGCCGCCCACTGAGTGAAGCCGATAGAAAGGCCATTCTTGCTTACTCTTGGCCTGGTAACGTACGTGAGCTTAGGAATGTAGCGATGCGTTTTGCATTGGATGAAACCGTCTCCGTAATGGAAATTCTCTCCAGTCGACCATCCTCAACAACCGAAGAGACGCATGCGGGCGTGCCGTTGGCGATTCAGCTACATAACTTTGAACGTAAGGTGCTACATGATTCTTTAGTCAGGCATCATGGACGCATCAATGAGGTGATGCAGGAGTTGGATTTACCACGTCGAACCCTTAACCAAAAGATGCAGAAGTTTGGTTTGAATCGCTCCGACTATACTTAGTACGATTTCTAGCTAATGTAAAATCATTGGCATAACAAACATGTTATGCGCTTTTGGCAGGAGCTGGGACAAACTTATAATTTAGGTCTTTACCTTCTCCAAACAAGGTAACGAGGTTCCTTCCAGTATGTTTAGAGCTATATAGCGCTTCGTCTGCTTCAGCAAGCGCCTCTTGAAGTGATTGCCCCTCAGATAACTGACTGATACCAAAGCTCATGGTTACTTCAGTTTTAAATGATTGCAAAGCGGTTTCAGTTTCGACCGCAAGGCGAATTTGCTCTGCGAAAATTTTGGCTTGCTGTGCTTTTTCGAGCAAAACAATCATGAACTCGTCACCACCAAATCGCACAATGCAGGCTGACTCAGGAAGATGCTTTTTAAAAATAGTGGAGATCGTTGCCATGACGGAGTCGCCAACCGTGTGACCATAGTGATCATTAATCGCTTTGAACTTGTCGACATCAGTCATAATAATGCTGATTGCTTGGCTTTTTTTATGTGCTTTACTAACCAAGTTTGGAACGATTTCTTCCATGGCTCGACGATTATATAGCCCTGTGAGTGCATCTAAATGAGAGAGATCATTTATGGATTGCACCAAGCGTCCGTTAATTAACCACAGCATACTAAAGCTCAAAGCAACGATCAGGCAGATGCTAAATAAGAAAGTCAGCTGATGGATAAGGCCTGCGACCATAAAACTTGGTAACTCACCTGAAAAAGTACTCCAAAGCGCCCTAAATCCCATAAAAAAACTAAATCCAAAGAAAGAGTAAGCCATTGCTTTAACAGGGAGCTTTAAGTCCTTTTGGGTACCTTTAAGCATGGCGACACCACTAAAGAAGGTGACGATACAAATATACATGCTCAGATAAATAATGCGGCTTTTGATAGAAGGGTCATGGAAGGTGAAATAGTAAAATGAACCACTGAAAACAGGTGTTAACAAGGTAAGACAGTGAGCCAATTTTAAAGGATATTGACGAAAAATGCTTACGCTATATAGCGTAAGCAAGAAGCCGACTAATATGAGAGTGTTGGCTATGACGATGGTCAGCCAGTCTGGCGCAGAGCCTCTAAAGCCAAGTAAAAAAGGGCCTAAACCAATAAACAGTAGTGATATCGAGAAGGTTTTTAAGCCTTTGACTCTACCCTGAGTGTATTGATAACAAAGCAGACTAATAGAGTAAATGCAAGAGAACAGAATAACGATAAAGTTCAGTGTTCTGATGTCTAGATACTGATTATCCATAGGCGACCCATATCAATCTTTCATTCAGGCAACTCCTTTGCCTGATATCAATAAGCGAGCTACATAGTAACGCACTTATTGAGCGATGTCTTATGTTAAACGGCTATTCATTCACCAGCTCGAATTGTTCGGTTTGGTTGGTTTTCGTCGTAAACAGCAGACCAACAATCATCATAAATACGCTAGGCACAATCCAGCTAGCAAAGTCATTGTACAGAGGCATGTAATTACCCATCCACTCATCAGTGGAACTTGGCATGTAACCTAGGATGTGCAGCGCATCAACACAACCAAACGTTAGAGCAGTGAATGCGGTTGCTACCACCATGATTTGCGACATCTTGTTGCGCACTGGTGCCATGATCATCAATGCAATCGCGACTGGATGAAGCGCCACAACCGCTGGCAATGTGATAGCCAATAGTTGCTCCAAACCTACGTTGGCGATCAAACCAGCCAATACCATGGTCGTGATCACACAGCCTTTGTAGTTCACTTTGCTGAAAGTGTTGTCGTAAAACTCACTGCCTGCTGTGGTTACGCCGATAGCAGTAGTCAGACACGCCAATACCATCACGGCACCTAGTAATAGTGAACCAAATGCGCCGAAGTGGCTGAAGGTGAATGCCGTTAAGATGTCGCCGCCATTACTGAACTCAGAACCCAAGTATGAGCTTGTCGAACCAATGTAAGCCAATGAGATGTAGACAAATGCCATGGCAACCGCGTACATCAAAGCTGCGATCAGCGTGTATTTTGCGGTGGCTTTCGGACAATCCACACCCATGCTGCGAATCGCGCGGAAGATAATCCAACCAAAACCGATAGAGCCTAGCGCATCCATGGTCATGTAGCCTTGGGTCAAGCCTTCAGCAAATGCGCCAGATACGTATGGTCCCGTTGCGGCAGTTAGCTCGCCTGCAGGAGAAACCAAAGCCGTCACAGACATGATGATCAAGATACCCATCAAGGCAGGCGTTAAGATCTTGCCTAGGTTGTCGACCAACTTACCCGGATATAGGGCAAATAGAATTGTGATAGCACAGAAGGCAATAGTGAAAGGCACCAAAGCGGCATCACCAAACATTGGCGCAAAGCTAAATTGGTAAGCCACGGTAATCGCACGTGGTATTACGAAAGCAGGGCCAATCACGATAAATACCATTACCCAAAAACTGGTCGCCAAAGGTTTAGGTAGGGCAGCGGTTAATTTGTCTGAACCGTTTACGATAGCCACCATCACCAGTGCCATCGCAGGCAGACCTACGCCCGTTAAGAGGAAGCCAGACATCCCGCTCAGAAAATTTTCACCTGCTTGGTAACCCAAAAATGGAGGGAAGATTAGGTTACCCGCGCCTAAGTACATGGCGAAAGTCATGAAGCCCAAAGCGGCGATATTGCGTGCGCTTAACATTGTTATTCCTCTTATGTTTCGCTTGGAAGAAACTGAAAGGAATGGGAGGAGTATGTGGTGTTCCCGTCAGCTTCTTCTCAAGCTGACAGAAAGTTTAGATATAGCCTGTCAGCTCTGAATCAGTTTCAGAGAGAGCAGGAGGATCGCAGCAGCAACGCCAGATGGGCGTTTTAAAGCGAATTGTAATTGCGCAGTTGCTGACATGGGTGATCCTTAATGACGAAAAAATACCAAGGAATACGTTTGCCTTGGCGTGTTGTTACCCTAACGAACATAGGGCTATTGGCACAACCCCGAAGTAGAAAATAAGTTGATACGGTCAATGTTTGTTTCTGAACTGGTGGATCGAACTGCTTTTTAAATTCAAAATTAGAATAAATGACTTTTCATTTCTGTAACATGGCTTGTTTTTCTGTATTTTTGTGCTATTTGTAGTCGTTTAGGCTATGAACCTCCGCTGATAAAGTGAGCAGTTTAGAATGATGCGCTTTTTCTTCTTATTGTTAAGATGCTCATTAGTTGCAGTTCAATCCAAAATTGCATCGGCAAAATATTGCTTATTAGTGAATCGTGCATTTATTTTGTCTTGATCACATTTTATTAACCTTTTGCGATCTAGGCGTGCAACCTTCTTCTCTTCAATGAGCAAGATCTTGCTCATTACTTTGCTATCAAATCAGCATGATTTTGCTCATTTTTAATGTATTTCAGCAGTTAGTTCAATAAATACAAAGGGTTAAAAGTTGGCATTTCAATTGCTCTAGGGAATGTGTTGTTAATAAAGATTTAACATGATGTAAATCCCCAATCGTGAAACGACTACACGGAGAGTAATAATGAAAATGAACAAGCTGGTAAAAGCTTTGGCTGTCGCTGTGACTTCTTTTGGTATTGCTGCTAACGCTGCGGCAGAAGATCGTAGCTACATTCTTGCAACGGCATCGACAGGTGGTACCTACTACCCTGTGGGCGTAGCGCTGGCGACGTTAAGCAAAGTGAAATTGGCACCAAAGCACCACTTCTCCCTTTCTGCAATCAGCTCTGCGGGCTCTGGTGAAAACGTCAAACTGCTTAACGAAAACGAAGCACAGTTCGCGATTCTACAAGGCCTTTATGGTGCTTGGGCTTGGTCTGGTGAAGGTCCTTATGAGAAGAGCGGTCGCCAAGAGCAGCTGCGTTCAGTCTCTATGTTGTGGCAAAACGTTGAGCACTTTATTGTTCGTTCTGACCTAGCAAAAACGGGCACAGTGACTGACCTGAACAACCTAGATGGCAAGAAGTTCTCCATCGGTAAGAAGAACTCAGGTACTGAGAACTCTGGTCGCCAAATCATGAAAGGTCTGAAGGTAGACCCTGATAAATTCAATCTTGCGTACATGGGCTATGGCGGCAGTGCGAGCGCACTTCAAAACGGCACCATTGACGGCATGAACACGCCTGCGGGTGTGCCTGTTGGTGCGGTCACTCAAGCTTTTGCTGCGCTGGGTAAAGACATTTCGATTCTTTCGTTTACTGACGAGCAAATCAAAGAGGCGAACGGCAACTACAACCTATGGACGAAGTACGAAATTCCTGCGAACACGTATCCAGGTCTAGATAAGCCGATCACTACCATTGCACAGCCAAACTTCTTGGCAGTTCGTGAAGATATCTCGGAAGAAGACGTTTACCAGCTAACCAAAGCCATCTACGAGAACCTGCCTTTCCTACAAGGCATCCACAAAGCAACAAAAGCAATGGCGATTGAGAAAGCGATTGCTGGCTTGCCAGTGCCTCTTCACCCAGGTGCGGCGCGTTACTACAAAGAAATGGGCATCGAAATCCCATCAGACTTAATGGCGAAATAACGCCAACTTCGCCCCGAGTTTTGGCTCGGGGCATTTTATCCCTACCGATTTCTAAGATGGAAAAAGCCGCCAGAGCTTGGAGTATGAGATGAGCGACTCAATAGAAAAGGAATTGCAGAAGTTTGAGCTGCCCACGCGCACTGATTTTCCGTGGGTAACCACCACAATTACAGTGTTTGGCGTGGTGTTGTCTGCTTTGCACATTTGGTTTAATACCTTATCGACGTTACCAGAGTTATGGATTTCCGCGACCCACTTTGCTGGCTTTGCGGTGATTTGTGCGCTTTGGTATCCGGCTCATATCTCTCTCAAGCAGAGTAAGCTTGCACTCGGCATCGATGTGTTAATTGCTATGGGCGCGGTCGCGTGTTTGCTCTACATTCCCTATGCCGAAGATGCGCTGTACGAACGTGGCGTGAAGTTCGTGACCAGCGATTGGGTCTTCGCCATCATGGCAATCCTGATTGTGATTGAGCTGATCCGACGCACCATGGGCTGGTTTATTCCTGTGCTGATTGTGGTGTGTCTGAGTTACGTTGTGCTTTGGGGTGAGTGGGCGACAGGTATTTTCCATTTCCCGGGTTTGAGCATGGAAACCTTGCTCTACCGTAGCTTCTATTCTTCTGAGGGCATGTTTGGTTCTATCTCGCGCATCAGTTGGACTTTCGTATTCATGTTCATTCTGTTTGGTGCGTTTCTTGTGCGCTCTGGTGTCGGTGATTACATCATCAATGTGGCACGTGCTGCGGCTGGTAAAATCATCGGTGGTCCCGGTTTTATCGCAGTGATTGGCTCGGGATTGATGGGCTCAGTATCTGGATCTAGTGTGGCAAATACGGTTTCAACTGGTGTTATCAGTATTCCTTTAATGCAAAAAGCAGGTTTCCCTTCGCGCTTTGCAGCGGGCGTTGAAGCTGCGGCGTCGACAGGTGGTCAGTTGATGCCACCAGTGATGGGCGCGGGTGCTTTCATCATGGCGTCTTACACGCAAATTCCTTATGTTGATATTATTGCCGTTTCTTTCATTCCTGCTCTTATCTATTTCTTGTCTGTGGCGTTCTTTGTGCGTATCGAAGCCAAACGCAGCGGCGTGCAAAAAATCACGACCAGTGATGAGTCTCTACTGAAAGTGTTGATCAGCGGTTGGCACAATCTTATCCCGCTGGCGGTGTTGGTTACTTTGTTGGTTCAAGGCTTTACGCCAACTTACGCTGCGGGCTTGTCGATCATTTCTGTGGTGGTGGCTTCTTGGTTCTCGAAAGATCATAAGATGGGACCAAAAGCGATCATCGAAGCGCTATCACAAGGTGCGAAAAATATGGCGACAACTGCGGTATTGCTGGTGGGTATTGGTTTGGTGATCAACGTGATCAGCACCACGGGCATCGGCAACACGTTCTCACTGATGATCGACGGTTGGGCGAATGGCGACCTGTTCATCATGATCATTCTGATTGCGCTCGCTTCTCTTGTTTTAGGTATGGGTTTACCCGTGACAGCGGCGTATATTGTATTGGGTACACTGTCTGCCCCTGCGCTTTACAAATTGATTGCGGAAAACCAATTGCTTGAATTGATGGTGTCGGGTCAATTGCCTGAACAAGCAAAAGCGATCTTCATGTTGGCGGCGCCAGAAAAGTTGGAACTGCTTAATGCACCAATGGCGTTGGAAACCGCGAAAGAAATGGTGGCGCTAGTACCTGCGGACTTTATGGAAACCCTACTAGAGCAAAGTTTGGGTATGGAAGCGGTAGGCTTGGCATTGCTGGCTGCTCACCTCATCATCTTCTGGTTATCGCAAGACAGTAACGTTACGCCTCCAGTGTGTTTGACCGCATTTGCTGCGGCAACCATCGCTAAAACACCGCCAATGCGTACCGGTTTGATGGCATGGAAAATCGCTAAAGGTTTGTATCTTGTACCGCTGCTGATTGCTTACACAGGCTTAGTAAGTTGGGATGTAACGTCGGTAATTACCGTGGGCTTCTTCGCCATCATCGGAACCTATGCATTGATTGGTGCGATTGAAGGCTACTTGGAAGGTCCTCTAAACATTCTGACTCGTCTCTTGTTGGTAGTGGTGGGTACATTGCTGGTTTGGCACGATATCCCAATGTTGGTTCGTGTGGCAAGCTGCGCGGTATTTGTCGCGGTGTTCATTTACAGTGGTCGCAAGTTCAAATTGCAACAATCTCAACTATCGGTTTTATAAGAGGTCGTATGAAATCAGTCTATGACTACATCATTGTTGGTGGCGGTATCGTTGGTGTGTCGACAGCATGGCAACTACAGCAACGTCATCCAGACAAATCCATTTTATTGGTTGAGAAAGAGTCCGGTTTTGCCCAG
Source organism: Vibrio sp. 397 (assembly GCF_033339395.1). NCBI lineage: Bacteria > Pseudomonadati > Pseudomonadota > Gammaproteobacteria > Vibrionales > Vibrionaceae > Vibrio > Vibrio sp. 397. The sequence goes on along the minus strand of NZ_JAWOUN010000010.1, from coordinate 122,462 downwards.
CACCAAACCGGACACAATAGCGGCGTGATTCATGCCGGGGTGTACTACGCACCGGGCAGCTTAAAAGCGGATTTTTGTAAGCGTGGGGTAGAGCGAACCATTTCGTTCTGCGCCGAGCACGATATTCCGGTGGAGAACTGTGGCAAGTTACTGGTTGCGACCAATGAGCAAGAAGTCGAACGCATGAATGCCCTCTATGAGCGCTGCCATGTCAACGGCATCGACGTAAAGCTACTCGATGAAGTTCAACTTAAACTGGCTGAACCAAACATCACGGGATTGGGCGCGATTTATGTCAAAACCACCAGTATTGTGGACTATCGTTTGGTCACTGAGCAGATGGCGGAAGAGTTCAAAAAGCTCGGCGGTCAAATCAGCTTGAGAACCAAAGTGGTGGCTGCCGAAGAGAAGGACGAAGAAGTTCAACTGACCTGTATTTCAGACGGTCAAACCATGCAGCTCAATGCTAAGTTCTTGGTTACCTGCAGCGGCTTGATGGCGGATCGCATGACGAAGATGATGTCTATTCCGACCGATTTCCAAATCATCCCTTATCGTGGTGAATACTACCGCTTAGATAGTAAACACGACCAAGTGGTGAATCATCTTATTTATCCAATTCCCGACCCTGATTTGCCATTCTTGGGCGTCCACCTGACTCGCATGATTGATGGCAGTGTGACCGTAGGTCCAAATGCGGTGCAAGGCTGGAAGCGAGAAGGGTACGACAAGGTTAACTTCAGCTTGCAAGATACCATGCAAATGCTGAGCTTCTCCGGTTTCTGGAAGGTGACACAAAAGCATCTAAAAACCGGATTGGATGAGTTTAAGAACTCGTGGTGGAAGCCGGGCTATCTTAAGTTGGTCAACAAATATTGCCCTAGTATCAAGGTAGACGATCTCAAACCATATCCTGCGGGTATTCGTGCGCAAGCGGTGTTATCCGATGGCTCTTTGGTTCATGACTTTTTGTTTGCCGAGAGCGCAAGAAGCCTACACGTTTGCAACGCGCCCTCTCCCGCAGCGACATCTGCAATGCCTATTGGAGAGTACATTTGCGATAAAGTGAATGAGAAGATAGAGGCGAAAACGGTATAAAACAAAGGCGACGTAACGGTCGCCTTTATTGTATTTGAATCTGGGATTTAGGAGTTGCCATCTTTAGGGCAGAGTTCGCCTTTCTTTGCGTGTCTTTCTATCATGTAATCGCCTCGGGCACTGTGCAATACAATTGCATTCCAGACTTGACCATCTTGCAACTCGAACTCAAAAGCATAATGGGTGCCGCCGACCATTTTCGTTCTCACCTCATGAATTGCTTTCAATTTATCATCGGCATTCATTTGATAAAGCACCATGTTAAGTGAACGTCTGGCGTCAGGAGTTGCCTCAGCAAGTTGCCAATGGCTCTGTTCGTTTGTTGCGGAGCAAATAGACCGCATTTTACTTTTCATGGCGGATGACATCTGCTTGTCTACGGCCAATGCATTTGGTGAAAACAGTGGAACCGTCAAAGGAATCAAAGTTACCAGAAACCGCTTTAAGGTCATAAAAACACTCCGTTGTTTTACTCTTGCTTGAGTATAGACCTCAATGGCTTCAGATGTGGTGCAGTAGACTCTGGGCCTACAATATCGCAGTTCGTATCAACGAACTGATGATAAACAAGGCGACCACGCTTGCCAGCCAAATGCCAATGAACCACAAAATGGGTTTTAGTTTCATCAGTGATATCCTTCTCCACGTTTCATCTTGCCGCGGAAAACCCAGTACGAATAAGCCGTGTAGGCTATGATCAGAGGAAGTAATACCACCGCACCGGTAAGTAAAAATGCCAAACTCTTATCTGGCGCGGCGACGTCTTGATAAGTGAGTGCGAATGGGACCAAGTAAGGGAATGTACTGACACCGAAACCCATCGCGGACACAAGAAACAGGCCGATCGCAAGAACGTAGGCTCGGACGGCTTTGTGGTCGAGTAAGGCTTTGAATAACTGCCAAATAAGTGCCGCTGCAATAATTGGTAAAATGAAAAACAGTAGCGAGTTTGGTAATGAGAACCAACGTTCAAATACGATATTTTGGCTCAATGGCAGCCACAAACTGGCGATGAATATACAGGTTACCATCGCTAGTCCCCATCGTCGCGCGACCACGTAATAGCGCCCCATCAGCTCTTCTGGAAGCTTGATTAATAACCAGCATGAACCGAGCAGAATATAAGCACAAACAAGCGCCAAGCCACAAAATACGCTAAATGGTGAAAGCCAATCAAACCATCCACCTGCGTATGCTCGTTCACTAACCTCTATACCTTGGAGCAGGGTTCCGAGCATAATGCCTTGCATCAATGCTGCGGTGAGTGAACCAATGAAAAAAGCGCTATCCCATAAAAACTTTCCGCGTTGTGTTCGGAAGCGATACTCAAAAGAAACCCCGCGCAGAATTAATCCGAGCAGCATTAAAATCAGAGGAGCATAGAGTGCTGGCATAATGACCGCGTAGGCGAGGGGGAACACGGCAAAAAGCCCACCACCGCCAAGAACTAGCCAAGTTTCATTCCCATCCCAAACAGGAGCGATGCTGTTCATCATCATGTCGCGCTCTTCATCGTCATTAGCGCTGAGGAATAGGATACCAATACCGAGATCAAAGCCATCTAACACGACATAAATCAGAACGGCGAGCCCAATCAAAGCGTACCAAATTAATGCGTAATCCATGAGTTAGCTCCTAGGTTAGATGGTTAGAATGTGTGATGGCATCAGTTTTCGTGCCATCAGGAAGTCGGCTATCTAGACCTTCTTCATATCGAGTTGGAGACTTGCGCATCAAACGTAGGAGATAGAAGAAGCCAGCTCCAAAAACCACAAAGTAAACCACGATGAACGCCGTCAGGGAGACGCTCACCGCGGCGGCATCAATAGGCGATGCCGAATTGGCTGTGGTTAAAAGACCGTATACGGTGTAAGGCTGTCGACCGACTTCGGTAGTTATCCAGCCTGCTAAAACTGCAATGAACCCCGCTGGGGCAAACAGCACACAAATACGTTGAAGTGCCCTCGAATCAAAAAGTTTGCGACGTTTTCTTAGCCAAAGGCTCCACAAACCAATAACAAGCATGCCAAAACCAAGCGCGACCATTACTCGGAAAGACCAGAAAACGATAGAGACAGGAGGGTGTTCCTCCTCTGGAAAAGCATCTAATCCCTTCACTTCACCGTTGAGGTCATGAGTTAAAATCAAACTACCGAGTTTGGGGATTTCCAGTGCGTATTCCATGCGTTTTTCTTCATCGTTAGGGATACCGAAGAGGATCAATGGCGCGCCTTGGTGAGACTCATAGTGCCCTTCCATCGCGGCAACTTTGGCGGGTTGATGTTCAAGGGTGTTTAATCCATGCATGTCTCCAGCAACGATTTGAATTGGTGTCACGATGGCAGCCATCCACATTGCCATCGAGAACATAATTCTGGCTAGAGGGTTATGGTTTGCTTTTAGTAAGTGATAAGCGGCAACGCCGGCTACAACAAAGGCAGTAGTAAGGTAAGCGGCGAGCAACATATGAACGAGCCGGTAAGGGAAGGAAGGGTTGAAGACAATCGCCCACCAGTCTTCTGGGATAAACTGTCCGGCTTCGTTGATACTATAGCCCGCTGGTGTTTGCATCCAACTATTAACCGAAAGTATCCAAAACGCAGACAAAAACGTCCCGAATGCAACAATACAAGTCGCGGCGAAGTGAAGCTTCTTACCTACCTTATCCATACCGAAAAGCATCACGCCTAAAAACCCAGCTTCGAGGAAAAACGCAGTAAAAACTTCATAACCCATTAGCGGGCCTAGGATTGGGCCTGTTTTGTCGGCAAACACGCTCCAGTTAGTACCGAATTGATAGCTCAACACGATGCCACTCACCACACCCATACCAAAACTGATGGCAAAGATTTTGAGCCAGTACTTATAGATTTGCATGTACTGTTTGTTGCCCGTTTTTAAGTACAAGCCCTCTAATACAGCGAGATAACTTGCCAAACCAATCGTAAACGCTGGAAAAATAATGTGGAAAGAGACAGTAAAGGCAAATTGGAATCTAGCTAGGTCAATGGCGAGTGTGTCCATGAGCGGTCCCTTTTTCGTTGGATAAACTGTTCGCCGGATTTAAAGAGGAGACAGAAGAGTGGCGAACAAGGTGAAATACGAAGAAGGAAGACGAAGAGATTAAAAAACGATCGCTTTTTACACATGTGCGTACCATCTTTTAGATAAAGGAGGAGCGTTATGAGCCTTAAACATTACTTTGAGAAAGCGACACCTAAGTTTGGTCCAGGTGGGAAGTATCACAAGTTCTACCCACTTTTCGAAGCTGTCGAAACCATTTTTTACACGCCTGGTAAGGTAAACCAGGGCATGACTCACGTTCGAGATAGCATCGATTTAAAACGTATTATGATCATGGTGTGGTTGGCGGTCTTCCCTGCCATGTTCTGGGGTATGTACAACATAGGCCAGCAAGCGAGTGATGCCTTGTTGTATGGAATGGATCAAGCCTCAGCTCAGCAAGCGCTTGTTTCTTCATGGCAACTGAGTTGGGTATGGGGCTCGTTAGATGCGGTTTCACAAGCGGGGTGGGGAAGTAAAATGTGGCTTGGTGCTACTTACTTTCTCCCGGTTTATGCGACGGTGTTTATCGTTGGTGGTTTCTGGGAAGTTCTGTTTGCTATTGTGCGAAAGCATGAGGTAAATGAAGGCTTTTTTGTCAGCTCTATACTCTTTGCGCTGATCCTTCCTCCGACAATTCCACTATGGCAAGCGGCTTTAGGTATCACTTTCGGTATTGTTGTGGCGAAGGAGATTTTCGGTGGTACTGGACGAAACTTCCTAAATCCAGCTTTAGCAGGGCGCGCGTTCTTATACTTTGCCTATCCTGCCAACATGTCCGGTGGTGCCGTGTGGGTCGCGGCTGATGGTTACTCTGGCGCTACTCCACTTAGCCAATGGTATGAAGGAGGGCAAAGTGCTTTGATAAATAATATGACGGGAGAGCCAATTTCATGGGGAGATGCTTTTGTTGGTAATTTACCAGGCTCGATGGGTGAAGTCTCCACGTTGTTGATCGCACTAACAGGCTTGGTTCTCATCTTTATGAAGATTGCATCGTGGAGAATTGTTGCGGGCGTGTTGGTCGGTTTAATCGGAGCTTCATTACTATTGAATGCGATCGGTTCAGACTCTAACCCCATGTTCTCCATGCCGTTCTACTGGCACTTCGTGATTGGTGGGGTTGCGTTTGGTACCTTCTTTATGGCGACAGACCCTGTCTCGGCAGCTTTTACCAATAACGGGAAATGGGCATACGGACTATTAATCGGCGTGATGACGATTTTTATCCGAGTGCTGAACCCGGCTTATCCAGAAGGCATCATGTTAGCGATTCTATTTGCTAACTTATTCGCGCCACTTTTCGATTACCTAGTCAAAGAAAGTAATATCAAACGCAGAATGAAAAGGGCGAGACCTTCTTAAAATGAGGGTGACCTCACTGAAAATTGATTGAAAACTGCACTATATTGAAAAGGTCAGAGACATGGGGTTTCTGACTTTTTATTTTTATCAGGAGGACGAAGACGATGAGAATAAAGGATATTCTCGATAGCCGTTTGGTGCTGTCGTTCTGGTATAACCTAGACTACTGCTTGTCTCTTCTTAGTAAAATCTCTTCTCGTTGATTTCCTCAATGCAATCGCATTGAAAAGCATTCTATCTATTTGTTTTTTAGTCTTACGTGAAACTGCGTAGGGCAATGCGTATAAGGAAATTAACAATGAAACGTATTCCAGAACCTTTCCGTATCAAAATGGTTGAGCCAATCAAAATGACGACTTTGGCAGACCGTGAAGTCGCGTTAAAAGAAGCGGGCTATAATCCATTTCTTCTTCGTAGTGATGATGTTTATATCGATTTGCTGACTGACTCAGGCACTGGTGCCATGAGTGATAATCAGTGGGCTGGTATCATGATGGGGGATGAATCCTATGCGGGGAGTCGAAATTACTACAACCTGTGTGATGCAGTGGAGCACTTCTTCGGTTATAAGCTCACCGTGCCTGCACACCAAGGGCGTGGTGCCGAGCAAATTTTGTTCCCAGCTTTGATTGAGCGTATGCGTCAGGTGCGTGGTGGCGAAACGCCAGTATTTATCTCGAACTACCATTTTGATACCACAGCGGGTCACATTGAACTCAATGGCGGTAAAGCGATTAACGTGGTAACGGAAGAAGCATTCGACACCACTACGCCTTATGATTGGAAGGGCAATTTTGATATCGATAAGCTGGTGGCAACAATTGAAGCGCACGGTTCGCATAACATTTGTGCAATTATCACCACGATTACTTGTAATAGCTCCGGTGGTCAGCCTGTGTCGATGGAAAACATGCGCAGTGTGTACGAGATTGCAACCAAGTACGATATTCCAGTGGTGATTGACTCGGCTCGTTACTGTGAGAACGCCTACTTTATCAAGCAGCGTGAAGCGGGTTACGAGAATAAATCGATTCTGGAAATCATCCGTGAGATGTACCAGTACGGTGATATGCTCACCATGTCAGCTAAGAAAGACCCGATGGTAAACATTGGTGGCATGTGTTGTATTCGTGATCATAAGGAGTTGTTCCAGGCGGTGCAGACGCGCTGCGTACCCATGGAAGGATTTGTGACATACGGCGGCATGGCTGGGCGTGATATGGAAGCGCTCGCTCGCGGTTTGTATGAAGCCGCGGATGAGGATTTTCTTCACTATAGAATTAGCCAAGTTCAATACTTAGGTGAGCGCTTACGTGAAGGCGGTATTCCGATTCAATACCCAACGGGTGGTCATGCGGTGTTTGTGGATGCCGCTAAGATTTTGCCACATATTCCAGCGGATCAGTTTCCTGCGCAGGTATTGTGTAATGCTTTGTACTTGGAAGCGGGTATTCGAGCAGTAGAGATAGGATCGTTGCTGCTTGGTCGAGATCCGGAAACGGGTAAACAAAAAGCGTCAGAGCTTGAGTTGATGCGTTTGACCATTCCACGTCGTGTCTACACAAACGATCATATGGATTACATTGCGGATGCGATTATCGAACTGAAAAATCGTGCACATGAGTTAAAAGGGCTCACTTTCGAGTACGAGCCACCAGTGCTGCGCCACTTTACTGCTCGATTTAAAGAGATCGATTAACTCAAGTTTAAATCTAGATAAGCAAAAGGCCGCGAGTTTCACGGCCTTTTTCGATTCGTTTATTTCTTAGCGTTACAGTTACGCTAACTCTAATGTGATGCGAACGAACTGGTCGTCTTGATACTGCACTTCATAATTGAAGGTACCACTGGCGTAAATGCTGCCAAGGAAAAGTGAGCGTTGACTCATTGGTCCGCGGAACAGCATCGAAATAGGAGCGATTAGGGCGTTATTATCATCGAAGTGCTGATTTAAGTTCTCAGAAAGCACACACAGCAAACAGCCGTGTTGGTCGTGAGATAAGTCGACGTCTTCCGGTCGCGATAATAACACGGTAGTCCCCAGTTTCTTCTCAATCTCGTTGATCAGCAGCAAGTAGCTATCTAGATCGGGTTGAGGATTTCTGGGTTTGTCTGCACCGACGCAGCGCTCGAGTAATTCTTCCAGATTTCCGTTCTCACCTTTTGCCTGCTGAGTCAAAGATTTTAACGGCTTTTTAATCAGCTTATAGCGATTACTCTTCAGTTTTGGTTTCAGCCATTTCTGAAGTAAGTCATTACGTTCTTTAAGGGAGAGGCCATGCGAGGACGCGTGAATTTTAAAGTGCAGGTGTAATAAAGCGTGAACCGCAAGCTCACTCAGAAGTTGGTTAGCATCTGTAGACTGTCTTGCCTGCTTAGAACTTTGCATTACACTCGAACAAAATTAGGGAAGAAGGATAATGGTGCCGAGAGAGGGACTCGAACCCTCACACCAAAGGCACTAGCACCTCATGCTAGCGTGTCTACCAATTTCACCATCTCGGCATCATGATGCTCTGAATACTCAGAGGCCTCGAAAGAAGCAACGCGAATTATAACCAAAATCCACCTGTTGGCGAGAGCAAAATGACGAATTTTGGCTCTTTCGAGTTTGATTGCATATTTATTGGTCACTTTTATGTTTTTTACCATCAACGCCTATCCTTATGCCCTTACTTTTATTAATGGTATGACGACAAAAGAGTACTTTTGCCTGAATTTTGAACGCTTGAACGTTTGCGTAAATAAATGTGATGAATATCTCTTTTTGTTGGCTATACTTGCGTCCCGTTTAAGCGGGAATTAGGGTTTAGTTGTTCAGGACCCTTACCCATACAAGCCGTCACATGGAGCAGGCCAAGCAACATGCTCGCCAGCAGTGAATGACCCCACGGACCGGACCAGCTACGTTCAATTGCTTGTATAAGGTAAAAATAAGATGTCGAACTATTCGTTCTGTCTACATTCTGGATCTAAAAGTGAGTTATCACTCGCTGCGTTGTCCCTTTCTTCTGCCAATTCCTTTGGCTCTTTTTTCTTTTTCAACGTTTAGTAGGTCCAGCTCATGAGTGTTCTATTTAGTCTATTTGGTATTGTTGCACTGCTAGGTTGTGCTTTCCTACTTTCTGAGGGTCGTTCTTCCATTAATTGGAAAACTGTATCTCGCGCCTTGATGCTACAAATGGGGTTTGCTGCTTTGGTGCTCTATTTCCCGTTGGGTCAAGCGGCGCTGGCGAGTTTAAGTAATGGTGTCGCGGGGCTACTCAGCTTTGCTGATGAAGGGATTAAATTCCTCTTTGGTGACCTCGCTTCTTCTGGCTTTATCTTCGCTATCCGTGTCCTTCCTATCATCATCTTCTTCAGTGCTCTTATCTCCGCCCTTTACTATTTGGGCATTATGCAAAAAGTGATTCAATTTATTGGCGGCGCTATCCAGAAGTTCTTGGGTACGAGTAAAGCAGAGTCTTTGGTTGCAACAGGGAACATTTTCTTATCTCAAGGCGAGTCACCACTTCTTATTCGTCCATTTCTTTCTAACATGACTCGCTCTGAACTGTTTGCCGTGATGGCTGGTGGTATGGCTTCAGTGGCGGGCAGTGTGCTTGGTGGTTATGCTGGTTTGGGTGTCGACCTCAAATACTTGATCGCGGCAAGCTTTATGGCAGCACCAGGTAGTTTGATGATGGCAAAAATCATCGTTCCTGAGCGTCAAACGCCAAGCGATTACAACAATATTGAGCTAGATAAATCAGAAGAAAGTAACGTTATTGATGCGCTAGCAAGCGGTGCCATGGGCGGTATGAAAGTTGCCGTTGCTGTTGGTACCATGCTTATCGCTTTCGTGAGTGTTATCGCGATGGTGAACACGGGGCTAGAAAACTTGGGCGAGATACTTGGTTTCTCTGGCGTAACGCTACAAGCGATTTTTGGTTATTTGTTTGCACCTCTCGCATGGTTGATTGGTGTGCCAAGCCACGAAATCCTAGCTGCGGGTTCATACATTGGTCAGAAAGTGGTGATGAATGAGTTTGTTGCGTTTATCGATTTTGTGCAGCACAAAGCGACACTGTCTGAGCATACTCAAATTATTATCACTTTTGCGTTGTGTGGTTTTGCGAACATTGGCTCAATTGCGATTCAGTTGGGCTCTATCGGCGTGATGGCACCTGAGCGCCGTAAAGATGTTGCAAGTCTAGGCCTAAAAGCGGTTGCTGCTGGTACACTCGCTAACCTGATGAGTGCGTGCTTAGCGGGCATTTTTATCTCTCTCTAATTTAGATTGAAGATACACACTAAAAACCCGCTTAAATGGCGGGTTTTGTTATTTCTAAGGCTTGGGCATTAAGCCGTAAGGTATCGATTTAAAAGCCTCTGGGTGCTCTTGATAAGTTGGCGCTTTATGTACCCCTTTCCAATCGAGCAGCATGATGGCTAGTACGTTACGGTGTTCGCCGTACTTGAGATCAAAGTTACCGTCGACCGACGGAATCATCCCTTTTTCTGCGTTGATTGCGTGACGAATGGCTTGGCGGGTTTTCTTTACGACCGGATCATGGTCCAAGCCTGCTAACAAAAACGAAATGCCGACTTCCGCAATCACGTCTTCTTTGGCGCGCAGTAGGATAGTGTCGATATTGTTGCGAAAGTAATCATAAATCCATTGGTGTTTCTTCTCGCTTACTCGCTCCTGATAATACTGTGAATCGGCAAAGATGATGTGCGTCATCCCGTAGAGTTTGTTCCAATACTGCTGAGCTGAAAGCATCTTATCTTTATCGTCGGGGTAGGTGTCACGGAAGGTTTGAGTGAATTCCTCGACCACATCTTGCTCTCCTAACTGACGAAGCCAGTAGACTTGGTTTGCAAGCTGAGCTGCCCATGCTTCTATCATCTCTTTGTCCGTAACGTAACGCGAGAAATCGTAGCGCCTAATAATTTTTCTCAGCGTTTTGTCTTGTTTATGCTTTAGGCCGTATTCGTTTGCTCTTGCCATTGCGCCAAGCAAATCCACACCAAGATAAAGGTACTCAGGATGGTGTTTAGTCACGGTATAGCGTCGCTGCCCTCGTTCGGTTTCTTTCTCTTGATACGTGGTCAGCCTTTGAGATGAATAGAGAATGATGTCTTCTGGTTCAACAACTTCATTAGCAAATTGGTTTAACCGGCTGGCTACTTGTGCCATGTCGGTCCAAATGGCAGCGTGATATTTCTCATCTAATGTTTGGCGGTACATGCGTAAGCCAAAATGGCCCTCTTTAAACGCCGGGAAAGTGAACAGTTCCTGTTCGTAGGTACTACGAATCAACTGCGCTGATTGAGTATTATCGAGAAGCGGTACCTCTTCCTGTGATGCCTGAGCTGCAAAGGTAAGTGAGCAAGAGAGTAAGACCGCTAAGCTAAGAGGTTTAATACGCATAAATCCATTCCCTATGAAGTCCTGAACCTAAACCTACCATCAATATTAATTGAGAATGTAAAAGCTGAGTCAATAGTTAAAAATTTGCCTAAAAGTCAGGTTGATACGTTCATCTTTGGTTTTCGCGGTTTTTGGTACGCAGTGCTTCCAGTGATGCTGTAGCTCGCCAGCCATAATCAGTAAGGAGCCGTGAGAAAGCTCGTATTCAATCTCAGTTTTACAATGTAAATTTCTAAGCAAAAATCGACGTGTTTCACCTAAGTTCAAAGATGCGATAACAGGGTTTCTACCTAACTCTGGTTCATTATCTTGGTGCCAGCCCATTGAGTCTTGGCCGTGTCGATATAAGTTAGCGAGAACAGAATTAAAAGTGACATCAGCAACTGATTCACAACGCACTTTGAGCTGAGTTAACTCAGGAGTCCAAGGGTGAGGCTGCATGGTTAAGCCTGAGTAAGTATATGCTGCATCACCGTGCCACGCTTGTAAGCGAGGTTGAAGTACTGACTTGCCGAACATAGTAATGTGTTCTTGGTGCCATGGCAGTGTCTTTCGAAGTTGGTCAAAGTAATTATCCGCCTCAAGATGGTTAAGAAAATGAGGATCATAATAAAGTTCTCCTCTTTCTACTTCTTGCCATAGATCGCCGCCAAATAAATCGCCTTGTTGATGCATCATCTCACACCTAAAACATAAAAGTTGTCAATCACTGTTACCTTTCTGATTATGATTGGTTATTCTTGTGATAATAAGAATTTTAACAATAAATAAAAAATCTCGTAGTTGTATACGAGTTGTGGGGAGAAAATGCGTTATTTACCCAGAAAGCGATGCTATTTTGCATTGTTCTTCCTCACCTTTTTCGCTTTGTGTATTGGGGTTATTGAGCTGTTAAATCGAAACCAGCAAGAGCTTCACAAAGAGCGAGTTCAAGTTGAGGCCAAAGAACAACTTTCCATTCTCCGTTCCAATTTGGAAGCGGTACTTATGGCGGATATCTACAAAGCCAGTACTTTAGCGACACTCATTACTTTACTTCCTAAAAACCAAGAAGAAGAATTGAGTATCGCCGCTCACCGAATCCTAAATAAAAGTAAACATATTACAATAATCGGTATCGCGAAAAATGATGTAATTAGTCACGTATTTCCACGCCAAGGTAATGAGCGCCTAATCGGCCTTGATTACCGCGCAGTGCCACAGCAGTGGGTACAGGTGCAAAAAGCCAAGGATGTACAAGAAATTTTCATCGCAGGGCCCGTTACATTGATCCAAGGTGGCCGAGGTTTGATCGTGCGTGTGCCTGTTTTTCTTGATCCTCCAATGAATCAGGACTACTGGGGAGTGATCAGTGCGGTGATTGATTTCGATGCTCTGATGAGAGAAACCGGCGTAATTGATTTCTCGTATCGTTACCCTTTAATGATCCGTGGTTACGATAGCGGTGGCTCATTTGGTGATGCTTTCTTTGGCGCGCAAAGTGTAAATAGCATGGTATATGCAAAAGAGATGGTTCATTTTCCTTATGGTGGGTGGAGTATGGTGGTTTTCTCTGGAGGCAAAGCTGATCGCCAAATCTCTTGGCATCAGTTGCATTTAGCTAGAGTAATCGGCTATCCCATTATATTCGCACTTAGCCTCGCGCTGTTCGCCATTTATCGACTGTATACCATTGCAGATGACAGAGCTTTACACGATGAACTCACGAATTTACCAAACCGTCGCTATTTTATGAAGTTTTACAAGCAGCAGTTCGAAATAGCGAAACGTTATAAAAAGCGTTATAGCTTCGCCTTAATTAATATTGACCTAGATAGGTTTAAACACATTAACGATACCTATGGTCACGACGCAGGTGACAAAGTTTTAATCGCTACGGCTGAAAGGGTAAAAAGCTCTCTGCGTAAATCAGACATCGTGGCCAGAATGGGCGGTGATGAGTTTTTAGTTGTAGTCCATCACCCTGGAACGGAAGAAAATGTTCAGTCCCTTCTACAAAAACTTCGATTAGCGCTATGCTCGACGCCCGTCATTTACGATGAAACGCTTATCTATTTGAAAGCCAGTATTGGGTACGCGATATTTGACCCGAAAATGTCATCTCCTGAGCAAATGATGAAAATAGCCGATGAGAGAATGTATCAACAAAAGCATGGCGGATGAGCCTGAACCCAGTTTCAATAAGGGGTTAGAAGAATGGTAAAGTTGGGAGCCCGAAATCTCATCATCATTGAGGTGCAAGAATATGTGACTTCATATGTTCACAGACACTTTGCTGAGAGAGTCGTTATTAGCAGTGCATTAAGTGGCATATTTGCATAATATTGCATTTTGCAAATGCAGTTTGCGAAATTAATGGTTAATAAAGCAACGATATGCATCTGGATCTACTAAAAAACGGCTTTTTAAAAGTTGGCACGCATCGTGCTTTACTTAGAGTGACCCTTATTAAGCCGAGGGTCACCTAGCCAACTGACGTTGTTAGTGAATACAAATTGTTCACAAGTATATACCGCCAATCACGTATATTGTGATTGGCGTTTTTTCTTTCTAAAGACCGATGATATTCACGTCGCTGCCCGTCTCATCAGCTTCTCCGCACTTGCTGTAACAACTAGGTTGTCTTGGACAAACCGCCCCTCTGGAGCAGATCAACCTTGCTTGGGTTTGAATCCCGCGCTCTATCCAGTTGATGTTTAATATCTTAGCGATAGTCGTTAAGTCTTTTTTGATGTGGGGAGGAATAACACTACTTCCGCCGGAAGCGACACAAAGGGACTTAAGTTCTTCCGCTATGGAAACGGCATCGCCACCTTGTGCAGAAATAGCAGGGTTAAGATCAATACCGGCACATAGCACGCGATTATTTCCCGCAGGGTCAAATACGTTGACCGATTCGCAGCAGTAGATACGTGGCTCGTCGCCAACATTTAAAATCGAAATTTGCGCTGAACTGGTATCCAAAGGCTGGGAAAGGCGTCGGAATACCGCCCAGTGCTGGCAAGGGTCGTTTACTTTGCGCATGTTGCCCCAAGGCAATGGAATACCATTTCCTCGATACACTGCTTTTAACTTGCCGGGGCCATAGGCATCAAAATAGTGCCAATGAGGGTAAGGCGAGACCACCGTCATGCGACGCATTGCAACGGAAGGAGAAACCCCCGCCTTTTTGTGAACATCAATTTCGTAACCGGAGCGGTCAAGCAACTGACGAAATGGTACTTTGGGGCAAAGCAAGGCACCAGCAAAAAAGCTGGACTCAAAATCACGCCAAGCTTGCAGGATATCTTGCGAATTGAGTTCAGAGTTCGACACAGGGCTGTCCATTTGCTCCCAATTGTTTTGATGCCCGATAGATAAAACGTTATTCATTGCATCGCTGCTATGGAGCACTCTATGACCAATATATACCGCCAAGTCATACTTCAATCGGGTTGGATAGTCACGCATTCGTTTATTGAGATAAATAGTCCCAGGTGGCTCCATAAAAGAAGTAATCAACTGTTTGGCGCTGACGCCCAGTTCATCAATCACATCTTGTGGCGCTCGATCAACCCAGCGGATATCCAATCCCATACTCTTTGCAATGTCTACGAGATCCTCTACAGATAGATTCAACCGCTTCAAGCCGACCTCTTCGGCGGCGCGCTCTAAATCAGGAAAATGGTTTTGATGGTTTTCTTGGTGTGCTCGAATCAAGAGATGAGCAAACTGACGCCCCGTGATACCTGTTTGGGAGAGCATTTCTGGTATCGCGATTTGAAGAATATCATTGGAGAACAGGAAGCTCGGCTCCAACGCCATGCCATTAATCCCGCCACGATTTCCTTTGTTGGGTGTGATGGCTTCTAATTCGGGTTCATCATCTAAAAACCACGCCGGATCTTTTTGAAAAACTTCCGCGATCACTTCGAGCATATCGATACTCGGTACGCGTTTTCCGCGCTCAATCATCGAAAGGTAAGAAACCGACGGAGCGTATTCAGGATTAATTCTTACACAACGGGCAGATAAATCTTCCATCGTTAAATGGTTGTTTTTTCTTAGGTTACGAATTTTCGTACCAAGAAAATGAGACTGACGAATAAGGCTTTTTGACACAGACATTTTGTAAAATTCACATTGTAAAATTTTTGTTGTGAAATTGTAGTCAATATTTCGCTAGTCTACATAATGAGCAGGCAAGGAAATTAACCATCCACTTCACAGAATTGCCTGAAACTTAAATAAAGGATTTAAGTTTTACTCTAGGACGAGTTTTTAAGTGCGAGGATATGACGATGAATATGCTGAACTTCGATAAAAAAGAGATGCAACAACAACAACGCCCATTTATCGCTGAAGCCGTATTTGCCGTCGAAGCGGTAAGTGCTGAGCAGCAGAGTGAGAAACAAGTAAAAGCGAAGCAACTACTAGACCGCATGTTTCCATTGGAGAACGGGTCGCACCAAGATGTATCAAGTTACGTGATTGATTACCGCCATGTTTTGGCTTATTTCAAAGACGGTACACACAGCGGCCTGAAAAGCCCAAAACACTTTGTGGCGTACACTGGTGAAAAGGAAGATCCAAAGTCTATTTTGTTCAAAGATGATTCGGGCAATCATGTAGAAGTGCTGTTTGGCTGTCATAAAGGCACTGGTTGCGTGGAATTAGTGGACATTGATGATATTCAATTGGAAACTCGCACGACGTTTCATCCTGAACTAACTGGCAATGCACCAACCGCGATGCGCCATTGGATAAGTCTAATCAAAGGCGACAAAAAAGGTAAGCCGATGGCATGCAGTGAAGATAAAGAATATACCGCAAAAAATGGTGACGACTACATTCTAAGTTACTGTTACAGCGTCGATTAAGATACTCATGATTGGATATAAAAACCCCGCACTTTACGTCGCGGGGTTTTCTTTTTCATCGTAAAAGTCGTTTTCGCTTAGTCAGTTTATTTAAATTGGCATCACGCGGTTACGACCGAGTTGTTTTGCTTCATAAAGCTGTTTATCGGCTTTATTGATTAAGGCTTCAGGCGTATCACCCGGCTCAAATTCTGCTACCCCAAAAGAAGCGGTAATGCTGTGAACTTGTGTGCCTGAGCGCTTATCTCTGATACGCAGTTTTTCTATCATCCGGCGTAGTGTGTCTGCATATTGGCGAGCAATTCGCAGAGATTTGTTAGGTACAATTAACGCGAATTCTTCACCACCAAAACGGTACGCACATATCCCATCTCGACAGCTTTGTTGTAGCCGGCGGGCAATGGCTTTTAACACTGTATCGCCAAAAAGGTGCCCGTAATTGTCGTTAAATGATTTGAAATGATCGATATCAAGCATGATCAAGGTCATTGCCTGATTTGATGCGATAAGTGAAGAGAGATCTTTGTCAAATGCTCGGCGGTTGTATAGGTTTGACAAACCATCGAACAACGCATCTTGCTGTACTTCAGCCAGTTGATTTTTGAGGCGAGAAATTTCTTCACTCGCGTTAGTCAATTGGCTATTCAAAAACTTTGTTGAGTGACGAATTTCGTGTGACTCTGCGACAAGTTGACGAATCACCACCATCACTTCTTCAATGCTTAGGCTATTGTCCTCAACTTTTTCCAGTTTATTAAAGCTTTTGTCTACCATCTCAGAAAAGGAGGAAGTATCTGAAATCGTATCGCTCATTGAACTGGATACTTCATGTAGCAGAACTTCTACATTGGTTCTAAGATCTTCAAGGCTGGTTTCTGCTTTGCTGGCCACATAGTTGTTGTAAAGCTGTTTATTGGTTGCTGGCGGGCAAATACCGTAGTTTTCTAACACCGTGTCTAACTCAAAGTTGAGTTCTGGAATGGTCTTGTCAACGTAGGTATACCAAAGCGCGTAGTTGGCTGGCGTGGCAGCAACATGGTTTTTGATCATCAGTGGGACCGCTTTTTTTAAATTAGCGGTTGATTTCTTAAACTCGTCGGTCATTTCTGCGATGGTACTAGCAAAATGGGATTGGGCTTAGATTAACGGATATTAACTAATGTCGCTTTAATTTTTATCACTTTTGCATGGTTTATATAGAAAATGAGTGATTAAGATCGTGATCAATACCGTTGGATTCAAATTTTATAAAATATCAGTATGAAACATGTACAGGCATTTGGTGGTATTGCGTGTTTTGAGATATCCAGCAAATGGATTCCGTGTGAACGTTAGTAACCTAATGATCGTCAAACTCTCGTTTTCGTATAAAAGCAAGTAAATCAAAAGGCTTAACGTCAGGGTCTCTGTGAAAAGAACTCGTAGACGAAGAATTAACATCTGAGGGTGCGAATTGAAAAAGAAAATAGGACTTTATTGGTTCACGAACGACTTGCGATTGCACGACAACCCACTGTTGAAAAGCGCCAGTGTAGAAATGGACGAGTTAATTTGCTTGTATTGCTACCCTTCAATGACGCCTTACTTGCATCACTTTGCGCAGGAAGCCTCTTTCGGGCGTGCGAAATTGCAGTTTCTCGACGCATCGCTTAGTGAACTCAATCAATCTTTGAATCATCTTGGTCAGCGATTATGGGCGGTTGAACTGACGCCCGATCAAGCAATCAAGTATGCTGTTAATCGCTTCGGCGTCACACATATATATGCTGACGCCTTTCCCGGTTCGGATGAGCAACAAGCGTTAGATCGCGCAGTTGAAGGCGCGTCTCATGTAAAAATAAAACAGCAAGCAATCCGGACCCTGTTAAGGGAAGAACAACTGCCATTTGACTTGAGCAATCTGCCTACGACTTTCACGCAGTTTAGAAAGCAAGTTGAAGGTTTAGACATCTCTCGGCCCCACGAGAGTATCCGTTCGTTACCTCCAATTCCTTTAGGTGTGAATCTTCCTTCCGTTACTGCATATTACTTTGACACAAAAGCTGCGTTTCATGGTGGAGAAAGCCGCGGGCTTGAACATTGTCGCCAGTATTTTGCTTCCACACTAGCCAGTGAATACAAACAAACACGCAACGGTTTAGATGGCATGGATTACTCTACCAAGTTCTCTCCTTGGTTAGCTAATGGGTGCCTTTCTCCGAGAACTGTTTATGCCATGTTGAAACGTTATGAAGCGGAGAATGGCGCAAATGATTCAACCTACTGGATTTACTTCGAACTGCTTTGGCGTGAATACTTTTATTGGTATGCCCGTCGATACAAGCGACAGCTCTTCCGATTCGGTGGCATCCAAAATCGAGCACCACTCACCAGCTTTTACGCGCACCGTTTCCAACAATGGAAGAAAGGTGAAACGCCATTTCCTATCGTCAATGCGTGTATGCACCAACTTAATGAAACCGGTTATATGTCGAATCGTGGCAGACAGTTAGTCGCCAGTTGTTTAGTGCATGAGCTTGGCCTCGATTGGCGTTATGGCGCGGCATACTTTGAGTCACAACTGGTTGATTACGATGTGGCATCGAACTGGGGAAACTGGCAATACTTAGCAGGCGTTGGTGCTGATCCGCGTGGTTCACGACAATTCAACCTCGAAAAGCAAACCGAAATGTACGATCCGCACATGGAGTTCATCGATAAGTGGCAAGGTCGTTGTGCTGGTGCACATTTGGATAGTGTAGACATGGTCGATTGGCCTATCGTAATGGGCAGCAGTGATAAAGCTTCGTCATCGGAGAAACCGTAATGCGATTTGAAACCGTACGATTGATCTTGGGCGATCAACTTAACAGTGAGCACTCTTGGTTTCAGCAACCGGATGAGCAAGTGCTTTACCTGATTGCAGAACTCAAGCAAGAGAATACTTACGTCACGCACCATATTCAGAAAGTGTGTGCGTTCTTTTCTGCAATGGAACAGTTTGCGAAAGAGCGTCAGAGCGAGGGTCACCAAGTTCTGCACCTCACGTTGGATGACACACAAACCTTCGACGATCTTGAGCAAGTCTTGCAACACTACGTGAGCGAAGTTGGTGCAAGTAAGTTTGAATATCAACGCCCGGATGAATACCGTTTACTAGAGCAGTTAGCCAAACTAAAGCTTGATAGGGTCGTGGCGCGTTGTGTCGATTCGGAACACTTTTTGTTGCCGTTTGAAGAGATAGAATCGCAGTTTCCTCAAGGCAAACACATCATGATGGAGCACTTTTACCGCCGTATGCGCAAGCGCTTCGACATCTTGATGCAAGACGGAAAACCCGTCGGCGGAAAATGGAATTACGATGCCAATAACCGTAACAAGCTCAAAGCCAAAGACATTGAACAACTGCCACAACCTTTGATGTTCAGTACCGACGTGCGCGATATTACTGAGCGGTTGGCACGACATGACATCAAAACTATCGGAAATCTCGAAGGAGACTTGTTGTGGCCGATCAATCGCGCGCAAAGCCTCTCTTTACTCGCGCATTTCTGCCAAGTCTGTCTGCCGTTATTTGGACGTTTTCAAGATGCCATGACAGGCCAGCACGATGCTAAGTGGAGCTTGTATCACAGCCGAATTTCATTCTCGCTTAACAGCAAATTGCTGCACCCGAGAGAAGTCATTGATGCTTCACTCAAGGCATTTAATTCCAACGCAGACATCGACATTTCTCAAGTCGAAGGGTTTATTCGCCAAATCTTAGGATGGCGAGAGTACATTCGAGGCGTCTATTGGGCGAACATGCCTAATTACCCGAAAAAGAGCGAGCTGGGCGCAGAAAGAAAGCTGCCAAACTTCTTTTGGAGTGGCGAAACCAAAATGGCCTGTATGCGCAATGCGATTGAGCAGTCCCTCGATTATGCCTACGCACACCACATCCAACGTTTGATGGTCACTGGTAACTTTTGCTTGCTAACCGAGATCGACCCAGATCAAGTGGATGAGTGGTATCTCGGTATCTATGTTGATGCGATTGAATGGGTCGAAATGCCGAACACACGTGGCATGGCATTGTTTGCGGATGGCGGCATTGTTGGCACCAAACCTTACGCGGCGAGTGGTTCTTACATCAACAAAATGAGCGACTACTGTAAGGGTTGCCATTACGACAATAAGGCGAGGAGTGGGGAAGGATCGTGTCCGTTTAACAGCCTTTATTGGCGCTTTATGAACAAGCACGACAAGCGCCTCGCAGCCAATCCACGAATCGGGATGATTTTCCGCTCTTGGGACAACATGGAAGAACAGCAACGCCAAGCGATTCTTGATACCGCAGAGCACTACATAGAAAACGTGGAGAACTTGTGATGGAAATACTCATCGTCGGTGGCAATGGTGGAATTGGTTTGGCAGTGGTGAGAGAAGCCGCAGCTCGGTTCCCTCAAGCGCGCGTGCATGCCACTTATCGTAAGCAGCAACCAGATTGGCAACACCCAAATGTCGTTTGGCATCAAGTGGATGTATCGCAAGACGAGCAGGTAAAAGCGTTCAGTGAGCAGATTGAACACGTCGATTGGTTGGTGAACTGTGTTGGTATGTTGCACACCCAAGAGAAAGGTCCTGAGAAGAATCTTAGCTCGCTCGACGCAGACTTCTTTCAGCAAACCATCACGGTCAATACTTTGCCAAGTTTACTGTTGGCAAAATACTTCACTCCCAAGCTAAAATGCAGTACTGCACCTAAGTTTGCGACCATTTCAGCCAAAGTTGGCAGCATTAGCGATAATCAGTTAGGTGGTTGGTACAGCTATCGAGCATCGAAAGCCGCATTAAACATGTTCCTCAAAACCATGTCGATCGAATGGCAAAGGATGGTCAAACATGGCACGGTGCTGTCACTTCACCCAGGTACTACAGACACCGCTTTGTCGGCACCTTTTCAAACCAATGTGCCAGAGGGAAAGCTGTTCACACCAGAGCGAGTCGCAAAGGATTTATTAGGCTTGTTAGAAAAAGCAACTCCGCAAGATAGCGGGGCGTTTTGGGCTTATGATGGGACGTTATTACCTTGGTAAGAGAACGCGTACAAACGTTAATACAAAGGGAATAACATACTCCAGAGAGGGTCGGAGTGACCTACGTTTTCGTTGATTTATTTCTTCGGCAACGCTCAGAACAATAAACGATTTCCTCCCAATTTCGCGCCCACTTCTTTCTCCAAGAAAATGGGCGCTGACAGACCGGACAGACTTTCATGGGAAGGTTGGATTTAAAACCTTTCATCGCGCTGAATGTTCACTCCTAATTTGGTTAAAACTACTTATCAAATAGGTACAGGTAATCGCCGTAGCCTAAACTCGCCATCTTGTTCACAGGTACAAATTTCATCGCAGCAGAGTTCATGCAATAGCGTAATCCCGTCGGCTTCGGACCATCTTTAAACACATGACCTAGGTGTGAATCACCAAACTTACTGCGGATCTCCGTTCTAGGGTAGAGTAGTTTATAATCGGTTTTCTCCACGATGTAACCCGGGTTAATTGGTCGAGTAAAGCTTGGCCAACCTGTCCCAGATTTGTATTTATCAGTAGAAGAAAATAGCGGTTCACCGGTCACAATATCCACATAAATTCCCGCTTCTTTGTTGTCCCAGTATTCATTATCAAACGGACGCTCCGTGCCTTCTTCTTGCGTCACGTAATACTGTAGCTCTGTTAAGTTTGATTTGATTTCAGACTGAGCAGGCTTACTGTACGCTTTCACTTTCGAAAGCAGCCTTTTTTCTTCAATCAACTGTCGAAGTGTTTTAGGGCTTTCTTTTCGATCTTCACCAAATACTTCGTCGAGATATTTATCGCGACCTGATGCGTAGCGGTAGTATTTGTACTTCAGGCTACTCTTCTTGTAGTAATCCTGATGATACGACTCCGCAGGGTAAAACTTTTCAAACTCGATCAGCTCTGTTTTCAACGGTTTTGGATAGATCATCGCCTTGTCGATTTCCATCATAAACTGCTTAGCAATCTGCTTTTGCTCCGCATTATGATAGAAGATCGCCGGACGGTATTGAGGACCACGGTCAACAAATGAACCTTTATCGTCGGTAGGGTCGATATGACGGAAGAAGTAATCCAGCACTTGTTCGTAGTTCACAACAGCAGGATCGTACTTCACCTCAATCACTTCAATATGACCAGATTTACCAGAAGAGACTTGGCGGTAAGTCGGGTTTTCAATATGACCACCTGAATAACCTGATACAACATCGATTACGCCGGGCAGTTGCTCTAAATCCGATTCTGTACACCAGAAACAACCGCCAGCTAGCGTTGCGATTCTTGTATTCTCTGAAGCCTTCAGCTTATCCATCGTATCGGCGGTACCTGTTTTACTCAATAGTAGAAACAAGACTGGAAGTGCGAAGGAGAAACCGGCCAATAACTTAGACATATTCTTCATAGCTACCTCATCGTTATTTTTGTAGAAAGTGTTACTTGAATAAAAAGTGTTACGTATAGAGAAAGGTAACCGAGCGAAAAAATTACAGTAATGTTGAAAATTCCGTTGCCCTTTTATGCGATAGAGCTAAAGTATCGACAAGAAACACACCGCTAGTAAGGGCAACGATGCCTTGAATGAGCGATGCTAAATGAGGTAAATCATGCAAGCTGAAGTTAAATGGATAGAAGATTTTAAATTTCTTGGGCAATCTCAGTCGGGCCACTCCGTAGTGATGGATGGCAATGGCGGTGCAACCGCACCAAGCCCAATGGAAATGGTACTAATGGCTGCTGGTGGCTGTAGCTCTGTCGATGTTGTTGATGGTTTGAAAACAGCAGGCCAAAAGGTTTCGTCAGTTAATGCCAAGCTAACCACAGAGCGTCGTGAAACCGCACCGCGTATCTTTACGCAAGTGAATATCCACTTTGAAGTGTCAGGTGACGAGCTTGACCCAGAAGTCGTAGCAAAAGTGGCGGCTGACTCGCTAGAAAAATACTGCTCGGTTTGCTTAATGCTAGGCGAAGGTGTTGAGATGACCCACAGTTGGGAAATTGTGTAAGTTGACAGACTCCACAAAATATAAAAACAGGAAAGAGAAAAGTCCGGGCTTTTCTCTTTTTTTATTTCGCAGTTCACGTACCTTGTGAAGAATCTGAAAGCAGTAATTGCAGGTTGTAGGAGTCTTCCAGTGACAGAACTAGAAAAAATGATGTCTGGCCAGGTCTTTGATGGCATGGACAAAGAAATTGACGCCATTAGAAGCCATGCTCTTCAAGCACTTAGAGCACTTAATAATAACACCGACGAAAGTCAGCGCGACGAATTGCAAAAGCAGCTATTTGGCAAGGTAGGCCGTTGTATTGTCCAGTCCCCTTTTCATTGTGAATTTGGTAAGACCATCGAAATAGGTGAAGAAACCTTTATCAACATGAACGTGGTCATGCTCGATGGTGCCAAAATTACCATCGGGAACCACGTGCTCATTGGACCGAGCGTGCAATTCTATACCGCTTCTCATTCTGTTGATTACCGAAGTCGTCGACGTTGGGAAACGTTTTGTAAACCTATCACGATTGAAGATGATGTGTGGATTGGCGGAAATTCCGTCATCAACCAAGGTGTAACAGTTGGCGCTCGCTCGGTGATTGCGGCGAACTCGGTCGTTAACCATGATGTGCCGCCAGATTGTCTATACGGAGGCACGCCAGCTAAGTTGATTCGTCGTCTCAACGAAGAAGAGTAGAGATCAGTATGCAATAACACTGGCGATTAGAGAGTTCTGACTGAGCTCTCTTCGTCGAGTACATCGTTATATTTTAATGTTAATTTCTCATTCAATTGCTAAAAGAACGGCACCAATTGATAAAGTCAGGGCAACGACAACAGAGTTAACAATGATAATACCCAGTAATAGAATCGACAAATAACGATACCATTTTGGTACTTCTCTAGAAATATTAGGTAATTTTCGCTTTTCACCTGAGCTAGGTTGAACGATTAAACGAACAAACATCAATGTTCGGAAAAATGCGTAAGGCCACCCTGTGAATAAAGAAAGCTCAAATTCATTAAAATATGGTTTTTTAAAATAGTTCCCAACAATCTCCTTCGGCATCAGAAAGTGCATGACACCGATAAAAATGGTTTGTAAGAAAATAATAATCACACCAGTCATTAAAGTGTAAAAAAGAAATGTGATTACTTGCTGCATATAGACTCTATTCCAGTACTAGCGACTAAGTTTGGCTTGCTTTCAATTGAATTATAAAAGCTTTTTGCCACTTTACCGGATGCATAACCTACAGCCGTTGAACCGGCAGCGAGTACAATGGCAGTCACCCAGCCAATAGGGTTTGATACTAAAAATAGACCGACTAACGCGCTGGTACCCATTCCTACAGCTGTGCTAGTTATTGACTCAACAAAAATTTCATTCTTCTCATGTTGGTCTTGTGTATTCGCAATCTGAATGCAGGAAGCCGTCAGACCAACACCGACTAAAACATGTCCGCCCACTTTAGATGCTTGAGCTATTTTATTCAGTTTTTCGGCTTGTTTAACTATATGAGCATTCGCAGGTAACCCTCAACTTCGAGCGATGCGGATAGACTCGTAAGCTTTTTATTATCAAGTGATAAATTTAGCCTTTCATATGGAGTACCATACATGTTTAATATAATTGATGATAAGTTATCATGAGTTTTTATTTTATACTCAAATAATCCCGACACAGAGCACCTCTAGCTAATAATTTGTTTGTGCAGATACTAACAAAAAACTATATTTAAAAAGGTTTATTTTTTGCCTTCTAGACTTTCATTTTAAAAAGTTACAAATTAGCTGATGTATTTATTATTTGTATGAAATTGTTAATGTGATTTTTTACATTTAAAGTGTGATATTAAACTTGGTTGGATAAGTGAAGGTCATACATGATTTGCTAGTGATAAAAAACCTGCGATAAAAAATACAAGTGCTAACATTGTAGAGTTTATGATAATTACCCATATTATTATGAAGGATAATAGACGGTACCACCTAGGCACCTCTTGGGATACATCGGGTAACTTTCGTTTTTTACCTGAGTTAGGTTGAACGATTAAACGAACAAACATCAATGTTCGGAAAAATGCGTAAGGCCAACCTGTAAATAGAGCTAGTTCGAAAGTGTTAAAATAAGGTTCTTTAAAGTAGCTATTGACAATGTCTTTTGGCATTAAAAGGTGCATGATACCTATAAAGAATGTTTGAAAAAAAATAACTAATACACCAGAGAACATTAAGTATCCAATAATGTTCCAGATCAATTGCATATTGCACCTATCCTTATAATAAACCGATGCTTTTTCAAAGGTTTTATCCTAATTTTTATCATGAAGAAATAAAGAGACTAACAGATAACCTATATCTTAGCTATGAATGTAAGGCCGTTTTGAAGGAGTGTCGAGAACGAAAATAAGAACTATTTTATTGATTTTTATGTAAATATAGTTGGTCGTGTATAAAATTGATAACGTGAAATGGCGAGATGTAAGCCTTGCACAACTAACAAAGGTTGGTTAAACAAGGCTAATAATCGGTTATGGATGAATAACGATTTGTTGCTCCTCTGTCATCACAAGTGTCGCTTTGCTTTGTTCGATAAGTTGGGCAGCATAAGAAGGGGTAACTGCCTGCATATCACCTTTAGATCGAAGAGTTAAAGACTCCCACGCTTGATCTCGATATTTCCCTGCTTGGGTGTATTGAATCAGTACTTTCATAGCTTCACGCTCCGGTGTGGTTGACGTGCTACTTAAGTTAACGATCTTAGGTTGGTTGCGCATCTGTTAAAAATGAAACATTAGTTTAACTAAATGTGCCTTTCCAAATATCTCGCATTGAGCAGAGCAATGTAGAATCCTTGTGATGGAAGGATGAAGAACACTCAATCTTTCGATTCATACTGCGCAATATAATGTTTGAGAGATTTGGTTTCCGCACTCTGAAACTCTTCATCGTGCATACGCAGTGCTTGGATACGGTCGAGGCGGAACTGGCGATAGTCATCGCGCAATTCGCACCAGGCGACCAGCGTCCAGACTTTGCCCCAAAAGAACTGGCCTAACGGTTGGATTTTTCTCTCGGTCACCTGTCCGCTTTCATCTTGGTAATCCAAACTGACCTTAAACTGATGATCAATCGCGTGGCGCAGAAGCTGCCCTCGTTTGGCAGTCTCGGATTGGGTGTGATAATCGGGCACAATCAGCGGACAATCTTCCACTTGTTGTTTGAGCTTATCTGGCAATACCGAAAGTATTTTGGTGGACGCAGAGTGAGACGCTTCGGCGAGTTCGGCGTCCGACCAGGCTCGAACCATCCGCATACCCAGTTCAAGCGCCATCATCTCCTTTTCTGAGAACATCAAAGGTGGCAGATGAGAGCCAGCTTGCAACAGGTAGCCGACACCTGCTTCACCTTGAATCGGAACACCAGAACTGAGCAACGACTGAATATCGCGATAAATCGTACGTTCGCTGACTTCCATTCTTTCTGCGAGCTCTTTCGCTGTCACTGCGTAACGCTTTGCGCGCAAAAGCGTCAGTAGCTCAAACAGTCGTTCTGATTTGCTCATGATGTTCCTTATCTAGACCTACTGGTTGTTAGTAGTAGTGTGGCTGATTACTTCTCTAGCTCACTGCACATTTTTAAGTTGTGATGTATAAGCTCGAAGCTTTCGCAGTCAATCATTGATAACAGAGGCTGAAATTCAACGGCTTGCTTAATCTGTTTTCCCGCCTGTTTTGCATCGTCCATTGAACGCCAGTAAATGATGTCTGTCCACAGATCGTCCGTCGCTTCGTGACTGAGTGAGCGATACAAAAAGCCCGGCAGATTCTTCACAAACGTTTGTGACTGTTTGGCAGCAGCGATCACGTCTTGCTCTGTTGTGCCTGCGGTTAGACGAAATTGCACAGTTTCGATAACGGTTTCCATATTGTGATTCCTTATTGGTTTTGGCGGATTGCCTGTTGAGTTCCAAATAAGGTTACGCGGATGGAATGTCAGAACATGTCAGTAGTGAAATCTCACTCACTTATCATCAATATGGTTATTTTTCTGGGCTATTGTAACGATCCCAGTAAGGTAAATCTGTGCCGAGCTTTTCGCTGATAAAATCGATAAAGGCTCTTACTTTCAACGGCATGTGCTTGCGCTCAGGGAACACCGCATAAATGGCGTGTTCTGGTAGAGAGTACTCTTCCATCACCGGTTTTAGATTTCCTGCGGCAAAGTCTCTTCCTGCAATAAATGTTGGCAGTTGCGCAATGCCCGAACCTCTTAACAGCAACTGGCGAATGGCTTCGCTGTTATTGACGATAAAGTTTCCTTTTGGAAGTACCTTGTATTCGCTGCCGTTGTTGATGAACATCCATTCGACGCCGCCACGGAAATAGGAGTAGCGCAGGCAGTTGTGACCGACTAAATCACTTGGTTTTTGTGGTGTTCCAAACTCCTCTAAGTAATCTGGTGAGGCACAAAGCACACTTTTACAAGGAGCGAGACGTTTTGCGATTAGATTGGAAGAGGTGAGTTCACCAATACGGATCCCCAAATCAAAACCATCTTTAACCAAATCGACCATTTTGTCTTCGAGGTTTAAATCCACTTCAATTTTCGGGTAACGAGCGAGAAACTCGCTGATCAAAGGCGCGATATGCAGCACACCGAAAGACATCGGCACGGTAATTTTGAGCCGACCTTGTGGAGAGCCTTGCAGCTCCGATACCGCGTCCACGCCTTGTTGGGCTAGGTTGAGCGCTTGAGAGGCGTACTCAAAATAGCGTTCTCCCGCTTCGGTCAGGCTCAGCTTACGCGTGGTTCGGTTAAGGAGACGAATGCCCAAATCGTCTTCTAGTTGGTTGATGCGTTTGCTGATCGCCGATTTCGTCAGATTCAGCTGTTTGGCCGCAAGGGAAAAGCTGCCGCATTCGACAACAGCAACAAAAACGGGCAGGGAGGCAATCGCGTTCACATCAATCTCCTACTATCGTGAAGCATTTATTGTTGAGCACAAGGATACAATTAATTTCCAATTATAGAGATTATCTTCAAGAAGAAAACAATCTAGACTATGCACCAGTATTACGACCTTGATTTTGGGAAGAAGAAAATGAAGTACGATTGGATCCTGTTTGACGCTGACGAAACCTTATTCCACTTTGATGCTTTCAAAGGTTTGCAGCTTATGTTTTCTCGCAAAGGCGTAGATTTTACTGAACAAGACTTTACTCATTACCAAACCGTAAACAAACCGCTTTGGGTGGATTACCAAGACGGCAAAGTAACGGCAGATGAGCTAAAACATAAGCGTTTTACCGAGTGGGCTGAGAAGTTGAATACCACAACAGCAGATCTCAATAGCGCATTTTTAGAAGCAATGGCCGATATTTGCAGCTTGTTGCCAGGTGCAAAAGAGCTGATGGAAGCGCTGCAAGGCAAAGCTAAAATGGGCATCATCACCAACGGTTTTACAGAGTTGCAAGCGATTCGCCTTGAGCGCACAGGGATGACTGAGTACTTCGATAAAGTAGTGATCTCTGAACAAGTGGGCGTAGCAAAACCGGACTTAGGTATTTTTGAATACGCGATGCAGCAAATGGGCAACCCATGCAAAACGCGCGTACTGATGGTGGGTGACAACCTGCATTCCGATATTCTGGGTGGTAATAATTTTGGTATTGAAACTTGCTGGTTAAATACCACAGGCGCAAGCGTTGATGAGCGTATCGCACCAAATTACACCGTTGAGTCTTTGAGTGAACTAAAGAACATTTTGGTGGCGTAACTGAATCGGGTATTATTCCGCAGTAACCCTCAGAAAAATCAAGGAATAACCATGTCAGACATCAAACAGCTAGACAGCAAAGTCGTTTACCAGAATAAGTGGATGACGGTGCGTGAGGACAAAATTTTACGTCCGAGCGGCGCAGAGGGCATCTATGGTGTGGTCGACAAACCTGATTGTGCTGCGATTCTGGCTATCGATAACGGGATGATTCACTTGGTTCAGCAGTACCGTTACACCGTAGGTCAACGTTGTTGGGAGATCCCACAAGGGGCGTGGGAATCAAACCCAAATGCGGATCATCTTGAGCTTGCCAAAGGCGAGCTGCGTGAAGAAACGGGCATGCAGGCGAGCGCCATGGCGTATGTCGGCGCGCAGTTTATCGCATACGGCTTTTTGAATCAGACATGTCACGTCTACTTCGCCACTGATTTAACGGACGTGGGCAATCAACTCGACAGTGAAGAAGAGGATTTGATCACTCGCGCTTTTTCTGTTGAGGAGTTCGAACAGATGATGATCGACGGCACGATCAAAGATTGTGTCACCATCGCCGCTTATGGTTTGGCGAAGCTGAAGAAATTCATTTAGTTATCCATGACGATTTTTTAATGAAAACAGCGGCCTAGTGCCGCTGTTTTTAGTTTGGGTGAGCTCGTTGAGCCATCGCTTACTCGTCGATTTTCTTACCTAAGATTTCCACTTGCGCTTTTTTAGTCACCCCCGCGACTTGCAGCGCAGTGCTGCCAACCGATTCATAGTTCAACTCGATTTTGTCTAACTTCGCGTTATCTTTTGTTGGTAGGCTTAAGCTTCTTGATGACATGCCTTTAGTCAGAACACCTAAACTGTCGAACGTCTTTTCCTGACCATCTTTCATGATTACTTTAACGCTTTTCAGATCGACCGTACCTTGCGTACATTTGATTTTGATGTGGCTGAAACGAGCGTTAGCAAATGGTGACAGTGGATTGACTGTGTCGGTTTCCGATTTAAAACTGACGGTTTTATCTGCAATCTTGTCCCAATCGTTGTCTCCAGCAATCGATTGGAAAGAGGCTACAGCCGCTAAAAGACAGAGCGCGATGGTGTTGAACAGTTTCATAACTTTTCCTTACCTTAGGTTTAGATATTCTGTTTAATCAGTTCGATGACGTGTGTGACTTCGTCTTGAGTTAAAGCCCCTTCTTTCACGAATAAAATTTCACCTTGTTTATTTTGTACGATAATCGCAGAACTTTCTTGCTGCAGATCCCAAGTTGTTGCTAATACGCCATTTTTGTCTAACACCATGGAAGACCAAGAGAATGTCTTTTTGCTGTCCTCTGCCGACGATTTTACAAATGTACCGGTTCCCCAGATGGCGTCTTCTTGGTTGATCACGGTTGTGGTCTGATACTGATCTTCAGGAAAGTGAGCGGCAGTGATTGCTGACATCAGCGGCGCGTTCATCTCTTTGGCTTTACTACGACCTGCAATGGCTTGTATCACACAGACTTTGCCTAACATCTGCTGAGTTGTCCAAGGTTGATAAGCCACATCGTCTCCTTGCAGCGTCATTTCGCCATAGGTATCAATGCTGACGGAAGGGGTGGTTTGACCGACAGAAAGGTTATGAGAGAAGGCGAGTGTCGGGGCGAGTGAGAGTAAGAGTGACAGAACAGATGGAGTTTTCATTGGGGGGGCCTGTAACGAAGTGAGGTTAGAGCGAATCAAAATAAGGGGCAAATACGATGCCCCTTATCGGATTTGGCGATTAGTTAGAAAGTACAACGCGCGCATTTAACGGTTGTAGCGGACGATTGTTTTGTCCCATGACTTCCATCAGTTTCGCGGCTTGATCTTTGGATAAGGTTTGAGTGTCTTTAAGCACAAACCAGCGCACACCTTCTGAACATGGTGGTGTGGTTAAAGAGCCGTTAAATCGATAGTAGTTTGCAGTTTTTGGCAGTAAGTCGTTAATCTCAAACGTATCTTTAAAGAACGTGGTTTGATTCTCTTGTGGGATTGCGTTGATCAGTTTAGACAGCGCTGCGTTTTGATCGCCAGCATTAAACATCACCGAAATTACCGCCAACTCGCCGTCTGCGTTGGCGTGTACAAAGTGCGCTTCAAGTGGATATTGGCGGCCTTTGATTTGGTTTTCTGAAGGTGTGTGGAAATGGAACTGTTGCAGCTCGAACGTCTCGCCATCGATGGTGAAGCTATTACGTCCGTTCACTTGCGCTTGCAGCGTATGACCATTGTTGGTTAAACCAATGACCTGACCAGTGTACGAAAGGTTCAGTGCTTCCAGTTTTGCATCGGCTGGGTTGTCGATGTTGATTGGGCTTTGGTTTTTCGTGGTTGCGCAGTCTTTGGCGATTTCTCCCCAGTGCTCTGGCCCGTGTTTGTCATTGCCATAGCCCCATTCTGAAGCCTGAGCCGCGCCTAGAGTGAGAAGTGAGAGTGAAAAAGCAAGTAGTGTTTTGTTCATAATAATGTCTCTGTTCGGTCGCTTCGATAAGCGTTGTTACAAGGCAATGACCTAGAGGTTTGATCACTGCCTGACAAATTAGAAACGGTGGCTGAGTTGGGCACCAATTAGGAACGCATTTGAATGGGTCACGCCCGTCACCATCGGTGCAGGAACACCTTCATACGCGTATTCTTCTACGTTGACATCTTCACCAATCAAGTACGTCATACCGATGTCAACCGTGGTATCTGATGACCATTGGTAAGAGGCACCCGCAGATAACCAGTGACGGTTCGAATCTGGGATAGAAAGCGAAGTCAGCTCATCGACAGGTGTTTTGTCGAACATGTAACCCGTGCGAAGTGTCCAACGTTCATTGGCGTACCAAGTCGCACCGATGGAGTAGTGCGCGGAGTCTTGCCACTGAAAATCTTTTAGCAACTGATCATCAGCTTTCAAGCTGTCAAATGCTGACCAACCAATCCACTGCACAGAATAGTGCAGGGCAAATTTAGGTAAGACGCGGTGATAACCGGAAAACTCCGCAATATCCGGTAGCGGCATAGCAAGTGAGTCGTACGATTCGCCGGCAAAGTGGATGTCACCCTTGGCATCGATGTTAGGGCTGTGCTTGTAGCTCAAACCCAAGCGATGACGTTCGTTAAACTCGTACATCATGCCAATGTTCGCGCCAAGCCCAATGCCGCCAGCTTCCACATCAAGTGCGTTGCCTTTTAAGGCTCCGCAACGTTGTTCTAGTTCGTTTCCAAGTATGTTCCCACCAACGCAAACACCCACGTCCATATCGCGGTACAGTTCACCAGAGCCGTAAATCACATCAATACCACCACCGATACTAAAACGGTCGTTCACCTTGTATGCCAAGCTTGCGCCAAGGTTGACACTCGCTACGCTGGTGACACCGCCAAAAACAGGTGCGCCATAGTTTGGTTTAAACTCCATGTCGGTTCCGAAGTTGGAGTATGCCGATAAGCCTAGATACCAGTTGTCGTTGATAGGGTGAATAAAGTAAAAATTGGGTACAACGGCTGGTTGACCAACGCCATCGACGTCATCAATGTCGGTCACGGTTTGAGAGAAGGACGGGGTAATGTCAACTTGAGGGGACGGAGGAAAACCGCCCATACCAACATTGACATCCGCATTAATATTAGCTCGATGATATTGCGCATTTTTAACGGTAACGTCAGGTTTGACGTAAGTGACACCGAACGATAAGGCATTTTGTTTAAACAGCGTCATCGCTGCGGCGTTGCGGCTGACTACAGACGCATTATCACCAATGACGGCATCACCAGCAAAAGCACGACCAAGACCCGTCGCCGAATGTTCGTTAATTTGAAAACCACCGGCATACGCCGTCGATGAGGCTAAACCGATTAATAAATAAATCGGTGAAAGAGTTAATTGTCGCTGCATGTTTTTTCTCATGAATTAATTAGAGGTTGTATTGCAACGAAAATCAGTGAAATAAACAAATCTGACCAGTATATTTAGGAGTAAAACTAACAGTATGTTGACAACAAATAAATTTAACTTAATAAATATTTATTGATGAATTTATTAATGGTTCATGTCGTGAATGTGGTGATTATTTTATGTGTAAATTAAACTCATAGCCTCTATTTTTATTTTTGCGGTATTACTTCTCTATTTTTATTGTGCTGACTGTTCCCTAACAAACAGAGGCAAATCCAGCGATAAAGTGTTCGTGATGGAAACTCTGAGTCATTTGTATTTCCATTGCATCCCAACGTTGGTAGTTCGAATCAGCAAGAGAACTATCGTTTTAAACCCACATGACACACTCCTCTCGGTCTTACCTGTGTTATGTGGGTATTTTTTATTTAACTTGCCACTTAACTCCTCTTTAAATTCAATCATCAAAATGACCATAATAAAATTTAAATGGATGGCATATTGAATAAGCTTAGATTTTACTGGTTTGTTGGTATTTAAAAGTTTTGTTTATAATACTTATAACTTGAATTTCTATATTAAAAATAATCTTTGTTATATTTATTGAATGATAAAGTTTTGAAGTGACTATAATATTTCGGATTTTTCACGTTAGTGAAGTTATTCCTTCAGTATCTTGACGTTAATTTACCTATCTTTACGTCTCGTACCCTGTACGGCTAAGACAAATAGCAGTATAAAATCAAAACGATTATTTACTTCACTCCTGCTATGAAACTCAACAAAAAATGGCTCGTTTTGTGTGGCCTACTTGCTATTGGTGCTGGTGGTTATCATTATCTGCAACGTCCAGAACCCATTTCTCCTTACGCGACAGAAGTCGTTCGCAAAGGCAATATCGAAAAGGCGGTATTAGCCAACGGCATGTTGCAAGCGTCCAAATTGGTGAATGTAGGTGCGCAAGTATCTGGGCAAATTCAACGCCTCGCTGTGAACTTAGGGGATGAGATCAAACAGGGAGATTTGATTGCACAGATTGACAGCCTGACTCAGCAAAACAGCCTCAAAGAAGCTCAAGCGTCTCTTAATAGTCTCAACGCTCAGTACCAGGCTAAGCAAGCACAGATTAAACAAGCAAACTATGAATACGTGCGCCAAAAAGGCATGTTGGCAGCGAAAGCGAGCTCACGAGCTGATTACGAGAATGCCGAAGCGACGCTCGCCATCTACAAAGCCGAGTTAGCGCAACTGGATGCCGAAATCGAGAAAGCCAAAATCAACGTCGACAATGCGCAGTTAGATCTCGGTTACACCACCATCAACGCACCGATGGATGGCACGGTTGTCTACACCGCGGTGGAAGAAGGACAAACCGTAAACGCCAATCAAACCACGCCAACTATTATCGAGTTAGCCAAGTTAGATACGATGACGGTGAAAGCCGAAATTTCGGAAGCCGATGTGATTTTTGTTCACCCAGGCCAAACGGCGCTGTTCACCATTTTAGGCAAACCGAATCAGCAGTTTAAAGGTACATTGCGCGCCATTGAGCCGGGGCCAACCATCATGGATGGCGATGACAGCGATTTGAGCATTTCAGATAGCGACGCCATTTACTACAACGCTGTATTTGATGTGAAGAACCCGCAAGGTATTTTGCGCATCGGCATGACTGCGCAAGTTTCGATTGTCCTTGAGCAATCGGAAAATACCTTGATTGTCCCTTCACAAGTCCTGCAAAAATCTGGCGGCAAAGGCAACTATACCGTGCCAGTGCTTGAACAGGGCCAAGTGGTGCAAAAGCCCGTGACAGTGGGTATCAACAACAAAGTGAACGCAGAAATTCTCTCAGGTTTGAAGGAAGGCGACCAAGTTGTTCTTGGCAATGCTATGGATGGAGAATCATCAAGCCGAGGTGATCGTCGTCGACCTCCAATGAGGTTCTAAGATGAGTGACGTGCTTTTAAAAGTTGAGGATTTAACTCGACGTTTCGTCTCTGGAGACGAGTCGCTTACCGTGTTGAACCACATTAATTTAGAGATAAAACGCGGTGAAATGGTCGCGATCGTGGGTGCATCGGGCTCAGGTAAATCGACGCTGATGAATGTGCTCGGCTGCTTGGATAAACCGTCCAGCGGTCGATACTTCATTAATGGGCAAGATGTATCGACGTTGGAATCCGACCAACTGGCGGAACTGCGCCGCGAGTATTTTGGCTTTATATTCCAGCGTTACCATCTGCTGGGGGATTTAACCGCGGTGGCAAACGTGGAAGTACCTGCGGTTTACGCGGGAGTTCCTCATCGTCAAAGAACGGAGCGAGCGCAGTCGTTATTGGCTCGCTTAGGGCTGGAAGATCGTTTGACTCACAAGCCCAGCCAACTGAGTGGTGGCCAGCAACAGCGCGTGAGTGTTGCTCGTGCACTGATGAACGGTGGTGAGGTGATTCTCGCTGATGAGCCCACTGGCGCATTAGACAGTCACAGTGGGCAAGAGATGATGGCACTGCTTAAAGAGTTGCATCAACTTGGGCATACGATCATCTTAGTGACTCATGATATGAACGTGGCGAACTTTGCGGATCGCATCATTGAAATCAAAGATGGTGAAATCATTGCAGATACGCCAAATGCACAAGTTGTAATCAATGAGCAAGCAGTACAGACACCGAGCGCGTCTTTTCATCGCCCAGCGCAAGCCGCCAGTAAGTGGTGGAAGTGGGACAGTTTTATTGACGCGCTAAAAATGGCGCTGCTGGCGATGTCTAGCCACAGAATGCGCACGTTTTTGACCATGCTCGGCATCATTATTGGTATAGCCTCGGTGGTTTCCGTGGTGGCACTAGGTAATGGTTCACAACAGCAAATTTTGTCGAATATTTCATCCATGGGAACAAACACCATTGATGTCAGACCGGGCAAAGGGTTTGGTGACCGCCGCTCCGGGCGAGTGAAAACGCTAACCGCCGACGATGCTAAATCGTTGGAGAGTCTACCTTTTGTCGACAGTGTCACGTCGTCTTTATCCAACAGCTTAACCGTGCGTTACGCCAATCAGGATGCAACCGCGTCTGTGGAAGGGGTTGGGGAAGATTATTTCCGTGTGCGCGGTTATGAGATCGCCAAAGGTCAGTTTTGGGATGAAGAGAGCGTGAATTCGCTCGCCCAAGAAGCAGTGATTGATGACAACACCAGAAAGGAAATGTTTGCGGATAGAAATCCGATTGGTGAAGTGATTTTTCTTGGTTCATTGCCAGTGCGTATTGTGGGTGTCACGCAGAAAAAAGAAGACGCGTTTGGCAACAGCGACGCGCTGAAAATTTTGGTGCCATACACCACTATGTCGGGACGCATGATGGGACAACGCTACCTCAACGGCATTACTGTACGGATTGATGAGAACGCCCCAAGTGCGGCGGTAGAGCAGAGCATCATCAACTTGTTAAAAATGCGCCACGGTACAGAAGATTTCTTCACGATTAACACTGACACCATTCGTCAGAGCATCGAGAAAACCACCGCAACCATGACGTTACTGATCTCAGCGATTGCGGTGATCTCCCTAATTGTCGGGGGAATTGGCGTAATGAACATCATGTTGGTGTCGGTGACAGAGCGCACGAAAGAGATCGGTGTGCGAATGGCTGTGGGTGCGAGGCAAGCGGATATTTTGCGTCAGTTTTTGATTGAAGCGGTACTAGTGTGTTTGTGTGGTGGCATTGCTGGTATTGGCTTGGCATTTTTGATTGGTTTTGCATTCAGTACCTCTGGCAGCAGCTTCCAAATGATTTACTCAATGAACTCGATCATCTGGGCGTTTATTTGCTCAACGTTGATTGGCATCGCTTTCGGCTTTTTACCCGCTCGCAATGCCGCCAAACTCGATCCGATAGAAGCGCTAGCGAGAGACTAAAAATGAGTAACACAATGAAATTCAAAACTCGATTGGTCGCGGCTGCCTTAAGCGCAGTGTGGTTGTCAGGTTGTGGTTCGCTTATGCGTAGCGACTATCAAGCTCCTGAGGTGCAAGTGCCTGCAAATTGGCAACAGATGCATGTTGCGGGTGATGTCAGTATGGATCCTTGGTGGTTGGCGTTTAACGACCCAACGCTTAATCAATACATTACTCAGGTGTTGGCTCAAAACAACGATTTGACGCTGGCAACGCTAACGCTAAAGAAAGCGCGTTTACAGCTGGGTTTAGCGCAAGATGACCTTTTCCCTACGTTGAGTTCTTCCACATCAGGACAAGTTCAAAAATCTCTTGATAGCGGGGAATCGGCAGATAGCTACAGCACTAACTTGTCCGTCAATTACGAGTTGGATTTGTGGGGAAAAATCTCGGCAGACGTTGACCAAGCCAAGTGGACGGCGATGGCAAGTCAACAAGATCGCGAGGCGACCGCACAAAGTTTGGTGGCAACGACGGCATCGTTATATTGGCAAATCGGCTATCTAAAACAGCGCTTAAACCTCAGTCAACGTAATGTGGCAGACGCAGCTCAAACGCTACAATTGATTGAAAAACAGTACCAAATTGGCGCTGTGGATCAGTTAGATGTGCTTGAAGCCAAACGTACGTTGGCAAGCTTACAAGCGCAGCAAAGTGAGTTTGAACAGAGTTTACTTGAGGCAAACAACGCCTTTGCGATTTTGTTCAATCAACCGCCGAAGAGCATCAGTGCAAACATCCAAATGCTGCCTGAAGGCGATATGCCATCGTTGAGTGTTGGTGCTCCGTCTGATTTATTGATCCGCAGACCCGACATTAAAGCAGCGATTTATGACGTCAAAGCCGCGCTAGCAAATAAAGACGCAGCAGATTTGGACTACTTGCCTAAGCTGACGCTCACTGGGGCTTTGGGGGGATCGTCACAAGCGCTCAAAGACCTGCTTTCCAACCCGATCGGCAGTTTAAGTGCGGATATGACGCTACCGTTTTTGCAGTGGAATGAGATGAAAAACAGCCAAGCCATTGCCGATTTAGACTATCAATCGGCTATTGTGAGCTATCGCCAAGTGTTGTACGCCGCATTCCAAGATGTCGAAAATGCCTTGTCAGCACGAGAAAAATTGAAGTATCAAGCGGCGCGTTTACAAGAGCAGTATGATGCCGCAAGTGCTGCTGAGTCCATTTATGCTGCGCGGTATCAGTATGGCTCGACATCGATCATGGACTATTTGAATGCACAAGAAGACACCAGAAACGCGCAAGCTTCTTTGTTGGAAAACCGCTACAACCAGTTTCTTACTCAGGTTACGCTTTACCAGTCTTTAGGAGGAACCGACGTTGCGCCGTTGTAATTAGGGATCAGCGCACACTAGCGAAGCGTCATGCAACAAAGCCTTTTTTGAAGGTATTACTGGTCCCATCAATGGGACCAGTAATAAAAGCTTAAGTTACTTGGCGAACTTCTTGAAAGGTGCATCAACCGGGGTGTCAGCTAGGTGATTGGTGTAGTTACTCATCACTTTTTGCGCTAGACCAAGTACAATTTCAAGCAGTTGCTGCTGTCCGTAACCCGCCGCAAAGAACTTCTCTATCTGAGACTCTTCCACTACACCACGTTGGCGCACCATTTGAAGCGTTGTTTCTCGTAGTGTTTCAAGTTTTTCGTCTGCCAATGGTGTTTGGTTGACGAGAGCATCAACAATCTCCTGATCCACTTTCATTGACGCCGCGATCGCACTATGAGCAGGAACGCAGTAGTGACAACCATGTTCAACGTTGATGGTTTGCCATACGACGGTCAATTCTTCTGCGTTAAATGATGTTTGTTGAAATAGCTCATGCACAACTTGATAACCCTCAAGCAAGGTTGGCGCTTCAGCCATAACAGCATGAAGATTTGGTAGCATGCCAAACGCTTTGACTGAATTTTCAATCAGGTGCTTTGATCCTTCGGGTGCGTTTTCTGCGGTATACAGTTTAAATTCTGCCATGTTTAAATCTCCTGTAATTGGATATGAGCGGATTAGGCAAGAACAGGATAGTTGATTTTGAGCGGTCGCTCAATATAAAATTGAGCATATGTTCAAAATTGATAATTGCTCATGGCGAATACAAAGAAATTCCAACGTGATGAAGTGGTGAAAGCCGCCTCGGATCTATTCTGGAAGAAAGGTTTTCATGCAACATCTACACGTGATTTACAAGATAGCGTGAATCTGCGTCCTGGAAGTATTTATGCGACGTTTGGGTCAAAAGAGGGGCTATATTGTGAAGCGCTAAAAATGTACGTTGCGAACTTGCAAGCCCTGTTTGAGTTGCATTTAGCTCAGAACACAACGGTTCTAGATGCAATAGAAGCTTTCGCGATTGATGTGGTTATCAATCAGCGAGACTCCAATCCCAGT
This sequence comes from Vibrio sp. 397, assembly GCF_033339395.1. NCBI lineage: Bacteria > Pseudomonadati > Pseudomonadota > Gammaproteobacteria > Vibrionales > Vibrionaceae > Vibrio > Vibrio sp. 397. The sequence continues at coordinate 83,595 of NZ_JAWOUN010000010.1, read as the reverse complement.
GAAGTGTGCATGTTAGTCAAATCAGCAAGTGAATTTGCTGAGGATTTTAATGCGCTGCGCAATCAAACAAACAGCTTAGCAAACCAATTTGAATCTTTTCTTGCAAAGCTGTTTGAGCGAGCAATCGAGAATGGCGAAATTGAAGCCCAGGATACATTGCTTCTTGCTCAGTTGTTCCAGGTTCAGTTTACGGGTATACGAGCCTACTCATACCGCAGTGATGATGAAACCTTAAAGACGTTGATCTCTATTATGGTGAACAGCTTCCGCGGTAACGTACCAAAACAGAACGCTGAATGAGACTGCTCAAAGTCAACGTCTCTAAATCAACGGCTTGAAGTAAGCGAGCTCAAATAAACCCGTTATCGGGGGTCGATATCGATAAAAAATGACCACGAAGCATCGTGGTCATTTTTATGCAGATTAACTTGCAATGAACAACAACGGCTTATTAAAAGCGAAACTCTTCTAAGTTATTGCTGCTTTCTAACATTTTTTCAGCCACATAACGATGCGTTGCTGTGGTTGGGTGAGTCACATCCCAGAACACGAACTTATCTGCGCCAGATGCTGCACATTCAGAACGTAATGAGTGAGTGTACATGTAGTCAACAGAGGATGAACGGTTGATGTCTAAGCAAGGGTCGCTTGCATTTACGAAACCGTGTTCTTCTGGTGCCGAGGTTAACTTCTCAAACAGTGCGTGTGTATCAAACAATGCGATGTTGTAGCCTTGGGCTTTGTAGTACATCGCTTGTGCTTTGATGAACTCGTTCATCTTCAATACTTTCGCACGAATCGTTTCAATTTCTTCCTGTGTTGAGTATTTGAACTGTGGTGCTTTGGTTGCATCTGGCAGTGTCATCAACATGAAGTTCTTCGCGCCAGCGTCTGTTAAACGAATCAGAGCTTCAGCGTAATCCGCTTTTACTTCCGGCACGCTACGGTTGTAGTTCATGAAATCATTTAAACCAAACTCTAACGTAAACAATGTGTTAGCAGGGTTGTAGTTCTTCGCCAGCTTTGTGTAGGTTAAGTAAGAAGAAACTTGTTCGCCGACACCAGTTAGCGCGATGTATTGGTTTTCACCTGCTGCGCCACCAACTGCCCAGTTGTATAGCGGTAAGTTTTTGGCTTTAGCAACGTATTCCGTCCAAACAAAACCGTTTGAGAAGTGACCCAAGAACCAGCTATTAGGGTTAGGGAAGCGCCATTGGGACGCGTTAAAGATGTTGCCTGTATCAGACAAGCTATCGCCCAAAGCCACTACCTTGTTGATTTGATCTGGTTGCATTGCAGCATCATTGCTCCAGATCGTGTGGTTATAAGAATAACGATTGTCGGCAGCAAAAAATGTAATGTCTGCGTTCTCGTTCGCTAGATCTAGTGTTTCCTCACAACGCTGGCGAATTACGTTTTGTGAGGTATTGGTGTAGAACATGTTTTTAAATGAAACAGAGCTCCACCAATAACCATCGATAGTGAAGTCACTACCATCTTGGTTTTTTGCCCATTTCCAATCGGTAGCCGCATCGTCCCTAGAGTGGCTCGTACGATACCAGCATCGAACGTACGTATAAGTTTGATTTTCTTGCGCGCTAACCACTTCAGCCGCAGAAACCATTGCTGGTGATAAAGTTGGCTCCTCTGCAATGGCGGAGGCAAGCGGAAGTAATGCAGTTAATAGTGTGATTGTTTTTTTCATCATTCACTCTTCTTGTAATGGTTATTGTTCCGAATGCGTGAATACGCTCGGCTATAACAGTATTTAGATGAGAATTTTTCTCACTAAACCTTCTAATTCTGAGTAAATGCTCAAGACAGTCAACAACTAAATATTCAATATTTCAGTTTTGGCACCACGGTCAAAAAATCCATTCAGCATAGCAATCGATTAAATGGGTTATATTTAGAATAATTAATCACTAACATTAATTTAACATTCACTTTCTGTTAATTAAGTAATTGCTTTATAAGGTTTTGTTGATGATTTTTAATGTTAACTTAAAGTGTTTATTGAATGATCTTTTGTACAAATTTGTATATTCATGAAACAAATTGTTTGGCATTTTTGCTCTGTAAACTATAGCTGAAGCTCTCATGCAAACATCATGATGATGACTTTTCATGAGAATATAGTGAATAAAAATTAGCTCAAATAAGGAATGGGGCAAATGCACTACACAACAAGTAAAAAACAAGGCTTATTTTCGTTGTCTGCCGTAGCAATAGCACTGACCACTTCGATGTCAGCGTTTGCGGCTCCACCAATGGGATTTGATGAATCTAAGTTACCGACGAAGTACATCGTCAAATTCAAAGAAGATGCAGTCAGCCGTTCTTCAATGGGTGGTAACTCATTCTGGGGGCCACGAATCGCGCAGGAGTCTGTTCTAGAACAGGTGAAGGCACGTAAGGTGGAAAAACTGGGCAATCGCGCCATTTACAGCGTTGAATTGGATGGCGATGACTTAGAGCCGCTTCGCAACCGTAGTGATGTGGAATACGTGGAAGTCGATCCACCTCGCTATTTGCTCAGCGAAACGACCCCATGGGGATATGAAGCGGTTAATGCTCAACTGCTAGCTGACTTCAATGCGGGTAATCGCACTGTATGTATTATCGATTCAGGGTACGACATTTCGCACAACGACCTAAGCGGTAACCGCGTTGCTGGTACTAACGATAGTGGTACGGGATCATGGAGTGATCCGGGTAACAACAATGCCCACGGTACTCACGTCGCGGGTACGATTGCTGCGATTGCCAACACCGAAGGTGTAAAGGGTGTGATGCCAAACCAGAATGTTAATTTGCACATCGTGAAAGTATTTAATGAATCGGGTTGGGGTTACTCATCTGGGCTTGTTAAAGCAATCCAGACCTGTGCCGATAATGGTGCTAACGTTGTGAACATGAGCCTTGGTGGTAGTCAATCAAGCCGAACTGAGCAAAATGCACTGCAAAATATTTACGATCAAGGCGTTCTATTGATCGCCGCTGCGGGTAATGATGGCAATACAGCGCACAGCTATCCAGCTTCTTATGACTCAGTGATGTCTGTTGCGGCTGTTGATAATCAAAATGATCATGCGGCGTTCTCACAATCTACTAATCAAGTTGAGATCTCAGGCCCGGGTGTGGCGATCTTATCAACGGTTACGGTAGGTGAAGGTAAACTTTCTGATATTACCTTGAATGGTGTAAGCCAGTTTGATCGTGGGATTGTTCCTCACAATCGTTTGATCAATAACGGTTCTTCGTATGTTCCGGATCCAATCGCGGGTTCAGTAACGGCAACGCTAGATAGCTGTGATGTATCTGGCGGTAACGTTAACTGTGGTGATATGTCGGGCAAAATTTGTTTGACTGAGCGTATTGGCAACCAGTCTTCAGGTAACTACCCAGAGGTGGATGCGGTTCAGGCTTGTTACAATGCGGGTGCGCGAGCTGCAATCGTATACAGCAACTCTGAACTACCTGGTTTACAAAACCCATTCTTGGTAGACACAAACAACGCTTATCGTATGGTTTCGGTAACGGTTGATCGTGCATTTGGTCAAGAGCTATTGGGGTATGTTGGTCAGGAAATTACTGTTGCAACAACCTCTGGTGAAGATTACGAGTACTACAATGGTACATCAATGGCGACACCGCACGTAACGGGCGTAGCTGGCTTGGTGTGGAGTTACCACCCAACCTGTACAGCAGCGCAAGTACGTAATGCACTAGTGAAAACTGCAACAGATATTGATGTTGCTGGTCGAGACAACCGTACTGGCCACGGCCTAGTTAATGCTGAAGCGGCGAAGCTGTTCTTGGACGCTGGCTGTAATGGACCTGATGGTGGTAGCTCTTCGGACTCTAGCTTCTCAAATACCAGCCCTGTTGCGATTCCAGATAATAAATCCTCTGGCGCAATCAGTGCAGTAGAAGTCGCTCGCTCTGGTGATTCAGGCACAGTAAGTATTGACGTTGATATTAGCCACACTTACATCGGTGATCTACGAGTGACTTTAACGTCACCGACTGGTGGAGAAGTTGTACTTCACAATAATACTGGCGGCAGCGCTAACGATATAAAAAATACGTTCCAAGCGGATTTTTCTGGTTTTGAATCGCAAGGTACATGGGAACTAAAAGCGGTGGACAGTGCCAGAAGAGACACAGGCACCATCAACAGTTGGACTCTGACCTTTCAATAAGGAGTGACTATGAAGAAGTTGACCTTACTTTCTTTGTCTGCGGTAGGCGCTACCGCACTATTGGCAATCGGACTGAGCTCAAGCAGCTTGGCAAACAATCAAGGATTTCCTCTCGTGGATGAACGCCAAGATCAAGCCGAGCAGCAACCTGAACGTTACTTTATTAAGTATCATGAAGGAAAAGAGAGCGAAGTGAGAGCGCTTCTTCGTCAGCACAACATTGAAGTAGTCGACGCTCTGGTGAAACAACACGTGTTGATTGTGGTGGGTGAACAGGCGAAAGTTGAGAAGCTCGCCGCTCACGATGCGGTCGAATACACCGAGCAAGAGCCGACAAGAAAGCTGCTATCTAACGGAAATACGCTTCAATAAGCCAAACCTCCTTAAGATAGTGCCAAAAAGAAAAACGCCCCTCACGTTAGGGGCGTTTGTTTTCTTTCTACGATTGTTTTCTATGATTATTTTTTATGACTGGTTTCTTCTAAAGTTCGTCGTTTGCTATGACTAGAGATTCTTGAAGATTGATGCCGATGAGCCTATTCCCGCATCAATCAAGTCAGTTATCAGCTAGTCATATTCAGGCTACTTAGCGAACAATCAGACCCAGTAAGATACCAACAGCGCCGAAGTCTGCGTCACTAAAGGTTGTGTTAGCAAAGCCTAGGTCACCAAGCACTGGCATTAGGAATACTGGTAGGAAGGTAATCAGTAGACCTTGTGCAAAAGCACCCAAGATTGCACCGCGACGACCACCTGTAGCGTTACCAAATACACCTGCCGCTGCACCTACAAAGAAGTGTGGAACGACACCAGGGATAATCACAGTAAGCCCCATCACGTAAAGTAGGAACATGCCCAGAAGACCCGCCGCAAAGCTCGATAGGAAGCCAACCAATACTGCGTTTGGTGCGTATGGGAATACAACCGGACAATCAAGCGCAGGTTTCGCGTTTGGTACTAGTTTGTCTGAGATGCCTTTAAACGCCGGAACGATTTCTGCGATAACCATACGTACACCTTGAAGGATAACGTACACACCACCGGCGAATGTGATGGATTGCATCAGCGCGAACATGAACCAGTGCTTACCACCGCTAACTTCGCGTACAAAGTCACCGCCAGCAAAGATACACGTCACCATAAAGATGATGCCCATAGTGAACGAGATTGCTACAGGCGTATCACGTAGGAACAACAAGCTCTTAGGTACGTTCATCTCTTCAGTAGAGTGTTCTTTGTTACCGAACTTGCTGCCAATAAAGCCCGCTAGTACGTAAGAAAGGGTAGAGAAGTGACCAATCGCAACGTCGTCAGAACCTGTTACTTGCTTCATGTACTTGTGAGCAATCGCAGGGAAGAACACCATCACAGAGCCCACAACCAGAGAGCCAAGTGCGATCAGTGGAACACCTTTCATGCCGCTAGAAGCAAGGATCGCCGCTACCATCATCGACATAAATAGCGTGTGGTGACCTGTTAGGAAGATGAATTTCCATGGCGTGAAGCGAGCGATCAAGATGTTCACTAACATACCGAAGAACATGATCATCGCCATCTCTTTACCAAACGCTTCTTGCGCGATAGAGACGATAGCTTCGTTGTTTGGAACCACGCCAGTGATGCCGAACGCGTGTTGGAAAATCGTCGCAAAGTCACCCAGAGAAGTTACAACCAGACCCGCACCCGCACCAAGCACGATGAAACCAAGAATGGTTTTTACCGTGCCTTTAATGCACTCGGTGACCGGTTTTTTCTGGGCAATTAAGCCGATTAGGGCGATGAGACCTACCAGAACCGCCGGCTCTGATAGGACATCGTTCATTAAGAAACTGAAGAATTCCATAACGCCACCTTATAGAGCGCCAAGCTCTTGAAGTGCCACAGATAGACGCTCTTTCATTGCCACTTTGTCGACCATGTTATCAAGCGCAACGATGCGAGGTTCAACGCCAAGCGCGTTCAACTGTTCAACGATGTCGTTAGTACCGATGAAGATGTCACAATCCGTACCTTTTGCAGAACCTAGATCGATATGATCCACTTCTGCGTTTACATTCAATTCTTTCACGATGCCTTTGATGCTCATTTCCATCATTAGGCTAGTACCAAGACCGTGACCGCAAACAACCATAATTTTCATAATTCAGACCTTTTCTTTTTATAGGGGTGTATGCCCATTTTTTAAGGGCACATCAGGAGTTAGTATTTTTCGATGACCGCGAGAACATCTTGTGTGTTTTGAGCGGTGCAGATGGCTTCTACATGCTCTTCATTCATAAACAACTCAGCCAGTTTAGAAATCGCATCCACGTGCGAGTTACTGTCTGTCGCGGCTAGCGTAACCAGCATTTTCACTGGGTCGTTCCCTTCAGAATCGAAGTTCACGCCGCTTTGAATCACTGTGATTGCAAGAGACAAACGGTTAACGCCATCTTCAGGGCGAGCGTGTGGCATTGCCATACCAGGACCTACCACGTAGTAAGGACCGAGCTCTTCGTGTGAGCGGTAAATAGCGTCCACGTAGCTTGGCTCAATCGCGCCATTTTCAATCAGTGCTTCACAAGATTTGCTCACCGCATCTTTCCAGTCAGTAGCATCAGAATGGATGCGAATCACATCAGAGGTAATCAGTTCACGTAGCATTGGATCTTTCCGGTTTGTTGTTTTGTTGATGGGTACTTTATCGATCAATTTGTCAGAAAAACCTGAGAATGATCACAAATGGTAGCGCTATCTGATAGCGCTATCATAAATTGTGATAGCGCTACCATTTTATCAGTCATCCGAGTTTCATATGCTTGTGATCGACTTCTAATGCGCTAATATCAAAACCACTAAAACGCTGTGGTAAGATGTCGCGGCAGAAAATAGAGAACACTAAATAAGAACAATGAGCGAACCTCGCAAACGAAGAAGTACTGGCAATGTCACCTTGGCGGACGTCGCTAAAAAAGCCGGCGTAGGCACCATGACGGTGTCGAGAGCATTACGAACGCCTGAGCTAGTATCTGACAAGCTGAGAGAAAAGATTCAACAAGTGGTTGATGAGCTCGGCTATATCCCGAATAAAGCGGCAGGGGCTTTGGCGTCTGCTGAAAGCTACTCCATCGCTCTTATCATTCCTTCCCTATTTGAAAAAGCGTGCGCGCTTTTCTTACCGAGCTTTCAACAAGCGTTGAACAAGGCGGGTTATCAGTTACTGCTTGGCTACAGCGACTACTCGGTAGAACAAGAAGAGAAACTGCTTTCGACATTTCTTGAGAGCCGTCCAGCCGGAGTGGTGTTGTTTGGTAATGAACACAGCCAGCGAACCAATCAGCTTTTGGAAGCCTCGAATACGCCAGTATTGGAAATTGCTGAGTTAAGTTCGAAAGCGAGCTATCTCAATATCGGTGTTGACCATTTTGAGGTGGGTAAAGCCTGTACCAAGCATGTGATTGAACAAGGCTTCAAGAACGTTGGCTTCATTGGTGCGCGTGGGGATCACTCCACTTTGCAACGTAAGCTACACGGCTGGCAAAGCGCGATGATTGAGAACTACCTTGCACCGGACCATTTCTTAACCACCCACGAAGCGCCATCTTCACAATTAGGTGCGGAAGGGTTGGCAAAGTTATTGCTGCGCGATTCAAGTTTGAATGCTCTGGTATGTAGCCATGAAGAGATTGCGATTGGCGCGTTGTTTGAGTGTCACCGCCGAGTGCTGAAAGTCCCGACCGACATTGCGATTATCTGTTTGGAAGGCTCTTCCATGGGTGAGCACGCCTACCCAAGTTTGACCTGTGCGGAATTCGATTACGAACGTATGGGGACGAAAGCCGCAGACAAGTTACTGCAAGCCATTAAAGGTGAGCCTGTAGAATATGCAACGGACATGGGCTTTAAGCTAAAACGCCGAGCAAGTACTGCGATCAACTAATTTGATTTGGTTAGCGACAAAACGCGATACAAAAAACCTCTCGATGCTGAGAGGTTTTTTTATGCGTGAGAATAGTGATTGTCGACTAAGGACGCTCACCTGCCGCTAGGCGACGTTCGATATCTGCAACCACTTCTGGGAAGTCAGCGATCGTATCGATAAGGTAATGCGGCGAGCTCTTGAGCAGTTTTGCACGCGCTTTTTCACGAGCGGCATCAAGCGTTGCTTCGTCCGCGGCTTGGTATTCTTCAAAAGTTAGACCTGCTTCGTTACCAGAAAGCAGCAAACCAACGGTCCACATACCTGCGTTGTGACCTTCATCGATGCCCGGTGCGGCGTCATCCACTTTGATACACGCATTAACGTCGGTAACATTCAGCTCAATCACGTTTTTCAGTGCCATAAATGGTGCTGGGCGACCACCTTGCGACAGGTCATCCGTTGCTACTACGTAATCCGGTTTGTAGCCGTAATCCGCAGCCACAGGAATCAGCACATCCATCACTTCGCGGGGGTAACCAGAACAAGAACCGATCTTGATGCCTTTGTCTTTCAGACCGTTCACAACTTCAATCGCATTAAGGATTGGGTCTGCATGGTCCGCCACTTTTGCTTTTTGCAGAGGCATAAATGCTGCGTAGATAGCATCGATGTCTTCACTGGTCATTGAGCGACCAAACTTCTCATTCCAACGCTTATCAACCGCAGGGATGCGACCCACTGCTTGGATGTGGTCCCACTTACCAAGTCCCATTGGTTCGCGCGCTTCTTCAAGGTCGATATCGAAATCAAAGCCTTGTTTGAACGCTTCCACAAAGATACTGGTCGGTGCAAAAGAGCCGAAATCGACGATAGTGCCAGCCCAGTCAAAGATCACTGCTTGAATTGGTGAGTTGCTCATGTTCAATCCTTTTTCTTGCTTGCCAGAGCGCTGCCTACACATTGGAACCGCGCTCTGGATAAATTGGTTTTTGTTGAGGTCAGTCGACCCTAAAAGTAGTTAAAGTCTTTGCACACTTTGGCGATGGCTTCTTCGAAAATTGCCAACGCTTCTGTCAGTTGTTCGCGAGTGATGATCAGCGGTGGGCTGAGTTGAATCACGTTACCTTGCGATACCTTGAAGCTCACGCCATTGTTGAGGCATTGGTACAACACAGCTTCCGCTTCGTCATACGCGCGTGCTTTGCTCTCGTGGTCGGTGACCAGTTCAATGCCCCACAACATGCCGATGCCACGAACATCGCCAATCACAGGGTACTTGGCTTTCATCTCTAGCAGCTTTTCACGCATGAACTGGCTGTCGGCTTTGGCTTTATCTAGTAAGCCGTCTTGTTCAATGGCTTCCATGGTTGCTAGTGCTGCAGCACAACCGATAGGGCTTTTCTCATGAGTGTAATGACCCATGGAGATTTGCTCGGCAGTGTTGTATTTGTCTTTGGTTACCATGGCTGCGATAGGCACTAAGCCTCCGCCCAAGCCTTTACCGATACAGAGCATATCTGGCTCGATGTCGTAGGCTTGGTAGGTAAACCATTCACCGCTGCGACCCATGCCGTTAGGGATGTCGTCGATGATCAGCATGACATTGTGTTTGTCACAGATTTCGCGGATGCGTTTCCAGTAGGCTTTACTTGGCACTTGAACATCGGTGTTGCGAACCGCTTCTGCGATAAACGCACCCACGCTGCCTTCTTTCTCAATCACGTATTCAAGGTAGTCGGCGTAATGCACGTCGCTGCCGTCCACGACCGGGAAAGCGCCACGGTAAGACACCGCTGGTGGAATGCGCTCAACGCCTGCCATTAATGGTCCCATGCCTTGGCTGAAACACGCTTCGCCACCTACTGAGATGGCATCCAATGATGCGCCGTGGAAGGAGTCCCACAACGACACCACCTTGTAGTTACCCGTGATGTGGCGCGCTAGTTTAAGTGCCATGCCAACCGCAGATGTGCCTCCCGGCGCAAACAGCACGCGGTTCAATTCACCGCCACAGATTTGGGTGAGTTTTTCAGCACATTCAATCGCGGTCTCGTTGGTAAAACGACGTGGTGAAAACGGCAGTTTGGCAATTTGTTCTTGCACGCGTTTAATCACATGCGGATGACCATAGCCCAGCTGATGGACGTTATTGCCATGGAAGTCCATGTACTTTTTGCCGGTAGCATCTTGGATGTAGATGCCTTCTGCCGCTTCCAAGGTATCTAAGCAAGGCGTTGACATGGCTTGATGAAGAAAGACCTCCGAATCACGCTTCAGTAATGCTTGCGTGCGCTCGTCGTCCATCGATGCGTTCCAAGCTTGGCGCGCTGGTGTCGTGTTGACATCGCCTTCGCTACGGAAATGGGTCGGTTTGATATTCTGAGTCATAACGCTCTCTCAATCAGAAGGCTGCTTTACGCAACTTGCCAGTACATTGCTTTTTCAATTGCACCGATTAAGCGCTCGATATCAGCTGGGTAAACTTCGCCAATGTTGCCGATACGGAAGCAATCTGCGTTCGATACCTTACCCGGATAGATCACGAAGCCCTGTTCTTTCAAACGTATGTAGAACGCTTTGAACTGGTAATCACTGTGCGTCGGAGAGTAGAAAGAAGTGATGATTGGCGAGTGAAGGTCATCACTCAGTAGTGGTTCGAAACCCAGAGAACGCATACCTGCAACCAGCGTTTTCTGGTTAGTTTGGTAACGGTTATGACGCGCTTCAATGCCGCCCTCTTGTTCCAGCTCTAACAAGGCTTGATAGAAAGCGCGAACCGTGTGCGTTGGAGACGTGAAACGCCATTTGCCGTGGTTCACTTCCATGCAGTGCCACTGGTCGTAAAGATCAAGGCTCAAAGAACGTGCCTGACCTTGGCACTTTTCGAGCTCTGTTTGTTTTGCAATCACAAAGCCAAAACCCGGTACACCTTGGATACATTTGTTCGCTGAGCTGATCATAAAATCGATGCCTAGCTCTGCGATATCGATAGGAATGCCACCAAAGCTCGACATGGCATCGAGAATCACGACTTTACCGTGTGCTTTTGCCGCAGAAGCAAATGCCTCAATTGGGTTGAGCATGCCAGTGGTTGTCTCGCAATGAACAATCGCCACGTGTGTGATTGTAGGATCCGATGCCAATGCAGTTTCCACCTCGTTCAAGTGTGGCTGTGATGTTTCGCCTGGGGAAACTACATGGCATGGAATATTTAGGTAATCAGCGATCTGAGCGATACGTGCACCGTAAGCACCGTTGTCGACAACTAGCAGCTTTCCATCTTTGCCAATGGCGCTGCCAATCGTCGCTTCTACTGATGCGGTGCCACTACCTTGCATTAGTACGCTGGTGTAGCCGTCTTGCTCCGTCGCCAGTTTTACAAGCTTAGTGCGGATCACTTCTACAATGTCTTTGTTGTATTCATCATCCCAAGTACACCAGTCTTTCAGCATGGCTTCGCGTACTGTTTCAGAAGTAGATAGAGGACCTGGAGTCAGTAGTAGGTATTCGTTTTTCATCTCGATTTCCATCAGAATAAGCCAGTTGGTCTACACCAAATTTCGAGTTCACTCTAGCGAGGAAGAAAAGGGCAGTAAATAGGCGAATCTCCAATTTCATAAAACTTTAATATCCAGAAAATGGCGGATCAATTGAACGATTATTCATCGCAAATTTTCGTAAAACTGCCATTTAATGGTCATGAATTCGTCACAAAGGCTCAGTAGGGTGTATATCGTCAACTGGTACAGACCAAATGAAAACTTAGCTAAATTAACTGGAGAAAATGATGAAAAACCGTTTGATGAAAGGATCGCTGGCTGCACTTGTCTCTCTGCTAGCTACGAATGCAATGGCAGCACAGGAAGTCACGGTTTACACCGCTTTCGAAACTGACATTCTTGCGAAATACAAGTCTGCGTTTGAGAAAGATAACCCAGATATAAAGATTAAGTGGGTTCGCGATTCGACCGGTATCATGACGGCGAAATTGCTGGCAGAAAAGAACAACCCTCAAGCGGAAGTGGTTTGGGGTCTTGCTGGCTCGTCAATGGCACTGCTTAAAGATGAAGGTCTTATTAAGCCTTACACACCAAAAGGTTTGGAAGAGCTGCACGCGAACCTAAACGACCCTCAATCAAACCAAGCTTGGTTCGGTAACGATGCATTCTTTAACGCAGTTTGTTTCAACGAAGCGGTAGCGAAACAACTTAACCTACCGAAACCAACGTCTTGGGAAGACCTAACGAAACCGGTTTACAAAGGTCACATTGCAATGCCGAACCCAGCTTCTTCAGGCACTGGCTACATGCAGGTTTCTGCTTGGCTACAAAACATGGGTGAAGATCAAGCATGGAACTACATGCGTGACCTAGATAAGAACATTGCACACTACACGCACTCGGGTTCTAAGCCATGTGTTCAAGCGGGCATGGGTGAAGTGGCTATCGGTATCTCGATGGCTAGCCGCGGTGCGAAGCTGAAAACACAAGGTGCACCACTAGCGGTGATCACACCAAAAGGCATCGGCTGGGAATCAGAAGCCGTTGGTCTAGTAAAAGAGTCTGATGCAGCGAAACGTGTTGTCGACTGGTCAATCTCTAAAGCGGCAAACGAGCTTTACGTAGAAATGTACCCAGTGGTTGCACATAAAGAAGTGAAAGCGACAGTATCTAACTTCCCGAATGTTCAAGAGAACATGGCGAAGATGGACTTCGCGCAAATGGGCAGTAAGCGTGCAGAGATCCTAGCGGCATGGTCTGAGAAGTTTGACGCGAAATCAGAGCCAAAGTCTTAATTGAATTTGCTTTGAGTTGAATGCTGAAATCCACCTCGGTTGAGGTGGATTTTTTGTTTTCTCTGTTATTTCAAAGTTTGCTGAAAGTAGATTCCTAGTCTCACCTAGGTTCGCTGGAATGACGGACTTAAGAAAGTTGGGATTTTCTATCCGCACTCACCACGTCATTCTCGAGAACGACGAAGGAGCGAGTCGGAAATCTCAGAATATAGTGCTTGTAAGAGATTCCGGATGGCTCGCTTAAGCTCGTCCGGAATGACGATCTTAAGCTTATGGCGCGAAAGTCAAAGTTCGTAATTCTAGGCAATGAGTGTGATTCAGAATTTTTGATCCACACTTACCACGTCATTCTCGAGAGTGACGAAGGAGCGAGTCGGGAATCTCTAATTACCACTTGAACAAACCTCATCGCCCTTCATCTATTTGTCATCTTCTGGCTATAAATTTGTCATTGGAACGTAACACTCCAAAACTAAAGTTGGTATATACCATTTGGAGCGTGTGTTATGTCAACTAACCAACATTACCTAAATATCGAAAATGTAGTGAAGCAATTCGGACAGTTCACTGCATTAAAGAAAATCTCGCTAGCGATTGAAAAGGGCGAGTTCGTTTGTTTTCTTGGTCCTTCTGGCTGCGGTAAAACCACTCTGCTACGTGCCATTGCAGGTTTAGACTTGCCAACGTCTGGTGCGATTTTTCAAAACGGTCAAGAGACCACATTCCTACCACCAGAGAAGCGCGATTTCGGCATCGTATTCCAATCTTATGCTTTGTTTCCGAACCTAACTGTGCAAGAGAATATTGCAGTGGGTTTGAAGAACCAAGGTATGTCGACCAAAGAAGCGCTAGAGAAAGTAGATTACTGGTTAGAAACCATTGGTCTTCCAACCTCTGGCGAGAAATTCCCTAACCAACTTTCTGGTGGTCAACAGCAGCGTGTAGCACTCGCTCGCGCATTAGCGTTGTCTCCGGGTCTACTGCTACTTGATGAGCCGCTGTCAGCGCTGGATGCAAAAGTACGTGTTCACTTACGTGACGAGATTTGTAAGCTGCAACGCAAGCTGGGCATCACCACCATCATGGTTACGCACGATCAGGACGAAGCGCTGTCGATGGCGGATCGCATCGTGGTAATGAACCATGGCGTGATTGAGCAAGTCGGCACACCTCAAGAGATCTACCAACAACCAGCAACGCGCTTTGTCGCTGAGTTTGTCGGCAGCATGAACTTTATTGAAACCTCAGTAGCTACGGACTCCCAAGTGCGCATTGCGGAAACCCTAATGCCAGCGCCAAGCTTGACCAATCGTAAGATCCAACGTGGTGACCGCTTCGACCTTGCGGTGCGTCCTGAAAGCATCAAGTTCGTTGAAAACTACACCAACTCTTTACCAGTGCGAGTTACGGCAACTGAGTTTTTGGGGGCGTTTTTCCGCATTGATTGCGTATTGCAAAACGACAGCTCAACGAAAACCATCGTCGTGGATGTGCCTGTGGAAACGGTTCAAAAACTCAATATCAAGGCGGGCGATGTACGTTACATCCAGTTTGCTGAAGAAGGGCTGCATGGTTACGCCGTGCCCTCGGTTGATAAAGCGCTAGCGGCGTAGGTGTAAACATGAATGCGAAGACAATGACGATGAATAGCCTGACCACACAAGACAAAGCAAAATCCTTACTCGGACGTGTTAGCCGCGACAACCTTGTGTTGTTCGGTTTGCTCGCTGGTTTGTCGACCATGATGGTGCTGTTCATCTTAATGCCGCTTTGGGCAATGTTGACCAAGAGTGTGCAAAATGCCAATGGCGAATTTGTCGGTCTGGCAAACTTTGCGACGTACTTTTCTTCTTCAAGCTTGTGGGTGTCGGTGGGTAATACCTTCACTTTGGGCGTGATTGTGACCTCGGTAGTCGGTGTGCTTGCGTTTGGTTATGCCTACGCGCTGACTCGTTCATGCATGCCGTTTAAAGGTTTGTTTCAAATTCTAGGTACTGCGCCGATCCTTGCGCCTTCGTTGTTGCCGGCGATCAGTTTGATCTTCCTTTTCGGCAATCAAGGCATTGCTAAAGAGATGCTGTTAGGAAACTCGATTTATGGCGTGATTGGTATCTCGATGGGTTTGATCTTCTGGACCTTTCCTCATGCATTGATGATTTTGACCACTTCGCTGCGTACTTCAGATGCCCGTTTGTATGAAGCAGCTCGTGCACTTAAAACCTCTCCCATCAAAACTTTCTTTATGGTGACGTTACCTGCGGCGAAATACGGTTTGATCAGCACGCTCATTGTCGTCTTTACGCTAGTTATCACGGACTTTGGTGTGCCGAAAGTGATTGGTGGTAGCTACAACGTTCTGGCGACTGATATCTTCAAGCAAGTCGTGGGACAGCAAAACTTTGCCATGGGTGCGGTGACTAGCATTATGTTGTTATTCCCTGCGGTAATGGCGTTTGGCGCAGACCGCTGGGTACAGAAAAAACAAAAGAGCTTATTCGACACTCGCTCGGTGCCTTATCAGCCAGAACCTAATAAAGCGCGCGACAGCATCTGTTTGGTTTACTGCAGCATCATTTCTATCGCAGTGCTGGCTGTGCTTGGCATGGCGGTGTATGGCTCGTTAGTTACGTTCTGGCCTTGGAACAAAGCGCTGACGCTAAACAACTACAATTTTGCTGAAATGAGCACCTACGGTTGGAGCCCATTCTTCAACTCGCTAACACTTGCAGGTTGGACGGCGGTTATTGGTACAGCCATTATCTTTGTCGGTGCTTACTGCATTGAGAAAGGGCGTGCGTTTGGTCCAATTCGTCAGGTGATGCAAATGCTTAGCGTGGTGCCAATGGCGGTTCCGGGTATGGTGCTTGGCTTGGGTTACATCTTTTACTTCAATGATGCGAATAATCCTCTGAATGTGCTTTATGGCACCATGGCGTTCTTGGTGATTAACACGGTAGTGCATTACTACACAGTGGGTCACATGACCGCCCTGACAGCGCTAAAGCAGTTGCCATCGGAGATTGAAGCCACAGCAGCATCGGTGAAGCTTCCTCAATACAAGTTGTTCTTTAAAGTGACATTACCTGTATGTTTACCTGCGATTTTGGACATTGCGACTTACTTGTTTGTTAATGCATTGACCACCACTTCTGCGGTAGTATTCCTTTACTCAACTGATACGATTCCGGCTTCGGTCTCGATTCTGAATATGGACGATGCAGGTCAAACTGGCGCTGCAGCAGCGATGGCTGTGATGATCATGATGGCTGCCGCGATTGCGAAGATTGTTCAGATGACTTTGGGTAAATTGTTAGAAAATCGCACACAAGCTTGGCGCAAAAGATAAGGACACTTCGTGCAATACGTAAAAATTAAAGATTCGATTGTTGAACAGATTGAAGCGGGCATGCTATCGCCGCGTCAAAAACTGCCAGCAGAGCGTAAGTTGGCGGAGTCGTTCGATACTACACGCGTCACTCTGCGTGAAGCTTTATCACTGCTAGAAGCGGAAGGTCGAATCTATCGCGAAGATCGTCGAGGCTGGTTTATCTCACCTGAGCCATTGCGTTACGACCCAACCCAAACGCTAAACTTCCCGAACATGGCGAAAGCGCAAAATCGTGTGCCCAAAACGGAGTTGGTTGCAGCAAAAGGAACGTTGGCAAACAAACAAGCCGCGCGCTTGCTGGACTTGCAGCCTTTCTCGGATGTGTATCGAGTCGACCGTGTGCGATACCTTGAAGACAGACCTGTGGTATTCGTAACAAACTACATTCGTCCAGAGCTGTTTCCGAACCTGCTGGATTACGATTTATCAAATTCACTGACGGACATTTACCGCGATCATTATGGCGTGACGTATCAAAAGATTCGCTACCGCATTTCAACCAGCACTTTGTTGGGTGAAATGGCTCAGGCACTGCGCGCGACAGCTGGCACTCCCGCGATGGTGGTGGAGCGCATCAACTATAACCAGCACGGTGAGTTGATTGATTGCGATATCGAGTATTGGCGACACGATGCCATCAGCATTGAATCTCTGGCGGAACTCAATCGTTAAGTGGATTTTCTCATCATCTAAGGCTCCATCTCGGGGCCTTTATTTTATTCAGACAGGAACATTGAAATGGATTTGTTGGCGATTGGTCTCGTCGTTTTTTCTGCTGTTCTCCATGCGGGCTGGAATATCCTTGGTAAAAGCAATTCAGGCTCTGGACTCGCGTTTACTATAGCAGCCAGCTTCTCTGCATGTTTCATTCTTACCCCTTATTTGATTTGGTATGTGGCGACCATTGGCTGGACATCATTACCGAGCGAGTTTTGGGGATTGCTGTTCATTAGCGGCATTTCACAAATGGTCTATCTAGTCGGTTTGATTGTCGCTTATAAGCACGCAGACGTGGGGGTGGTTTATCCAATTGCTCGGGCGTTGCCTGTGATGATGGTCGGCGCAATCAGTGTGGCATTAGGGCATGAATTATCCAGTCAGCAGTGGCTTGGATTCTTGCTGATAACCCTTGGTTGTATGCTGGTACCACTGACGAACTTTCGTCAGATGACGCTGAGCTCTTATTTGAATGTCGGTGTGTTCTGGGCATTAATTGCCGCAATAGGCACAACGGGTTACTCCGTGGTTGATAAAGAAGCGCTGAGTTTACTCACAGGACAAGCATCAGAGATCTTGAATGATCAGTACAGTGCAATCTTCTATTTGGGCGTGCAGTTTTGGGCAATTGGTATTCCTGCCCTTGTGTGGTGCTTAGTTACGGACAAGCCAGATGAGATTAAGACAGCGTGGCAGATCCGCAAAACAGCCAGCATGGCAGGGGTAATGATGGCATCCACCTACGGCTTGGTGCTGTTTGCGATGACCATGACCGACAACGTGAGTTTGGTCGTAGCACTAAGGCAAATCAGCATTGTGTTTGGATTGTTTATGGGGATTTGGTTTCTGTCTGAGAAATGGTATCTCACCCGAGGGCTTGGCGTTACTTCTATCGTGGCGGGGATCATTCTCGCGCTTGCGTATTGACCTATATTCACGAAAAAAGGCAGCGAATGAGCCTCTCGCTGCCTTTTGTATTAACTTGTAAGCCTTGTTTAAAAACGCAGTTGCGCACCAAACATCACGCCGCTAGAGTCAAAATCGCTGTTTTTTGAGTACACATATTCTGCATTCAAACCAAAGTGTTTATAGCTCCAGCCGATACCGCCAGCCGCTTCACCTCCGACACTTGAGTGTTCGATGTTCTTGCTCTGACCGTTCACTTTATAAGTGTATTCGAGAGTGTAGAGAGTGACACCTGCCTTGCCGTACAGTTCGAAACCTGAACCCAGAGGATAGCTAGCATAGCCACTCAAGCGAGGTCCGGAGAAGCTCGTATCGGTGACTTCTGAAATCGGACTCACGAGTATCGAGCCGATACCGTCAAACGCGCCTTTATAACCTGCTTCGATACCAAAGTTATGTGTTGGCATGTAGCGGTAATATATTTCACCTAAGAACATGTCGCCTGATTCTTTGCTTGTCGGAGCATCGTAGTTCACATCGCCATAGCCAATGTTTGTACCTATGATGTGCTCACTGGTTTCTGCATTGGCTGACAAAGAAAAAGCCGACAACACTAAAGCAGTAATGAATGAATAACGCATGAACGCTTCTCCTTAGCTTTTAGCTTGCTCGCCTTTTAATATTTGTTCGAAAGTGATCTTGGTGTTGTCTAGCCATTCATAACGGCGACGATACATCGAACGCTTAGAGCGCGACATGCCTTCGATATCTCGACGGGGTGCATTTACATCAATTGAGTAAAAATGACGATTGTATTCGGTGCCGCCTAATTCTTGCCAGAGTGCATCGTAATCTGTTTTGATTCGCCCTTTGCTGTAGCGCTTAGCTGCGTAAGTATGGGACTGCGTTTTCACTGCTAGAATCGTGTTCACTTCCCAAATTTGTGCGAGCAAAGTGAGCAAGCTCACCATCAAGCTTTTTGGTCTCTGTCCGTAAAGCTTACGAGTTAGCTTTTTAATTTTCGCGTTGTTTTCTTCACTGCTTCGCGGTCCTTGTAAGCCGCCAATCATAATGCTGCGTCCAGATTCGATGTGACCGAGCGTAAAAGAGAGCGTGTAGAAGTTGCCATCTTCAGCGCTGTGCAGCACTAGGCTCATATCGCCTTCTTTTTGATAACGTGCTTCGTATACTAATCTCACCGAGTACAGGATTTCGTCAATTTCAAAAGAGGCTAATGTTAGGCCTTTCGAGTCTGTGTAGATTTCTTCGATTGTTTGTTTAGAAAACAGTTCTGAAATCGTTTTATAGTGATCAACCACCAAGTTAGAACGATCGAACGCTGAGTTGTTTTTGATGATATACGGACGAAACGGCTTCTCTAAAAATCGATGCGTACGTGTACAAAGCAACTCTAACAATGACGATTCAATATTGTCTGAAAGGTGCTTAAACGCACGTTTGTAATAAAGCGCACGTAAGATGAACTTAGCTCTGTAGGTCCAAATTGGCTTGTAGACATCAGCATAATCATCTGAGTAAATCGATTTGCTATGGTAAAAAATGGATTTGTTCGCGGTCATTTTCACTCCAGATTAACTTGTGCTCAATAGCGACAATTAAGAACCGACGGACGAGCAGCGAAGAACCCGAAAAGGAGGGATGCAAAGCACGACTGAAAAGAGGTGGTTTTTGCTGTGTCCGACGTTTGTGTAAGGTTTTGAACACTGTTCTTTTGCTGGAATTCTAAGAGAAAATTGACCTTAGGTATTGTATGGTTTGGTAAGGAAGTGTCAGGTTGAAACCCATTGTTCAAAAGAAAGAAAATGCGAATGTCGGCTGAATATGACGTTGAGTTGCTAAGTTAATGTGAAATAAGTTGAACGAAAATTGAACATTATTTGAAATTGTTTTGACGTGTTTTAGGTCTTTATACGTACCTTATAAGTATCGAGCCAATTTTGGCCCGATGTAAAGGTAAGTAAGGAGAGGTTTATGAAACGCTTAACAACTTTAGCAAGTACGATTGCTCTGATTGCTGCACCTTCTATGGCTCTTGCTGGTGGTTATCAGTGGACAAACGATACCGAAACTATCCATGGCGACGTAATGGATAGCAAACAAGCGGCTTATGAAATGGGCCGAGACATGATCCAAAGCTACCAAAATAAATCATCTGGACAACTCCGTGATGAGTTTACGAGCCTTACAACGTATGTTGATCGCCAATCGTTTTCTATCACTGACTCAAAAGTCATGGTAAATGAGTTCTTGCAAAGTGACGGGCAAGTTGTTTACCAGCCTATTCTCAATGTTCAATACGAGTACCGCATGCGTGATACCGGTAAATACTAACCAGTAAGACGGACTTGAATTGTTTACCACTAATATTTTTTGCTGTTTGTTTTGGGGAGCCACGAGCTCCCCATTTTGTTTTTGTCGAAAGCGAAAATTTTCACACTCTCAGTGCAACATTTTCTATCGCTCAGCGTTAGATTTTCTTGCTCGTTGATTGTCATCATCGTTTGTAAAGTGTTTGCGGAAATGGATGTAACGCACTAACGAGGATACCCGATGACACATCATTCATATTGGTTCAAGCAGGCAATTGAAGCTGAGCAACCAGAAACGCCACAACCGTTACAGCAGAACATTAATAGTGACGTTGCGATTGTTGGTGGCGGATACACCGGACTTTGGACCGCGATTATGATTAAGCAGCAATCTCCGGAAAAAAAGGTAGTCGTGATTGAAAAAGGCCTTTGTGGCAGTGGTGCATCGGGCGCAAACGGCGGTTGTATGTTGACTTGGTCTACCAAGTTCCCGACATTGAAACGGTTATTCGGTGAAGAACATGCTGCTTGGTTAGTAAAAGAGTCGGAACAAGCAGTGCTCGAGATTGACGACTTTTGTCAGCAGCACAACATCGATGCGCAATTATCGTTAAAAGGGGTTTATTACACTGCAACCAATCAGGCTCAAACTGGGGGAATGCAGCCAGTTGTGGACGAGTTAAAGCGATTAGAAGTGAACAGTTGGCGTCGTTGCTCGGTGGAGGAACTGCGTGCCAATGCGGGTTCACCTCGACATATAGAAGGCTTTCACTCTCCAGTTGCAGCCAGCGTTCAACCTGCATTATTAGTGAGGGGGTTACGCCGTGTTGCTATTGATCTGGGTGTAGAAGTTTATGAGAAAACGCCGATGACGCGTCTAGATTATGGAAAACCTGCCATTGTCTGTACACCTAAAGGAAACATTCAAGCGCAGCAGGTGGTATTGGCATTAAATGCATGGATGGTGGAGCAGTTTAAACAGTTCAAAAACAGTATCGTGGTGGTATCTTCCGACATGGTGATCACCAAGCCGCTTGGTGACGCACTACCTCTATCTGGTTGGCAGGCAGGTTCTAGCGTGTTGGATTCACGTATCTTCGTCCACTATTACCGAGATACGCCAGATGGCCGTTTGATGTTGGGGAAAGGCGGCAATCAGTTTTCTTTCAATAACCAAGTCGACGCAATGTTTAACAAGCCAACACGCTACCAAGGTCTACTGCGCAAGTCGTTCGATAAGTTGTTTCCTCATTTGAGAGGAGAGGAGTTTGCTTATTCATGGACGGGGGGCTCTGATCGTTCTGCTACTGGTTTCCCTTTTTTCGGCGAGCTAGATAAACAGAGCAATATCTTTTACGGATTTGGTTATTCAGGCAATGGTGTAGCGCAGACTCGAATGGGCGGAAAGATCTTATCTTCATTGATATTGGGAATCGATAACGAGTGGACGAACAGTGGTTTAGCCAAAGGACCGTTGGGGCATTTCCCGCCAGAGCCATTCCGTTGGACGGGAGCAATGATGGTACGCAACGCGGTACGTCGAAAAGAGGAAGCAGAAGATAACGAGAAAACGCCGTTTATCTGGGATAAGTGGCTAGCAAAACTCGCGGGACCAGCAGGCAAAGCGGATAAGCTTGACTAAACTGAAGACTTTAGCCACAAACGAGACAGTTTGCAGTGAAAGTCATTGGGGCGCGATGAGGCCTTGTGTTAGCCTCTGTCTTTCAAGCTCAGATTTAAAAGGTGAGTCATAAAATGAAAGTATTCAGCAACTTCGATAGCGGCAGCATTCACGTAGTGAAAGCGGACGACAAAAACGACATCCAACTCAAAATTCCTAACGACAATATGTCGGAATTCTACCAGTGGTTCCACTTCCGTCTTGAGACAGAAGTCGAGCAATCACACACCATCAAATTGCTTGATTTGGCTAAATCGGCTTATCCAGAAGGATGGCAAGGTTACGATGTGGTTGCGTCTTACGATCGTGAAGAATGGTTCCGACTACCGGCAGAGTTCGATGGCGACACGCTGACTTTCACTGTAATCCCTGAGCGCAGCTCAATTTACTTCGCGTACTTTGCGCCATACACGTACGATCGTCATTTAGACTTGTTACACATGGCACAAAGCGCGCACCACTGCCAACTAGAGACGCTTGGTCATACGCTAGATGGCAATGACATGAGCTTGCTTACTTTCGGTGAGCCAGAAGAAGGCAAAAAGAAAATCTGGATGATTGCACGTCAGCACCCAGGTGAGACAATGGCGGAATGGTTCATGGAAGGTATGATCCAACGTCTGTTAGATGAAAACGACACGGTTGCGCGTGCATTGCTTGAAAAAGCGGTGCTTTACGTCGTACCAAATATGAACCCAGACGGTGGTATTCGCGGTCACTTGCGTACCAACGCAGTAGGTGTAAACCTAAATCGTGAATGGCAAACGCCATCAATGGAAAAGAGCCCAGAAGTCTACCTTGTGCGTCAGCGCATGCTGGAAACGGGTGTTGACATGTTTTTAGATATCCATGGCGATGAAGCGATTCCGTATAACTTCGTCGCTGGCTCAGAAGGTATTCCTTCTTACGATGAAAATCTTGCCGCTTTAGAGGCATCATTTAAGCAAGCGTTATTGACTATTACGCCAGAGTTCCAAGATGAGATTGGTTACGATAAAGATGAGCCTGGTAAAGCGAATTTGACTGTGGGTTCAAATTGGGTTGCAGAGCAGTTCAAATGCTTGTCTTACACAATCGAAATGCCATTTAAAGATAACAACAATCACCCAGATCCACTTTACGGTTGGTCTCCTGAGCGTAGTGTCTTGTTTGGACAAGATGTATTAGCTGCAACGTTAACCGTAGCGGATAAAATTTAGCGCGACGAGTTAACGCTTTTTCATTATTTCGAAAACAGCTCATTTTAAATGAGCTGTTTTTTTGTGCTCTCCATATCCACGCTCCCCTGTAAAAATTTGTTGCCATTCACAAGCTTAAATGATGATTCTTAAATTTGAGAAAGTGGCTTTTTATGGTGATTTGCGTCACAGAAAGTTGGCTTCTTTGTGATATTCTCCGCAACGAATTGACTATGGCTAAACCAACGCAACGAACTTTATTTTTCGGTTGGGTATGCGGATGAAGCTCATGAATAGATGGTCTTGAGGTTACCTTTTTCCGTTTTACGTCATTGGCGTTTGAATATCATTTTTGATTCTTTCCTACGCTATTTAGCTATTTCTATTCGAAGAAAAGAGAAAGTTACGGCTTCATATTTTACGGCAGTATGCTGCCGCGGTGTGTTGCTTTGTGTACAAGAAAAAGGAAAAGAATAATGAAAAAAATCGCTATAGCAGTGGCTACTGTACTTGCTGGTGGTGTGATCTCAAACGTTGCACTTGCTGACACTTACATGGGCGGTAAAGTAGGTTACAACTCTCTAAACGATGCGTGTTACCTAAACGAACCTTGTGACGACGACAGTTTTGCAGCATCTATGCACTTAGGCTACAGCTTCAACAAGTACGTTGCAGCAGAGTATGGTGTTGATTACCTTGGTGACTTCACTGCAAACTTCAAAAAGCCTGGCCTAAACACCGTTGATGGTGATCTTTGGGCGTTGACGCTTGCTCCTAAATTTAACCTACCGCTAACGGATTCTTGGAATCTATTCGCGAAAGTTGGTGCTGCATACATGATGGCTGGTGACGAGAAAGATTTCGTACCAACTGGCTCTCTGGGTGCTGAATACCAAATCAACTACAACTGGAGCCTACGTGCTGAATACCAACGCTACCAAGATATGTCTGATGATGTAATTGAAGACATGGATTCAGATTTCTTCGGTATCGGTTTCAACTACAAGTTTGGTTCTGAGCCAGTCGTTCAAGAAAAAGCCGTTGAAGAGGTGGTAGAAGCACGTCCTGCAACACGCATTGTAGATCACGTTTACCCTGCTCAAACAACAGCGACAGTACAATTCGACTTAGAAAGTGCAGAAGTGAAAGACGCGTCGAACCTTTCTGGTACCGTTGATTTGATGAATACTTACCCACAAGCTCAAGTTGAGATCACGGGTTACAGCGATACGACAGGTTCTGCTGCTTACAACAAGCAACTCACAGAAAAACGTGCGAAAGCCGTTGCTGACGAGTTCCAAGCAAAAGGTATTGCGGCTGAGCGTATGACAGTGAAAGGCATGGGTGAAGCTAACCCAGTGGCAAGCAACGAGACACGTCAAGGTCGTCAAATGAACCGTCGTGTTGAAGTGGTTGTTCCTACGTTTGAATACCAAACCACTGAGAAAGCAGAATAATTCCTGCTTAAGATAAAGTTCCAAAAGCCAGCGTGTATCACGCTGGCTTTTTTGATCCCGCTTAACTAACTCAGTAGTTGTGTAGAAACATAGTTATATCGGGACGCTTTGACATGTGCTCAACATACGTAAACTCAGCTCCTTCATCAATTTGTCATCACCAGTTCATAGCATGACAGCCAAGTGCTTGGGAGAATGATATGCAAAGTTTACCGCCGCTCAATTTGCTCCGAGCTTTTGAAGCCACGGCGCGACTACAGAGTTTTACAAAAGCCGCAGAGGAGCTAAATGTGACTCGTGCGGCCGTAAGCCAACAGGTGAAATCGCTAGAGTCACAGCTCAATGCGACGTTATTCGAGCGCAAGGGCACGTACCTTACGCTGACCTGCTCAGCACAAGAATACTGGCCTGTGGTTAATCATGTGCTTCAAACATTATCGACCACGACGCAGCATTTATTTACTCGTCCCAAGAATACGCAAGTTAACTTACATGTCGCTCACAGCTTTTGCTCTCAGTGGTTAATGCCAAGATTGGCTGATTTTCAGCGACAATTCCCAGACATCTCCTTTAAAATCTCGACTACTGCTAATACAGTTCCAAGCGCCAGTGCGATTGCGGATATCGAAATTATTAACGGAGATGGAGATTGGCAAGAGCAAGAAGCCATACGATTAACCCAAGAAAACTGGATCGTTGTCGCAAGCCCTGGCTTTATGCATTTAAACCCGATAAATGACCTCTTGCAATTAGCTAAAGCGCCTAAAATTTGTACTGGCGGTTATCATGAATCTTGGCAAGAGTGGCTTACGCACCAAGGTTATCAAGGGAAGGTGAGCAAAGTCGTCGCCGAGTTTGAACACTCATTGCTTGCTATTCATGCTGCGATGAATCAACTTGGCGTGTTGCTGGTAAGAGACTTTCTTGTTGAGGATGAGCTGCAACAGGGCGTATTAGTCCAGGCTGGAAATTGGAATATGCCAAGTTCTGGTGCACATTATATGATGGTTCGAGCATCCGAAAAATCACACGTAAACACCTTTGCTCAATGGTTAATACAGAGTCTTTAATGTTCGTTCAGCGAGTGAGTAGAGCGCATGTGTGGTTTGGCTATTATTAGCAGTAGCAAGTCATCAGTCTAGGACTGAGCGACATGCTTAATGACATCTAATAACCACTGATTTACCGGAGCTTGCTGTTGAGAGCGACGACAGCTCATCACGTAGCGAACATCAAGCTCTAGCCCAGCAGGAAGCGCGATACTTCGGCAACCCTTAGGAACATGTCCACTCATCGTTATGCCAAAATGATTCGTTTGCAGAAGCACTTTTTGAATCATCGCTGGGTGCTCAATTTCCACTTTAGGTGTGGTTCTAAAACCCATATGTTTGAGCCTTTCCAACACAGGGTATCGGTAGTCGTTCCATCCCGGCGTTTTAAAAAGTATAAAAGGGTATTCTTCTAGCTCTTGGGAGTTTTGAGCGGGATGATCTTGTCGAACAAAAAATACCGCTTTTCCTCGCCCCAGTTCGGTCTGAACAATTGACTGTGGCAGATCTTCATCAAAGTAATGAATCGCAATGGCGTTTTCACCGTCAATTAATCGTTTTTTTGCTTCGCTACCCCAGCGCAAACATGAGAATTTTGCTTCTGGAGCGTGCTTTAGTAACTCCAAGTAAAACTTGTCACCGAAGTACTCCCAAAACAATGTGTTGGCATAAATAGTGATTGAGCCGTCAAAATGAGCTGGTGAAAAATGCTGTGGTTTGATGGAATCAATACTGTTGATTATTTGCTCAAAATGCGCAATGTTCGCTTCCACAAAAGCTGTTGGTTCAAAGCCATTTTTGGTCTGAACGAATAGCGGATCATTGAGCTGAGTTTTCATCTTTGTCAGATTTTTGCTGATTGCTCCTGACGTTTTACCGAGTGATTCTGTGACTAACCGGACGTTACGTAACTCATACATCCGTTTTAATACCAAAATATTTTGAATATCCAGATTAACGCTCATACATTGTCTCGCTTGGCTTTTGTCGACAAATCATATCGCTGAATTTCTTAAGAAAAGACAACGCTCGGTCAATTTAAGTTGCTGCCTTATCCCTGATTTATTGAAGGTAACGATAAGTTATTCTTGGTTACATCAGTTTATTAGCATGGATTTCCATTTGGTAAATAATGGCTTTCCTCGTATGAGCGCGTTTCTGTTGTTACAGTTTTTCCACCGAAAGAAAGTAAGAACGATAATAGAGGTGATGTATGAAAAAACTAATCGCACTTGTTTTGATGGTTTGCTCAACAAACGTAGCATTTGCTGGCGATGGGTCATACACGGGCACGATTGATATGGCGATGGCAACGAAAAATCAGGTTGACGTAGAGCGTGCAGATTCTCAATTGACGCTGAAGGGTCGCAATGAAATGGCCTATGGCGGTGTAACAATCCATTCGGATGCTGCAACTCAAAAAATTGAACTTCGTGGTCGACGTGATTAATCGAATAGTTTCTTGTTAAGAAAATGCCGCGAAGAACGCGGCATTTCTATATGTAATATCATCAGATCATAGTTACCAGATAAGCGTATGGTGAGAAGCTAAGCGCAATGACCACTTGCCATTATTCGCATGGCGGTGCCATATGAATGACAGCTAAGCCCCCCAAAGAGGTTTCACGGTATTTTTTATTCATATCTTTACCAGTCTGATACATGGTTTCGATTACTTTATCTAACGAAATTAAGCATTTACTTGTGCGCTTTAATGCCATACGCGATGCATTAATCGCTTTCATTGCTCCCATGGCATTTCTTTCAATACAAGGTACTTGAACCAAGCCGCCAATCGGGTCACAAGTCATACCCAATGAATGCTCCATCGCAATTTCCGCAGCAATACAAATCTGCTCGTTACTGCCCCCTCTTAGCGCTGTTAAGCCAGCGGCAGCCATGGATGAAGAAACCCCAACTTCTCCCTGACACCCCACTTCTGCACCAGAAATTGACGCGTTAGTTTTATATAAGATGCCGATAGCGCCGGCGACTGCGAGAAAGTCTTTTAGCTGTTTAACATCGAGCTCTTTGATGAAGCGATGGTAGTACATCAATACCGCCGGAATCACCCCTGCTGCACCATTCGTTGGAGAAGTGACGACTTGCCCTCCTGCTGCATTTTCTTCACTAACCGCAAAGGCGAAGAGATTGATCCAGTCCATGATCTCCATAGGATCGTTTTCAACTGCAGCGTTGGCTTCGAGCTTTTTCAAAAGGTTTGGTGCTCGACGAGTGACATTTAGACCACCTTCCAAAATCCCTTCCGTATCGAAGCCACGTTGCATGCAGAGCGACATCACTTTCCAAATTTGCTCTGCTCTTTGGTTAATTTCTTCGTCTGAGCGAAATGCGAGTTCGTTTTGGAGGATCATGCCTCCCAAGCTGAAACCGTTCGTCTCGGCTTTTTCCAGCATCTCATCTGCGGATGTAAACGGAAATGGTACTGCGACCTCATCTTGTTGCGTGCCGTTCTCTAGTTCGTCGGCGGTGGCGATGAATCCGCCCCCAATGGAGTAATAAATTTCAAACGCTACTTGATCTCCAGCAGCGTCTAATGCCGTAATCGTCATGCCATTTTCATGCAGGGGAAGGTTGTCGCTATGAAAGACGATGTCATGGTCGTAGCTAAACTCAATCTGGTGTGTACCGGCGAGCATGAGCGTATTATTGTCTATGGTATTTTGTAGCGCACTTTTGGCACTGCTCATTTTGATGGTATCAGGTTTATTTCCCATCAAACCAAGGACCGTGGCTCGGTCTGTATGGTGCCCTCTACCTGTCAGTGACAATGAGCCATAAAGGTCCACTTGCACCCGATGCACTTTCGCCATAGAGTCGCTAACTAGCTGAGTGAAATGGAATCCGGCAAGCATAGGACCATTAGTGTGGGAGCTGGATGGCCCGACACCAATTTTAAATATATCGAAAATCGACAGCATAATTGACTTCCTTTAGCAGTGAACCTTTATAAAGGTCTCTAGAACAGTGTTGTTAACTAGATGTTAAAGCTTGTGGGTCGGGAGTGAAAGAAGATTTTTGTAACACTGTCAACTAAGCGCGAGATTTTAAAATGAAGTTAGACAACATCGTCATCGTTTTAGGTAAACGCCTCGTCAATAACAGGTTGACCTCTGAGGGCATAACAAGAGTCGAAGCTTTGTCTTGTAGGACTGCATCACTACCGACAGAGCGAACGGCGATTATTTTTTGTGGCGGAGTAACGCAAGGACAAAGTGTTTCTGAAGCAGAGGCGATGTACGCGTATTTTAGAACCCTAAACGCAGACTCTGTGAATCCGTTCCCTGAACGTCATATACTCTTAGAAACGGAGTCGTTGAACACGTTTCAAAACATGCGTTATGTTTCCCAAGTTTTGTGCAAAAGTGGGTTGTTCGAGTTATGGTCGGGGCATCCGGTTGAGGTTATCTTGCTATCTAATGACTACCACCTCGAACGAATCATTGATATCCAGAATTTGATGGATGAGCAAGGCTTATTACGAGTACTTAAATCCGATTGCGAATCCATGGGGGTGACTCTCAATATTCCACTGGATATCAGCAAACATATTAGCGTGCCATACCCACATAAGGGGCTTATGGCGGAGACATTCTTGCTACTCGATGAACTCACAACCTACCGAGTTTATTTAGAAGGGGTAAAGCATGGCGTATTTTTCCGAGATTTATCAATTGTCCGAAAAAAGCCACTTATGATCGCAAGAGATGCTATTCACAAATTGCTCTCTTTCCCGCTTGATAAAGAGGCTTTGCAAGATATTGAAGAAATGAAAAAGGCCGTCGAAATGACGGCCTTGGATGAATCTGTAGGTGCTGCGGAAAAGGCATTAAGTATCTTCCATCCGATACTGACTGCATTGAACCGTCGCTTTGATCCTGAGTCTATTCATTAAGCTCGCGTTTTGTACGGACGGCGCTTAATGCGATCAAACAGTAGCAAAGCAGTTCTATACCTTCTTCTGAGATATTTTTAACATCACGGATGTAATTTTCATCCATCACTTGTTGCCAAAAACTGCCCATACCATACAAACGAGAGAAGACTAATAATAGCATTACAGCACCAACTAATAGCTTCATATGTGGCACCGTTAAAATGGTCGCCATTTCGTTCATGGTACCTTTACCACCTTGGTAAGCTTTGGCGCAAGCCAGTGCGGTGACAGCAAGTGCTGGGAAAACCCAAGAGCCATGATGAATCATGTCTGTCCAATAGTCCGTTTCGCGAATAATCAGTACTGCAAAAAATCCTGCAATCAAAATAGCCGCATGCTTTAGCTGAGGCTGTTGTTTCGATAAGCTGAAAAACGACCATGATGCAATAGCAAGCATCACAAGCTGGAGCGTTTCTGTAACGGAAAGCTCGCCAAGGCTTGATCCCAACACGACATAATCAAGACGAAGACTAAGGTTAACGAGAATACTTATAGCGACAATCATCAAGGCGTTTAAACTCGATTTATAAATAATGCGCTTTGATTTTTCAGTAACAACGTTGCTTGGGGCTGACTCGGCTTCTTTTACTATTTGTGTTTTCATCTTGCTCACCTGTCCCAGAAAATGTGGAAGAAATGTGAATTAGTGTGATCTGTGTTTGGAATTTTATTGTCCAAGTGGAAAGTTATGTCAGGGGAATGTCAAGAATAGAACACTGTTCGATATAGGGTCGATGTGCGGTAAAGTCAGAGATATGTAAAAACAACGTAAGAACACTTTGATAAATCAAATAAAAAAGGAGCCCAAAGGCTCCTAAGTGATAGAGGGAAGGTGACGTATCGATAAAAATAATTAGTAGTTGTCACCCTCATTTTCTTTGTGATTCTCGCGATAGTATTCCCATTGCTCGACGCGTTCATTGTCCGACAGCACACAGTAAGTGACACGTTCGCCGTTTTCCGACACGGTATCCAGCTCACCACCTTGCTGAACACAGTATACGGCTGCGGGATTTGCAACGGAGGTATACTCAGTTGATCGGGTCGCTCCCTCGTAAGTTGAACAACCAGCCAGTACCAATGTTGCAGCCATAGCCATCATTAAATTTGTCTTTTTCATTCTTTATCTCCGCATGGGGTGGGCGAGTATTGTATTGATTATAGGCAACTTTAAGAGATTATTGTCTTATCGATGTTAAAAGTAAGAGGGACGTATAAGAATTTAGATATTCTCATTTATTGCTGATTAGCACGTCACACTTCTGTTCTTGGCGTATTGTTGTGAAGGTCATATCAATCACTTCCTGACAAGCGCTCGAACGTACCTGGCCTACAACAATGATTTAAAGTGTGAAATTCGGTAATATGCGCACAAAACATTGACCGTGGTATTTTCGATGAGACATTTAAAATCGACCGTTCATCCAGACATAGAGCATTTGGATGACAAAATTGTTTTTCAGCGCAATGCAGCGCGAGCCATTGTACTTGATGGTGAAGATGTGCTGTTGCTCTATACAGAACGTTACCATGACTACACGCTACCAGGCGGTGGTATTGATGATGGTGAAGATGTCATTGCTGGATTAGTCCGTGAATTAGAGGAAGAAACGGGCGCCCAAAATATACATGGTATTAAGCCTTTCGGAATCTTTGAGGAGTTTCGTCCGTGGTACAAGGATGACGCTGACGTGATGCACATGGTGTCGTATTGTTATACATGTAAAATCGAACGTGAGCTAGGCGAAACGGCGTATGAAGATTACGAAGTTAAAAATGGAATGCGCCCGGTATGGATGAACATACACGAAGCAATTGCACACAATGAAAAAACGATGGCAGAAAGCCCGAAAAAAGGCATGAGCATTGAGCGCGAAACGTTTTTACTTCAGTTGATTTCTAAAGAATTACTATAAACAGCTAGTTTGCATCATTACGACTTAGCTTCTGTTGGCTCTATTGTGGGCAAAGATTTTAGAGCAATAAAAAAGTCCGGACTCCCCCCCGGAACCCGGACTTATTCCAGACGCGCAAGCGAAGCGTCATCTTGATATGTTAGATTTGTTTCGAACTATGAAAACAATAGCTGTTTTACATTTAGTGTGTAAATAATTATTAGGTCTGACCATTGGTTTTCATGTTTTTTTGCAAACGCAATGTGACGCATATCTACCCAATTGCCAAGCGCAATTGGGGCGCTTTTTAGTAAACCACTACTCTTTCTTATCTTTGAGATACCCTACCTCAACTTTTTTGCACACGTTTGCATAGAGATCACGAGTTTTCAAATTCGCCGAACAGGATCTTGTGATTTTACGTTTCTCTGACATTGAGCTCTGTCGTAGCTTTTATCACAAATTAACTAGCGGAGGCAGTCGGCTAAAGTCGACCAGCGGTTGTGAAATCATAGGAGCGTCTGGAGCAAATAAGAGTAAAGGTTGAAATGATGAGGATTGTAACTGACCGATATCTATCAACTTTTCCAATGCATAGAAGCGGCTGACATATTGGCGAGTCTCGTTAGGCAGCGTGAGTTGTTGGAAATCTCGACTTCCTGCTCGCTGAATAGCACGTGCAACACGTCCTTCTCCGGCATTGTATGCAGCTAAAGTGAGAGCCATATTTTGATCGAATTTGTTGTATAAAAACGCCAGGTACTTGAGCGCGGCCGTTGTGCTAGCTTCTGTGTCAAAGCGATCGTCTTGTTTTGTATTTATCGTTAATCCGAAACGTTTCGCTGTGGCTGGTATCAGTTGCCAAAGTCCGGCGGCGTTAGCGTGAGAAACGGCTTTGGGGTTGTAAGAAGATTCTAACATTGGCACTAAGGCTAGGCTATTTGGTAATGAGTGGTTTTGAAGCTGTTTGAAAATGTGGTTAATTACCGGTTTGGATGAATCGAGACGCTTGGCAATTTGTGGTTTGTATGGGGCTAATACTTGATACTGCGTTTGAATATCGACAGCATTTGGTTTTGCCTGGCATGTGAATGGAAGGTAGGACAGAAAGGCAATAAAAATAAAAAGGCCTACAGTACTCAGCCGAGATGGCGACTGAATCTGTAGGCAAGACGAACATCGTTTAGAACGATTTATCTTCATAAGTGTGTTGCACAGGTTGTTTGAGTTGACTGACCAACTCATGGAACGCCGCAGAGCTGTGGCCATTGCTCTGATTGTATTGTTGGCACTGACTTACCAACGTTTCCAATAGCGCCCATTGTTTTCTAGCTTGCATACCTATTTGGGCAGGCAAAGCATTGAAAATTCGTTTTACGCTGGCGTCATTACACGCTAACCCCAGCGCTCGCATACACTGGCTTCTGTCATTGGCGGAGCGGCTGAGTTTATTGAGTATCGGCATTTGTTTCTGAACATTGTCGTTCAGTGCCTCTCCATCAAACTTTAAGTACAATACCTTTTGCTGCTGAAGCAAAGGAAGCAGTTGTTGATAAAGCTTAATATCCTCAGATATAGAGCGAACAAATTGTTGAATTCGCTGCGATACTGCGCTTGCCATGATGTCTTCCTAGCGTTTTATTACTCGTGACCTGTATGGAACTGCATGATTGCCTTGGATAGCACTTTTGTATCTAGGCTAAGTTCACCACGCGCTAATGCGTTGCGTACTTGTTCTACTTTTTCCATATCAACATCAGGTAGTGATGCCATTTCAGCTTGAGCGCGATCTATCGCTACGGTATTCGCTTGAAATGCAGGCTCGTGTACTTTGCTCTGTTCGACGACGTCGACAGGCTGTTTGCTTGCTTGCTGTAATTTTGTTTGTGGGACATGACCGCCCGCGACTTTGTCGATTTTCATGCTGTGGTCCTCATCATCATGTTCTAAATTAAGTAGGCGGTTAGAATGTGATAAACATTAAATATTTTTTTTGTACTCGAAGTTCAGTGTTACTGACGAGAGCCAAAATTAAAAAATGTTACCCCGAGTCAAAAAATCAAAATTGAGTATGAACCTGGTTTAATCCAGTTACGACTGCTCTTATGACCTTGCCCGAACTTGGGTTTTCCACGTCAATTTGTTGCCCTTTCGCTCCATCTTCTAAGGCGACTCCTTTTGTGCTGGCACTAAATCCATTTTTGCTCGCAATGACTATGACTTCATTGCCTTTCTCGATTAGAGGTGGGGCCGACAAATTGGATGGATTAACCACTTGTCCAGCCCTCAAACGACGAGAGGTTTCTAAGCCTACTGCTTGCTCGGGGCGAGTATAAAAATCGTCTTGGCGAGAGATGGTTCGGGTTTCAAGCTTTATGTGTTTAGCCGTTACGACTTCATTTCGGCCAACCGTGGTTGTCGCGACTAAAACAGGCAGAGTCAGCGAAGACTTTATCGTAACGTTAATTCGCCATGGTGATGCGATATTGTCGCAGCTGACTGAGCGCTTGAGGTTACCGACTGGCAACGTGTTGTTGTCACGACCTGTGATAACTAAAGGCGATTGACATTCTGGCAAGTGATTGGCAGAACCGGGCACCCACATGTCGAAGTCCAGTTTGTACTCCCCCCACTGATTGGAGAGCGCTACGCGATCCACCTCTTGTTCGAAATCCGTTGCTACAACGGATTTTATCTCTTCAACGCTGAGGGTTTTGTCATTGGTGTTGGCGAATGCTTGTTCTGATGTCAAAGCGAGTAACGTCAGCATTATTGTTGAGGAAGTGGACACTTTCCTCTTGTTTTTAATGCTTTCCGAGAACCGGAAGTTTGGCTTCCATCCTTGTTTATAAGTCATTGATATATATAGCTATTTTTTATGGCACGTATCTTGTTTGTATGTTGGCGTATTCGAGCCAACTGTAAGGAAGATGCATGGCGATCACATTTGAAAATGCTTTAGGAGTACATCCAGAGGCACTTAATTTTCGCGTTCAGCGTACCAAAGTCCTCGCCAGTAACCTAGCAAATGTTGACACCCCTGGGTATTTGGCGAAAGACCTAAGTTTCACCACCGTAATGAACCAAGTAACGGCAGGTGGTGTGAACAAACCGGTGCCAAAGTTCCAGGTTCAGGCCCAATACTCGGTGCCTTACCAGAATAGCAAAAATGGCAACACCGTAGAGCTTGGTGTTGAACAAGCAAAATTCACGCAAAACAACATGGACTTTCAAACTAGCCTGACGTTTCTCAACATGAAATTTAATGGCTTAGCGAAAGCGATTGAGGGACGTTAATTATGTCATTCACTGATATTTACTCGATCACTGGTTCCGCGATGACAGCACAAACTGTGCGTCTGAATACGGTAGCCAGTAACTTAGCAAACGCAGATGCAGTATCTGCAAATCCAGAAGATGCTTATAAAGCGCTTAAGCCAGTATTTGCGACTGTGTACCAAAAAACGCAAATGACAACAGAAAATGGAGCTTATCCCAATGCAGAAGTTCGCATTGTTGACGTTGTTAAAAATGCTGGAGATGCAGAGAAGCGTTTTGAGCCGAACAACCCACTGGCTAATGATGAAGGCTATGTGTTTTACCCAGATATTGATGTAGTTGCTGAAATGGCAGACATGATGTCCGCAACACGCAGCTTCGAAACGAATGTTGAAGTATTAGCCAATGTAAAAAGTATGCAGCAAGGTCTGCTTAGATTAGGGCAGGGCAGCTAATGAGTATTGCGCAATACACCCCTTTATCGTCTGACGCTCCAGTAAATACAAAAGCAAAAGACAGCAACGGTATCTCACCAAACCCTAAAGACATGAACAGCGCTTCTTCATTGGAGAATGAGTTTATTTCTTTGATGGTGGCTCAAATTCAAAACCAAGACCCACTTAATCCCCTTGATGGTACGGAATACGTTGGTCAATTGGCTCAGTTCTCGCAGGTACAAAGTACCGAGAATATGTCTAAGACAATGCAACAGAGCATGGTGTTACTGGACAACATGCAAGTGCTGTCAACAGCGGGCCTTGTTGGGCAAACGGTTTACGTCAATGCGGATGAATTTCAGCTTGGTGAAGACGTACAAAACGGAAAAATCGAACTCGCTCATAGCTCAAACCAAGTCACGTTAGTTGTTAAAGATGAATTTGGTCAATCAACTAAAGTGCCACTAGGTGCTCACGGCAAAGGTGACGTCGACTTTTCAATTAATCCTGAAGAACTTGGTCTTAAACCAGGCAAATACTCAGTGGCCGTAGAAGTGCAAGAAGGGCAAGCAAGTCCAAATGTGCTGATGGCAGGCACTGTTGAGCAAGTGCGCATTCCTAATACCGGTGGCGCAGCATTAGTCAATGTCCATGGCGTTGGCAACGTTCCTTTCTATCAAATCACTCAGTTTGGTGCTTAACCAAATACGGAAATCAGAGGTCTATTTATGAGTTTTAACATCGCACTAAGTGGTCTGGACGCGACCAACACAGAGCTAAACACAATCAGCCACAACATTGCCAACGCATCAACGTATGGTTTTAAAGGTGGCCGCACAGAATTCTCCGCTGTATACAATGGCATGCAACCTGGTGGTGTGGAAGTCGCGTCAATTTCACAGAACTTCGACAAAGACGGCAGTATCACAGGAACTGGCCGTGCGATGGACCTAGCTATTAATGGCGGTGGCTTTTTTGTTACTAAAGATAATATGGGCCAAATGTTGTACACACGTTCAGGTGTGTTCTCAACGGATAAGAACAACTTTGTTACGGCTAACAGCGGTGCAAAGCTTCAAGGTTACAGTGTCGATAGCAACAACAACCTAATGACAGGTTCTGTGGGTAATATTCAGGTATCGACTTCCTCACTGAATGCTAAAGCAACAGACAGCTTAGATTTTGTTGCGAACTTCGACGCAAGCGCGTCTGTTATTGATAAAGCCGTAACGCCATTCAATCCAAAAGATCCAAGCTCATTTAACTCGTCTTACACAACAAAAGTCTACGACTCATTGGGTAACTCGCACACGGTAACTCAGTACTTTACTAAGACTGCTTCTAACTCGTGGGAAGTGAACGTTCAAGTAGATGGCGGTACGACGCCAGTAGCAACTGTGCCTGTAACGTTTGGTAAAGACGGATCGCTTTCAACACCGACTGCGCCGTTTAATGTTTCATTCCCTGCAGCAGGCGCGAACGCGATGAGTGTAGACATTAACCTGAAAGGCAGCACGCAATTTGGTGCAGCTTTTGGCGTAAGTACTAATAGTCCTAACGGTTACACATCAGGTGAACTTGCAGGTGTACGCGTTGAAGGTAACGGCATGGTTTACGCGACTTACACTAACGGCCAATCACAGCTACAAGGTCAGGTTGTTCTTGCTGATTTTGCAAACACACAAGGCTTAGCGAAAGTGAGTGGAACATCATGGACTCAAAGCTTTAGCTCAGGTGCTCCAATTATGGGTGTTCCGGGTTCAGGTACGATGGGTGACCTAACTCCGGGTGCATTAGAAGGTTCTAACGTTGACTTAACCAGCGAGCTTGTTGCTCTAATGACTGCACAACGCAACTACCAAGCAAACGCAAAGACAATTTCTACCAGCGACAAGCTTACTCAAGCTTTGTTTAACGCGGTGTAATGGGAGTTTTGCATGGATAGTTTGTTATTTACGGCAACGTCGGGTGCCAGCCGAGTTCTTAAAGCGCAGCACGTTCGTTCAAACAACTTATCAAATGCTGATACTGCGGGTTTTCGAGCGGATATGGAGCGTGTGCGTAGTGTAGAGATGCAAGGCCCAGGTTTTGATGGTCGCACTATGGTTGTGACCAACTCTGCCTCAACACGTTTCGACGCTGGCGATATTGTGAAAACAGGACGTCCGTTGGACGTTGCGGTTATGGGGGAGGGATATCTCTCTGTAGAAACCCCAGCGGGTAACGAAGCTTACACCCGTGCAGGCAATATTCAGGTCGATACTTTTGGCGCTCTAACAATCAATGGGTTCCCTGTCCTCGGTGACAATGGTCCTTTGGTTGTGCCGGATTATCAAAAGATTGAAATCAGCGAGCGTGGTCAAGTCTCAGTGATCCCACCAGGTGGCGGCGCAGAAATTGTGGCAGGCACTTTGAAGTTGGTTAAACCGGAAATTAATCAACTGCAAAAAGAGAGCGATAGCTTGCTGCACAGCGTAGATGGCGTGCCATTCGCGGCAGATGAAACCGTGCAACTCTCTCCTGAGCACATTGAGGGCAGTAACGTATCTGCTATTGATGAATTGGTTAGTGTGATGTCGCTGACGCGCAACTTTGAAATGCAAGTTCGCATGATGAAAACGGCGGAAACTCTAGCAAAAGCTGGTAACAAATTAATGGCGGCGAGCTAAGTCTCGCCCCGCAAGGAGTAAAAAATGCATTCAGCATTATGGGTAAGTAAGACAGGCATGGCAGCGCAAGACACGAAGATGACTGCCATTTCTAACAACCTAGCAAACGTAAACACGGTTGGCTTTAAGCGTGACCGAGTCGTATTTGAAGATCTTTTCTACAGCATTCAGCGTCAACCAGGCGCTCAAGTAGACCAAGTTAACGAACTACCAAGTGGTATTCAGCTAGGTAGCGGTGTTCGCGTTGTTGGCACACAAAAAGTGTTCACGCAAGGTAATACCCAAAACACAACGCAAGAGTTGGATCTTGCTGTAATGGGTCAGGGTTTCTTCCAAATAGAAAACTCGGACGGACAGATCATGTATACACGTAATGGTCAGTTCCATCGAAACTCAGAAGGCTTAATGGTGAACAGTCAGGGCCTGCCTTTAGAGCCTCAAATCCAGATCCCTGACAATGCGGTCTCTTTCTCTGTGGGTGTTGATGGCACCGTGACTACAACAACAGCAGACGATCCAACACCTCAGCAGCTTGGTCAAATTACACTTGCAAAATTCATCAATCCAGCCGGCTTAGAGGCCATGGGTGGCAACTTATTCCGTGAAACGGAAGCCAGCGGTCCAGCTGATGAGCTGATTGCAGGAGCTGATGGTGCCGGCATTATCAAGCAAGGTGCACTGGAAGGGTCAAACGTACAAGTAGTAGAAGAGATGGTCGACATGATCACCACTCAACGTGCGTATGAGATGAATGCGAAAGTGGTCTCTGCTGCAGATGACATGCTGAAGTTTGTTTCGCAATCAATGTAAGTATGAAATTGGTGATGATGAAGGAAAAAGCAATGAAATGGCTTTCTAAGAGTTGGGCAGTAGCCGCCGTGTTGCTGGTGGGATGTGCTGGCCGTCAGGAATTTATTCCGCCTGAGCCGAATGCTGAGGAATATGCACCACCAACGCTCGATTACACGCTGCCGGAAACCCAATCTGGTAGCCTTTATCGTCACCAATACACGATGACCCTGTTTCAGGATCGTCGTGCTTACCGAGTTGGCGATGTATTAACGGTTCAACTATCAGAAGAAACCTCATCGAGTAAAAATGCGGGTACTAAGTTCGGTAAAAGTTCAGCAATTAACTTTGTGGCGCCGACCATAGGCACGAAAACTATCGATGAGTTAGGGGTTAGCGTGGATGGCAAACGTAACTTCGATGGCAGTGCATCAAGTTCACAAGGCAACAAGCTTCAAGGTGCCATTACGGTAACGGTACACGAAGTATTACCTAATGGCGTATTGCGTATCAGCGGTGAAAAATGGCTTCGTCTTAATCAAGGCGACGAGTTTATTCGCCTAACCGGTATCGTCCGTGTGGATGATATTAACCGCAGTAACCAAGTTTCTTCTCAACGAATTGCTGATGCAAGAATTACCTACGCAGGTCGCGGAGCCCTAGCTGACAGCAACGCAGCCGGGTGGCTAACTCAGTTCTTCAACAGCCCATGGGTACCTTTCTAATGAAGACAATGCAATCTTTCTTTATGTCTCTCCTATTGGTGTTGACCTTGGGACTACCAGGCACTTCACGTGCTGAAGCGGAAATTCCGATCATGGACTTGGTCGATGTTCGCGGCATTCGAGAAAACCAACTGGTTGGTTATGGTTTGGTGGTTGGCTTAGCCGGCCAAGGTGACCGAAACCAAGTGAAATTTACCTCTCAATCTATTACCAACATGCTACGTCAGTTTGGGGTTCAAATTGATGACAGTATGAACCCTAAGCTACGAAATGTGGCTTCTGTGAGTGTGACAGCGTCCGTTGATCCAATGGCAGGCCCAGGACAAACGTTGGATGTGGTTGTGTCTTCAATCGGTGATGCAAAGAGCCTTCGCGGTGGTACGTTATTGCTAACGCCTTTACGTGGTATTGATGGCGAAGTGTACGCGATTGCGCAAGGTAACGTGGTTGTGGGCGGCTTATCTGCAGAGGGGCGAAGTGGCTCCAAAGTAGAAGTAAACACACCAACGGCGGGTCGCGTTCCGAATGGTGCGACTTTAGAGAGAGAAATCAAAACCGATTTCAACCAACGTGATGAAATCACCCTAAACCTGCGCAAGCCTAGCTTCACTACAGCAAAAAATATTGCGCGTGAAATTAACAACACTTTTGGGCCTAACGTTGCAGTTGCGATCAATAAAGCGCGCATTGATATGCGTGCACCAAAAGATACACAGCAGCGTGTCGTCATGATGTCGATGCTTGAAGAAATGAGCGTCGTTGAAGGCCGTAAACCTGCTCGTATTGTCTTTAACTCTCGCACTGGCACCGTAGTGATCGGTAAGAGTGTCAAAGTGAGTGAAGCAGCAGTAAGTCACGGTAACTTGACCGTGCGAATTTCTGAATCACAACAAGTTAGTCAGCCTAATGCGTTTGCAAATGGCGATACGAAAGTCGTTAACCAAACGGATCTTGATGTGAATGAAGATCTCGCTCAGATGGTGATTTGGCCTCCAGGCACGGAACTTAACACCATAGTTAATGCGGTAAATAGTTTAGGTGCCACGCCTACAGACTTGATGTCTATCCTGCAAGCTTTGAGTGAAGCGGGTGCATTGAACGCTGAATTGGTCGTGATATAAGGAGTTAAGGATGAAGCTAGACAGTACCAATGAACAAACTCAGTTAAATTCGATGCTTTATCACGACAACAGTGCATTGGCTAACATCAAGCATAGTCGTGATCAAGAAGGCGCACTTGAAGTCGTCGCAGGTCAATTTGAGGCAATGTTCCTACAAATGGTGTTACGCCAAATGCGTAGCAGTAGTGACGCTCTTGCTGATAAAGACAGCCCGTTTGCCAGTCAGCAACAAGGGGTATTCCGTGATATGTATGACGGTCAGCTGGCGATGGAACTAGCAAAGAAACAGAGCTCAGGCATTGCCAATATGCTCATCCAGCAGCTGAGCCCGTCTATGCGTGAGGTTGCTTTCGATGCTGCGCGCAACATCTCATCCGCTAACGATGGTAAAGGTTCGAATTCTGAATCTATCTCACAAGTAGATTCTAAAGAGGTGGAGAAGAATTCAAGCCTATTTAATACCGCTTCTCAAGCCGTCGCCTCTGTTAAACAGGTATTCGGTGAGGCCGGTATGACTACCGCGTTTTCTCAGCCGTTGATCAGAAAAATGGAGCTGTAAATGAACCTAGTTAATATTGCCCTTTCAGGTTTAGGCGCGAACCGTGTGGCCCTAGACGTAACCGCGCAAAACGTGGCAAACGTGAATACCGTGGGTTACAGTCGTCAACAAGCGTTGATGGCGTCTGTCGATGATGGTAAAGCCAATCGCTTAAGTCCAGGTTTAGGGGTAGAAGTCACTAGCATTCGCCGCGTTACTGATCAATTTCTGATTAAGCAAACGTGGTCGACTAACAGTATGGCGGCATACGCATCTGGATACACCAGTAACATGAGTCAGCTGGAGAATACGCTTGGTGCCGATGGTTTCAGTATATCGGCTGGCTTGGACTCGCTAAACGCTGCGCTTAACGATGCGACCGTTAAGCCGGAATCCATACCTTACCGCCAGCAGATCATTAACGAATCTGAAGCTTTGGCCCGCCGTTTTAATACGCTTACCGAATCTTTATACAATCAACATAAAGACATGAGCGATCAACGTAATGCAGCGCTTAACCACGCGAATAGCCTTATGGAAAATATCGCGAAGGTGAACAAGCAACTGGTAGAGATGCAAGGTACAGGTGGTAACCCATCACAGTTAATGGATGAACGAGATAGGTTAATCGGTGAGTTATCTCAAACCATTGAAATCAAAACAACACAGCAGCATGACGGCAGTGTTCAGGTCACACTAACCTCCGGTCAACCGCTTGTGATGGGTACGGACCATGGCAAACTGGAAGCCATTCCTGACCCGAGTGATCCTTACTTGGCGGACTTACACGTCACGTTCTCGAATCAAAGTTTTGCGATTGGTGACTCGCTTGGTGGCAAATTAGGTGCGATTAATGACTATCAAACCGAAGTGTTGAAACCAAACCAATTGGCTCTGAATGACATGGCGAAAGCTCTCGCGGATGAATACAACGCCGTGCTTGCGACTGGCAAAGACTTAAATGGCAACCCAGGTAAACCTTTGTTCAGCTATGACCCAGCAAACCCTGCAGCCAGTTTGGATATTACCAAGCTAACTCCAGATGAGCTTGCGTTCTCAAGTGATGGAACACCTGGTAACGCAGATGCGTTGCAATCATTGATCGAGTTAAGCAACAAGCCAGTGGCGGTATCAGGTTACGGCTCAGTAAGCTTGAACGATGCCTTTAGTTCAATGGTGGGTCAAACCGCAATTAAAGCACGCCAAGCTAATGCTGATTATCAAGCGAAGTTAGCCATGAACAAGCAAGCGCACGCAGCTCGCGATAATGTTAGTTCCGTAAACAGCGATGAAGAAGCGGCTAACCTAATGATGTTTGCTAATGCGCACAATGCCAACATGAAAGTGATCAGCACAGCAAATCAACTGCTCGATTCTATTCTGCAGTTATTCTAAGAGGAAAGTTTAGATGCGAATTAGTGACAATCAATTTAGTCAAATGATGTTGCACAGCTTGCAGAGCAATAGCGCGGGATTAGGCGAAGCTCTGCAACAGATGTCTACTGGCAAGCGCTTAACCAAGCTGTCTGATGATCCAATGGCTTCGATCAAGTTGCTTAACTTAGACCGAGAAACCAGTGCGATTGCTCAGTACAAAAACAACATTGAAAACGTAAAAACGACGCTATCGAGTCAAGAAACCCATTTAGATTCGATCAAAGAAAGCTTAAAAAGCATGCGAGACATCGCGCTTTGGGGTGCGAACGGCTCTCTTACTGACGAAAGTCGTGGCGGTATGATTACAGAGCTTAAGAGTTACCGTGACTCTATTGAGTCGTCTTTTAACGCGCAGGATGAAGAAGGGCACTACCTTTTCTCTGGTACTAAAACGGATACTGCGGCTGTAAGTAAAGCGAGCGGCAGCTACGTAATTGAAGGTAATAGTGACAAGCGCGTAGTAACAATTGCTAAAGGTGTCACGATGGATTCCAATATGACTGCAAAAGAAATATTGGACCTTGGGGGAGGCCATAACGTGCTTAACCAAATTGATGCGCTGATCAAAGAGTTTGAGAGCCCTACCGCCAACTTCAGAGCTGAAGTTGAGGCGAGTATCAGCGCTATCGACGATACTTTTTCAAACGTACTAGGGACCATGACTGAGATTGGTGGTCGACACAACAACTTAGATCTTGTTGGTGGCGCGCACAGTGAAAACAAGCTGTTCGTTGACAAAGTATCTGGAGACCTCTCTGCTCTGGACTATGGTGAAGCGTCGGTACGATTGAGTAATTACATGGCCGCTTTGCAAGCAACGCAAGCAAGCTATGTGAAGATCGATGGTTTGTCGCTGTTTGACCGTTTATAAGGTTAGGAAGTTCTTTTTATGGTAATGAGTACAGTAGAGGTTAGACCCCATAGCATACGCTTAGGTGGACAAGAACAAGCCTCTATCATGCCGACCCGTTCTGCAGACTCAAGTACGGCAATTAAACCGCGCCCGGCGCAAATTCAGGCTGACACTGCGTCAGCCTACTCTGTATCTGGTATTCAGCTTACGCAGGGTCAGCAGCAAGCCACGGCGGTTCAGATCGCATCCAAATCGCTGCAGGTGATTGGCAAAGAGCTCACGCAAATTAAACGTGGTTTGACGCAAGCTATTAATCAAGGCGTACAAAATGTTCCTGGTTTGCAGGATACATTGGTTCGTTCTAAAGCCACCATCCAAAAAGTCGTTGAGCAAGCACGTTTCGATGGCCAGAAAGTCCTAAATAACGAACTGCACTTAAAACTGGATAAAGCGGATATTCGTCGCTTTTCTATTCCAGGTTTGAATGTTCATCGCTTAAGCGACAAGGCCGAGCAAATCCGTTTGGATTTTCCTCAAGGTCAAGCGGTGATGATTCAGTTTGATGGACAATCAGACGGTGAGCGAACGGTCAAAATGCTGGATCGCAGCTTGATTGCGTTAGGAATGCGAGCCTCATTAGCCGATGATGGCAGCATTTTATTTGAAGCCAGAGACAACGCTTATCAACAAATGCAGCAAAAGGTGATGGTAACGGGGGAAGGGCACCGATTCCCTGCGGGACAGCCTAACGTTTTGAACTTAAAGTCTGAGCCAGATGGTATTGCGGAGCTCGGGTTTGATCTAGGCTCACGCGACGGCATCAAGCAGACGATTGCCAAAGTAAATCAGCATCTGAAACAAGTTCAAACGAGCTTGCAGGAAGCGAAAGCTTTTCATGGTGAACTGAATACTCAAATGCGTTCTATCCAAACCAAAACCGCACAGCTTTCAGTCAATGAGGTGAATGCAAAACTGGATGGATTCATGCAAAAGTCTGGCGAGTTTACTTCGACTTTTCAGGCATTGAATGCGCAAGCAAACGTGCGTCGTCATACCGTGGTCGCTTTACTGAAGTAACGAACACTCCAATGATTCCCGGCTTTACACTGTTATCGTCCCCCAATAACGAAAACAGCGCACTGTCGGGAATCTCTCTTTGACTCGTCTAGGGCTCGAGTGCTTTTGCCACCGAACGATTCAATTTCTGGAATAGCCATCCAAGTGCTATCAAAGATGCACCTAAGCCTAAGAAGCTTATTGCTCGCCAGAACCCATCCAGAGAGCTCACATCCCATAAGAATACTTTCAGTGCGACACCGGCAAGGACCACTAGACCGACACGCTGCATCATCAGCCCCTGTTGGGTCACGCCGCGCCAAGTCAGCAATCCACCTACGAGCAA
This sequence comes from Vibrio sp. 397, assembly GCF_033339395.1. Taxonomy (NCBI): domain Bacteria; kingdom Pseudomonadati; phylum Pseudomonadota; class Gammaproteobacteria; order Vibrionales; family Vibrionaceae; genus Vibrio; species Vibrio sp. 397. The sequence goes on along the minus strand of NZ_JAWOUN010000010.1, from coordinate 38,885 downwards.
GCCAGCCACTGAATAACTGAACAACTCTGCCATGCTGGTTGGCTGATACAGCATCATCGATGTGGTTTGCCAGAATTGACGGATAGACATCCCCAACCAAATGGCTGCAAGTAAAAAGCCTAGACTAGCAATCGCAAATCGATGAACTTGCAACGTATTCCAGCGTTTAAAGGTTGCGATAAGCAGGATGCAAGCTGGTAACAGCCAGCCGATACTCAGCATGTTAAAGATGGGAAGTGCTTGTGCCGAGACGTTATCAGTCACCAACGGCGATTCTGCCGTATTAAGCAAAATAATCAATATAGCGAACGCGCACCAAAGCAAGTAACTATAGATTTCGTAGATACGGCTTAAGCGTTGCGCAAATTGGCTGCGGTAGCTGTATACCAAACCCATAACTAGTGCTTGATTGGCAAAGACTGCCGCACTTGTGAAGTCGATGTGCCCCAAGTAACCATATTGCCCCGTTAACCAGTAGTTAGTTTGGGTGAACAATGCCATTAAGAATACATGTAAAAACGCCCCTTCAAACCAGTTGGTCAGTTCTCGGTCCACTTGTTTTAGTGTTGAACGAGCGTAAGACAAGATGAAGAGAGAAGGCATATAACTCACAAGAACCCAAGCCCAATGCCCAGCTTCTACCGGTTGCCATTCGGGTATGAAAGGTAGCAGCGTGAGTCGGATAACCAGTATTCCCATTGCCACTTTAATCGCCCAACTCGCAGGTCGAAATAACCCGACTTGAGCCTGTAAGGCCATTATCGCAACTTGTATTGAGATTGCTGTTGTTAACCAAGTATCGCTCAACCAAACAAAAGCGATACCTACGATTAAAGCATGCATAACGGCAGAGCATTCTAATGCCAACGAACGTGCACGCTGACCAAGCACAACATAGTAAGTGGCCATCAATGCGCAGAAGGTAGTCCAATACCACAGGTAGCCTTGCATAAATTCGTCAACATAAAGCAACGTAATTAAGCTCATCGCGGGAGCCAGTACCAGCAGAAGCAGCCCACTGAGTTGCGAACGGTCACTAAGTGATTGGCAATATGTTCGATAGCCGATCAGTGCAATACTCACCGCCAATGCGAATAGAATGCTAGCTTCTCGCTCTAACATATACAGCGCATTAAAAGCGATGGTAAGAACAATCAGCGCGGTTGCTGAGACGAGAATGGATGGCAAAAATACACGTAATGACCAGCCTGTACGAAGTGCTGGTAGCCAGATGATCGCAACAAGCAGCGTATAACAGTACGCCATTTGTAGAGTGTTCAGATCCGGCATTCTGGTGACGGCAGAAAAGGTCAATAAAGCAGTTGCGAGAGCGGTAGCGGTCGGCGAGTTTGTCCACTTGCTTTGATAGTGACGAAAGCGAGGATTGAGCATCCAACCCATTCTCGGAACCGCGAAAATGAGATACAAAGTGATGGAGAGATAAATCGCGAGCCACGAGAACAACAGTTCTGTTGGTGTACTCTCAATCAACAGCAACATCCAAATGACATGTGGAATCGCGATACTTGGCGTAATCCATGACCTACGCACTTTTTGCATCAATAAGGTCGCCGCGAACGAAATTGCGCAGATGTATCCGGCTAACAAAAAGTAGTTGGGTTCATTACCCCCAATCCACAGTGGTGCTGTGTAGCCACCAATTAAGCCAAGCACGGCCATTAACGGCCCTTGTCGCAATGATAATGCTAAACTGAAAAATGCCGCTGAAGCCAAGATGATCAACGAGATACTCGGCGTTAGCATTTGATAAACCACAAAGGCAAAAATGACGGTGCAGTAAATGCCCGTTAATCCCGTACCGGTAACAGCAGCAGGAACATACGTAAAGCCTTGGGCTCGTGCTGCCCGTTGCGGATTCTGTTGTTCTTTACGGTGAAACCACTCGCCAACAAGCACCATAAGTAATGAGATCACAAAGGCAAAGGACACTCGCATAAATGGCGAAAACTGGATGTGACTACCAATCACCTGTACGAGATAACCTCCACCGATCAGCATGGCCAATGCGCCTACCCAAACCAACCAATTTTCTTGAATGTTGCTAAGCAGGCTCTGAACTTTACTCTGAAGGAATGACTCATTTTCTTGACTAAAAACATCCAGTTGCACTTCTCTTGTCTGGGCGTACCCTTGATTCGCAGCGCTCTGGTCCAAGTCTAGGTTGGCAGCTGGATCATGTTCCCCAGAGGATGAGACATTTTTCTGTTGTGATTCTATGTGAGGTGGCGTCGCTACAGATGGTGTGTCTTTTTCGATGCTGGATTGTTGGTGCACTTGTGGGTTTGAGCCCCCATGGACACTGGCTCGTAGTGATGTGACTTCCTCACGAAGTTTGGCTAGTTCTTTTTCTAAAAGTGCAGCTCGGTTGGCGGCTTTCACTCCGATGAGGATGGCGAGACACGCCATGAACAGTGCTAGTATTACGTACAATCCATTTCTCCTTGCGTACGTCGCGTGACCCACGATTCTTAACTTTGAGCACTTACGCTAAAGCTTAGTTCATGCTCTATGCCTTAGCCTCATATAGTGCTAGGTTCCGCGCTTTCTTTAGAAATCATTCTACATAATGAAACTCAATGCGTAATGATGAATTCGACAAAGTCGCACACTTGTGTGCCACTTTAAGACCTGATGAACAAAAATGAGTCGTTAAGTCATTGGGGGTCAACTATATTCATAGTTCTGATGCGATCGCCAAATGACTTCAAACATGTGCGTTTCGTAGCGATGTCATCGAAGGTCAGTCGTTTGATTTGCACGTTCGGTAGTTTCTATCTGACCGTAAGGCTGAATGTATTCGGGTATAGCGCATTCACGCGAAAAAAGACAAAAACAGGTAATTATTGATGCAAGTGGGTAATGAAGCGCTGGTGCTGTCAGCGGTTGGGGTTATTGGTTTAGGTTGCCAATGGTTAGCTTGGCGATTGCGTTTGCCAGCGATTTTATTTTTGTTGTTGGCAGGGCTGATCGTCGGGCCATTTATGCAGTGGTTAAATCCTGATGAGATATTAGGTAATTTGCTCTTTCCGTTGGTCTCTTTGGCGGTGGCAGTGATTTTATTTGAAGGCAGTTTGACCTTAAATTTTAAAGAAATTCGTGGCGTGAGTGGTTCGGTATGGAGCATTGTTTCCATCGGGGCGATCATTTCGTGGGCGGCGACCAGTATCGCAACACACTATTTCCTCGGCTTTACTTGGGAGCTTGCCATGTTGTTCGGCAGCTTAACCGTAGTAACAGGGCCGACGGTCATCGTGCCACTTCTACGAACCGTAAGACCTAACAGTACGCTTGCTAACATTTTGCGATGGGAAGGGATTTTGATTGACCCGCTCGGTGCGCTTTTTGTTGTGATGGTTTACGAGTTTATCGTATCTCACAGCGCGATAAATAGCGTCGAAGTGTTTGGGACGATCATTGCTGTCGGTGTCATGCTAGGTGCGGCCTCAGGCTATGCAGTTGCGACGATCATGCGTCGCTCTTGGCTACCGGAATATTTGCAGCCATTTGCGGTTTTGATGGTGGTTCTAGGTGTATTTTCGGTCTCTAACCACATTGAGTCTGAAGCTGGGTTACTAACCGTCACCGTAATGGGTATGTGGCTCGCAAACGCTAAAGACATCAATATTCAGCAAATTCTGCACTTTAAAGAGCATTTAACCATTTTACTGATCACCGGATTGTTCATCTTCCTTGCGGCTCGAATCAGTCTGGATGATTTTGCTGCGCTAGGTAGCGGTGCGTTATTGTTGTTTGTATTTATGCAGTTAGTGTCGCGTCCGTTATCGATTTTTCTTTCAACCTTCCGCAGCAACTTGCGTCTTAAAGATAAGCTGTTTTTGTCTTGGGTTGCACCGCGCGGCATTGTTGCTGCTTCGATTTCGTCTCTTTTCGCGATCAAATTGACCGAATACGGCATTGATGAAGCGATTTTACTGGTCCCTATGACCTTCATGGTGATTATAGGAACGGTCGTGTTACAAAGTGCGACGGCACGTCCTGTAGCGCTGACGTTGGGCGTTGCAGAGCCAGCACCACGCGGCTTCTTGTTGATTGGTGCTAACCGAGTAGCAAGAGAAATAGGGCAGGCGCTGGCGCGTTATGACCGCCGCGTATTAATGACTGACTCAAACTGGGAGTACATCAGTCAGGTTCGTATGTTGGGGTTGGATTACTATTACGGCAACCCTATTTCTAGTCACGCGGACGACAACTTGAACTTGATAGGAGTTGGACAAGTGGTTGCATTAACGCCCGATCAGCATTTCAACATTATGGCTTGCATGCAATTCGTCGACGAGTTTGGGGAAGATAAAGTTCACTGCTTACAAAAAGTGAAAACCAACGGCAATGGCAGCGAGAAGCACTCCGTGGCTCAGGAGTACCATGGTAAATTGCTGATGGGCGGCAATGTAAGCTATACCCAGCTAGCCAGTATGTTAAGTCGTGGTGCAGAGGTTAAACACACGAAATTGAGCGATAACTTCACGTATCAAGATTATTTAGCGCATCACAAAGGTAGTTCAGTTGTACCGCTGTTCCATGTAGAAGAAAAAGGAAAAATTCAATTCTGTGATGATCCCGAACAGTTTGAACCAACGACGACAAGTACTGTTGTGTCGCTAATTCTGTCGGACAGCGTAAAGTAAACTACAGAGCAATGTGATCCATTTTCATCATGGGTCTCGTACGCTGATTATCTCAATTTGAAGAGAAACTTGCCGGCTTGTTGAAAACGGAAAGCGAGTTTCTTTTCTTATAATGTCAGGGGGCAGTCGAGATTCATTACTCGTTTCGGAAAAGTAATCCGGCAAATTCACAAAATTCGCATTGACGTTACTGATAAGGATCGCAATACTGCGCGACTGTTTTACTTTAGGGTGACATTATGGCTCCGCAAACTAACCGAAAAGATTTACACCTAGATGCTGTTTTACATCATGATATGAGCATGAAGCATAAAACGGCGGGTTTTGAGTCTGTCGAGTTTGAACACTGTGCGCTGCCAGAATGTGACTTTCACGCGATCGATTTATCGACAGAGTTTCTTGGTCATCAATTAGCGCTACCGTTTTTGATTAGCTCGATGACTGGCGGAGCAAAAGACGCAGAAACGATCAATTGTCGTCTAGCTGAAGCAGCAAGTGAATTAGGTATTGCCATGGGTGTGGGCTCGCAACGGATTAGCTTAGAAGAAAGTCAGCATTCGGGCTTGGGTAAAACCATTCGTGAGTTGGCGAAAGAAGTACCGTTGTATTCCAATCTTGGAGCCGCTCAATTGCTCGATAAAGGTAAACTCGATAATGCGCAACGTGCGGTTGAGGCGATTCAAGCAGATGCCTTGTTTGTGCACGTTAATCCAATGCAGGAAGCGTTTCAGAAAAATGGCGACCACAATTGGGTTGGTGTTTTCCAGGCAATTGAGATGCTTAAATCTCGCGTGAAGGTTCCTATCATTATCAAAGAAGTCGGTTTTGGTATTAGCGGACACGTTGCGCAGCGATTAATTGATGCTGGTGTGGATGCAATTGACGTTGCGGGCGCGGGTGGCACAAGCTGGAGTGCGGTTGAAGGGTATTGCCAAGATAATCCGAAAATGCAGCGTGCAGCCGAGCTTTTCCGCGATTGGGGTGTCCCTACAGCAACATGTTTGGCTCAAATCCGCGCACTGCATCCTACATTACCGTTGATCGCCTCGGGAGGTGTTCATAACGGACTTGAAGCGGCGAAAGCCATTCATTTGGGTGCTAATCTCATTGGGCAAGCTGGTGCGGTATTAAAAGCTGCGACGATCAGCACGCAGTCTGTCGTCGATCACTTTGAACAAATGGCATTAGAGCTGCGTTTAGCGTGCTTTGGTACTGGCTCTTTTAAGGTTGGTGAGCTAACAAAAGCGCGCTGCCTATAGCTTTTAGAATGGCGCGCTTTACACAGAGTCGCTCAATAATTTTTCGGTGTCTTAACACGTAGACTGATAATTTCGTTATAGTTGATACAAAAGTCACTTCAGCTAGTGACGCCTTTATTCAGACACTTGAATGGGCACGTGTTGAAGAGATTGAGTTTAATTTTACTATTGTTTGCAACTGGAACCTTAAATTTATGAAAAAACTAGTCATGCTGATGTTGGCGGCTTCTGCTTTGACCGCTTGTAGTGATGAAGTGGGCACTGAAGGCTGGTGTAACGACATGCGCGATAAGCCAAAAACAGAATGGACAGCAGACAACGCGGTAGACTTTGCAAAGCATTGTGTTCTGCAAGATGGTGTCGGCAGCGAGCAATGGTGTGAAAACCTGAAAGATAAGCCGAAAGGTGACTGGACTGCAAACGAAGCGACCAGCTTTACTAAACACTGCATTTTTTAAGCACAGCGGAAAGCGCCTTTTCTGAGGCGACATTCTGTGAGGTAAACACCAAGCGTTATTGCTTGGTGTTTTTGTATCTAAAATAGCTCTATTTTTCACGTGTCAGCGCACTTCCCTCTGAATGGAAAGTTTTACATTTTCGTTTCATTTTTGAAAACCTGTATTGCCTGTCTTTAATTTTTCGTATTGCAATGGCATGGTGTCGAGATAGCCATCTAATTCAATTAGATTGATAACAAAAAGGAATTCAAATGGAAGTACTAAAAGGCTCATGTCTGTGCGGCAAGGTAAAGTTGGAAGTGGCAGATGAATTTAAGTACATGGGAAATTGCCATTGCTCTGAATGCCGCAAGTTCACAGGTTCTGACTATTCATCTGCCGGTGGTATTGCGTTGGATAAACTGCTTATTATCCAAGGGAAAGAAGATATTCAAACTTATCAGAAAAGCGAAAATACCATGCTATGCTTTTGTCGCCACTGCGGATCGAGCCTGTATTCGAAAAAGAACAATGGGATCGTCAATATTCGCCTTGGTATCTTGGATGACACACCTTCTCACAAGCCTGATTTCCATATTTTTGTCGCATCGAAAGCGCCATGGATCGAGATATCGGATAACCTGACTCAATTTGATGCAGGGCCCAGATAGTAGAGTTGTTGTAGATAAGTATTTAGAAACAGAGCGCGTTACAATACGCTTGCGACGCGCTCTGTGCTTTTACTTTGTATATTAGAACGGAGACGACTATTTGGCGTCTTGTAGTTCTTCAAAGCCACCTGCATTGTGCAGATTCGTAAAGCCTTGCGATTGTAAGTATTGATACGCTTTGCCAGAGCGGTTACCACTGCGACAGTACAACACGATAGCTTGATCTTTATCGACGTCTTGAAAATGTTTATCAAGTTCAGATAAAGGGAAGTTGACGGCATTATCCAAATGCCCTTCAGAAAACTCTTGCGGCGTGCGCACATCGACAATCATCGCGCCCTCGTCAATCAATTGCCAACCTTGTTCAGCGCGTTCAGAAGCTGACACGTTGGGTGAGAGGAAGCCAACGCATAACGTTGCAAGAAATAGAGATACGGCCTTTTTCATTGTTTGATTATCCTTTTTAAGAGTACGTAACCACTCTAGATTTGATTGAGCACATTTTCCTTCATAAAGAGATGCTAAGTGGTTGTGAATGCGATAATTCGATAGAAAATTTTATTTAATTTAATAAAAAATTTTTATCAAATTCACCTCTTGAACTCTCATTTTTCGACCTTATTATTTTCATCGAAAGCGAGCTGTCGACTCGCAAATCCATCTTGATGTTTATTTTGTCTTTTATTTTTGGTTCCAAGTAGGAGGCACTTAAAAATGAAAATTCGTCCTTTAAATGACAAGCTAATTGTTGAAAGACAAGAGGTGGAAAATAAATCTGAAGGGGGAATCGTTTTAACTTCTCAGTCGGTGAAAAAATCAAACCGCGGGAAAGTCATTGCTGTTGGTTTAGGTAAACGTCTTGAAAATGGCGAACGCGCTGCGATGGAAGTCAAAGTGGGCGACCAAATCATTTTCAATGACGGTTACGGCGTGAAAACCGAGAAAATTGACGGCGCAGAATACTTAATTCTGTCCGAATCTGATGTGTTAGCAATCGTTGAGTAATTATTTTTGTAGTAGTTTTTTGAGGAGATAACCATGGCTGCAAAAGACGTATTATTTGCTAATGACGCACGTCAAAAAATGCTGAAAGGTGTGAACTTACTGGCGGACGCAGTAAAAGTGACACTAGGCCCGAAAGGCCGCAACGTTGTGCTTGATAAATCTTACGGCGCGCCAACCATCACCAAAGATGGCGTGTCTGTAGCGAAAGAAATCGAACTGAAAGATAAGTTCGAAAACATGGGCGCACAAATGGTGAAACAAGTGGCGTCCAAAGCGAATGATGAAGCGGGGGACGGTACAACGACGGCTACCGTACTGGCGCAATCTTTCATCAATGAAGGTCTTAAAGCGGTAGCCTCTGGCATGAACCCAATGGACCTAAAACGTGGTATCGACAAAGCCACTGAAGCGGCGGTTGAGAAACTACGTGAAATGTCTAAGCCATGCAGCGACAAAGAATCCATCATCCAAGTGGGTAGCATTTCTGCAAACAGCGATCGCGCGATCGGTGAAATCATTGCAGAAGCGATGGAAAAAGTGGGTCGCAATGGCGTGATTACGGTGGAAGAAGGCCAAGGTCTAGACAACGAATTGTCTGTGGTTGAAGGTATGCAATTTGACCGCGGTTACTTGTCGCCATACTTCATCACTAACCAAGAAAATGGCAGCGTCGAGCTAGACAACCCATACATCTTATTGGTGGACAAAAAAGTCAGCAGCATCCGCGAGCTATTGCCTGTACTAGAAGAAGTAGCGAAATCTTCTCGCTCGCTATTGATCATTGCTGAAGACATCGAAGGTGAAGCGTTAGCGACATTGGTTGTGAACAACATGCGCGGCATCGTGCGTGCGACCGCGGTGAAAGCGCCTGGCTTTGGTGACAACCGTAAAGCGATGATGGAAGACATTGCGGTACTAACTGCTGGTACGGTCATCTCTGAAGAAATCGGCCTAGAGCTCGAAAAAGCAACGTTAGAGCAACTAGGTAGTGCGAAGAAAGTGACCATTACCAAAGACACAACAACCATTGTGGGTGGCGCAGCAGAAGCAAGCGCGATTGCTGATCGTGTGGCTTCGATTGAAAAACAAATCGAAACAACCACTTCTCAATACGACAAAGATAAGCTTCAACAACGTGTTGCGAAGCTATCTGGCGGCGTAGCGGTGATCAAGATCGGCGCTGCAACCGAAGTTGAGATGAAAGAGAAGAAAGACCGCGTGGACGATGCGCTACACGCTACTCGCGCAGCGGTTGAAGAAGGTATTGTTGCTGGTGGTGGTGTTGCCCTAACTAAGATCGCGAAAGAATTGGCGGATCTAAAAGGCGACAATGATGACCAAAACGTGGGTATCCGAGTTGCGCTACGTGCAATGGAAGAGCCTCTTCGTCAAATCGCAACTAACGCAGGTGACGAAGCTTCTGTTGTGGCGAACGCTGTCAAAGCTGGTGATTCCGATTACGGTTACAACGCTGCAACAGGTGAATACGGCAACATGATCGAAATGGGCATCTTGGACCCTGCGAAAGTAACACGTTCAGCGCTTCAATTCGCAGCGTCTGTTGCTGGCTTGATGATCACCACTGAAGCGATGATCACCAACCACGTTGAAGACAAAGAACTTGATATCTAACGTCATCAATCGTTAGTGATTAAGTAAGCGTTAAAATAACAATAACATTGCAAAACCTAAGCGGGCTCGCTTGAGCCCGCTAATCAGTCATTTGAGGTAAGTGTTATGACCCGTTTACCTGCGTTTTCTTTCTCAATATCTGAGCCGGGCGGTAATGAAGCTTCGTCAACGTGGCCGACTGCTATTCACTTCCCCCTCGTTCCAGCTGGGCCAGAGTTTTCGATCGAAAATGCTTTGCCTAAACGTCCGACAGTGACGATATTCACTATCGATCTGTCTCAGTTATTTAAAGGGGACGCTCGGGTCATCCATTAACTGTATCGAAACAGCCAGCGCACGTTGGCTGTTTTTTCTAATTTAAGGTATTGATAATGCAGATTTTTATTTGATTACAGCCACTTGTTCAATGATCAATTTGAATTGGGGTAATCGGACCGCAAGCGTACTACACTTTTAAGCCCAGCATCGCGCCGAAAATGATTAATCCCGCCCCACATGCTTGATTGAGTCGATGCTTAATCTTCAACAAGAAAGCTTGTAGCTGGGGTGACGTGAATAAAACAGCAACGATAGAAAACCAAATACCATGCAGCGCAATCATATAAATCCCGTAGAACAAGGCGATGTGTTGCTGACTAGAGTCGGGAGAAATCACTTGGCTAAAAATACTCAGAAAAAACAGCATCGTCTTGGGATTGAGTAAATTATACAGAAACCCCTGCATGAAAAATCGCCACATTGAATACTCGCTCTGTTGAACGGTTTCTGAGTTTGATGCAGGTTGCGAGGAGAATATTCCTTTAATCCCAAGGTAGACAAGATAAGCGGCTCCAAGATAGCGCACGAGATTAAACAACCATTCATTTTGTGAAATTAAGTAACTGATCCCCAGCATGGAGTAAGCGGTGTGGATGCTTATCGCCATGCTGATACCAATCGCACTGTATACGCCTGCTTTTCGTCCTTGATTTAAGCTATTTCTTAATACCAAAACAAAGTCTGCGCCAGGGCTAATGACAATAAGCACACCTAATAACGCAAGAGTTACAAATTCCATATCGATTTCCTGTTTGAATGATGAAGTCTGGGATGTAGCGGAATTGTAGGTGTCTTTATTACTGACTATAATCGAAAAATATTCCCATATTGGTGAGAAAAACTCACAGATGCGTCACCTGAAATCTTTTTATGTCTTCCACGTTGCGGCGAGTTCTTCAAGCTACACTGAAGCGGCTGACAAACTGAACATTACTCACGGAGCCGTGAGTAAGCAGATCAAGCAACTTGAGCAATATCTGTCTCAACCTTTGTTCTTCAAAGAGGGCAGGAAAGTCGTGTTGACGGCGGAAGGCGAATTACTCAAGACATACACAGAAACGGCATTCCAAACGCTAGAAACAGGCGTGAATACGCTTATTCAAGAGAAGCATCAGCATCTTGAAGTGTCTTGTGAACCGACATTAACCATGCGCTGGTTGATGCCAAGGTTGGCCGCGTTTAATGATGAACACCGTGCTGATGTTCGTTTGTCGACGGCTGGTGGTCCGGTAACATTAGGATCAACTGGGCTTTCGATGGCGATTCGTCGAGACGATTTTGCGCAGTATCACGATTACGACAAAACCATTCTTGTGGAAGAGTGGGTGGGGCCGGTATTTTCTCCTGAGTGTTGGCAATCCATTAAAGACAATTTGAAAGCAGCTCGATTGTTGAATAGCCAAACCAGACCGAATGCTTGGGCGGATTGGCAGCAATCAACACGTTGTGAAACTTTCAACGGCAACACTCAGCAATCATTCGCGCATTTTTATTTTTGCATACAAGCCGCAGTGGATGGCTTAGGCGTCGCAATGGGATCGTATCCTTTTGTCATGGACGATATTAAGCGTGGTAATTTGGTCGCACCATTTGGGTTTTCTCCATCAAGTTGCAATTACGTTTTATTGAGTCAAGATAAAAAGCGTACAGAACTCGAACATAAATTTATCACGTGGTTACAAACGCAAATGGCAGAGTGTGTGCCACTGTCATCACAGCAGATTACGCAAGGCGAATAGAAGGCATAGAGCGAGATTACGTCAGTCAGTTTTATGGAAAAAGGCTTAGGAAATTGGAAATGGAAAACCTCAATATTGTTGAAATCAAATCATTTGTTCCGGCGAAAGATTACGCGCTATCAAAACGCTTTTATGAGGCGATTGGCTTTGAAATGGCGTCGGACTTCGGTGATGTAGCATACTTCTCTCAAGGTAGCTGCGCGTTTCTTTTACAGAATTTTTATGAGCCAGAACACGGCAATAACTTCATGATGCACTTGCTCGTAGAAGACGCAGAAAGTTGGCATCAGCACTTATCCAAAGTGGGTCATGAGGAATTTGGTTCGCGTTTGACAGAGCTAGTCGAGCAACCTTGGGGCATACGCGAATGTTGTTTGTTTGACCCTAGTGGCGTTTTATGGCGAATTGGCCAGAACATGAATACTGACTAAAGCCAGTCTTATTTTCACCGCATCTACGCGCAGGTATTGAGATCTCGATATCTGCGCGTTTTCTTTTTTACTTAGCCTTGCCAACGTTTGTAGCGCACTCACGCCTTTTTCGAGGTGGTGTGCGATGGGCTAACGCCAAAAAACTCCTCAAGCAGCATGGCTTTGAGTTCCGCTCTGACTTCTGCGCCACCGATTAACGCCAAAAGTGCGAGTCCTCCTGGAATAAGGATGACCATTAATATCGGTCTTAAAATATACGAAAAGCAGAAGATGGTCGGGAAGAAAATCAATCCTTGGCCTAGTTTGTTTAATACGTACATGAGCGATTCCTTTTGTTTTTATATAAAATGAGCATGCTCAATTTTATAAATGAGCGCGCTCAATTTGTCAATCTCAACCACGCAAGGTATGATCCTTTCAGGCTCATTAAGCAGACACATCAATGACGAAGCGACAACAAACCAGAGATAAAATTCTAAAAGCCGCATGGGCATCTTTTGCTCAAAATGGCTATGACATGACGACCACAAGGCAGATAGCGAGAGAAGCAGGAGTAGCCGATGGCACAGTGTTTAGCCATTTCCCGACTAAACTGTCGATTTTGCGCGAAGGGATGCTGGCGCAACTGCAACAGATCAGCCAAGAAACGCTAGTCAGTGTGGAAGGTAAAACCGATATCGACATTGGTTTGGCGCTGACGGAGAAATACTATCGCTACTATTTTGCGAACGTTGAGCTGAGCCGAGCTTTGTTGAAAGAAGTGATTTGGGATTTGGATTATTATCAGTCGTTTAACCAAGCTTTGTTTCAATCTGTAAACGGAAGCTCCGTCCTTGAGGGAAAAATACCGCTGATTTTTGACTGCTATTTTATGACGTTAATCTCGCACTTGAGCCGTGCAGAACCGGATGTTGAAGCGGCACTTGAAGAGCTTCATGCTAAGTTTCAGCAAATCATTGCGACTGCATAACATGGCCCCAACGCAGGATCTGAAAGAATATACTGCCTGTCATCTTATTTGCTGGACTCCCATTTTCTCGTTTCAGTTGGTGTCTCACCAAATAGCCGCTTGTAGCTTTGACTGAACTGCCCGAGATGGAAAAAACCAAAGTCAAAAGCGATTTCTGCAATTGTTCGATTATCTTCAGGGCTTTGTAGCACTCTACGTACTTGATTCAGGCGCATTCGATGTATGAACTGCTTTGGGGAAGTATTACAGCAATGTTCAAAGGTGTACTGTAGTGTGCGACGACTGACGTGTACTGCATCACACAGTTCACTGACGGTTATCGGTGTACGGTAGTCTAGATCCTGTAGCTGTTGTTTTATACGGTGCATCACGTGTTGACGATGAGAGATTGATATCGGATGGCTCGTGTGCAGTGAACTGAGTGAGAACAGCTCCAGCACAATATCTTTTAAGATTGCTTGATGTGTGGTTTCAGACCATCTTGGTTCGGCGGAACCAAGTAACATGCCTAAGTAGTATTTAAGTTGTTGAATGTGTTTTTCCGTCAAACCCGTTAAGTGTAATGTGTTGTTTTGGATACTCCCAAGCTCAAGTTGATTTTCTATGATGTGAACGAAGTTTTTGTCGAGCACTATTCCATAGATAGAAAACTGCTCCGGTGTCATTAACTCAAAATCAGCGCCACCTTGCCTAAGCAAAAGTTGGCTTGAATTAAACTGACTGTGATTTAGGTGTAGCGGCTTATTTTCCGCACTCAAACCCAACCAAATACCTCCCTCTTCAACCCTGCATTGCTGTCTTAGCGAGCGGTTACTGTCTTCACGAAATACATGGAAATTGGGAAATCGTCGTTCTCGAATTTGACCTAAAAATCGACCATCGCTGAGTTGGTCATATTCCTGTTGCCAGTTTATCAGACTCGCAGCTTGTTGGTTTGCATCCTTAGTGTGATGGATGCACAGCATTGGTGCAGTTTGGGGCATTTGGTTACTCATCCTTGTGATGCTCATTCCTTTTTTGTGAGTCATGTTGGAGCAGTATTTACATAACTCATTGTTTATTATTGGTTTATAAATGTTGCCAGTTTTTGATAACGCTACGGAACACATTTGGCAATACTTTCTTAAAGCTTATTGATAGTTCAGCAAAAAGCGAACCAAATAGTGAAGAGGAAGAGCAATGACGGCAACTTATCGTCGGCAACAAGGAAGTAAAGTCTATACCTTTAAGTCATTAGCTGACTTGATGGCGAAAGCGACACCGGAACGCTCAGGCGATGCGTTAGCCGGGGTTTGTGCTCAGTCAGCGGCAGAACGTGTAGTCGCACAAATGGCGCTGTCTGAGTTACCACTTAAAACGTTTCTTAACGAGGCGGTTATTCCATACGAAAGCGACGATATCACTCGCCTAATTATCGATACGCATGACCTTGCAGCCTTTAAGCCGATTGAGCACTTGACGGTCGGAGATTTTCGAAATTGGCTGCTGAGTGAAGAAGCCGATGGTGAAACGTTGGCTAAAATTCGTCAAGGTTTAACACCAGAAATGGTGGCCGCAGTCAGTAAGATTATGCGCAACCAGGATTTGATTCTCGTTGCTAAAAAATGCCAAGTTGTCACGGCTTTTCGGAATACGATAGGTTTGCCGAGTCGCCTGTCTACTCGCTTACAGCCGAATCATCCCACTGATTCTCTCAACGGTATCGCAGCGACCATTTTTGATGGTCTGATGTACGGAAATGGCGATGCGGTTATCGGTATCAATCCGGCAACAGATAATGTACCTCAAGCTATTAAGTTAATGAACTTAATGGATGAGGTGATTCAACACTATCAAATACCGACTCAGTCTTGTGTGTTAACTCATGTCACGAACACGATCGAAGCCATTGAAATGGGTGCACCAGTCGATCTCGTTTTTCAGTCGATAGGTGGCACGCAAGGGACGAATGATACCTTCGGAATCGACTTGTCGATTTTGAAAGAGGCCCATGAAGCCGCGTTGTCTTTGAATCGAGGTAGTGTAGGAAACAATGTGATGTATTTTGAAACCGGACAAGGTACAGCGCTGTCTGCTAATGCATTTCATGGGGTCGATCAGCAGACTTGTGAAGCCCGCGCTTATGCTGTCGCGAAACAGTTCGATCCTTTGTTGGTTAATACTGTCGTTGGGTTTATTGGCCCTGAGTATCTGTTTGATGGCAAACAGATCATTCGTGCTGGGCTTGAAGATCATTTCTGTGGGAAGTTGCTTGGTTTACCTATGGGTTGCGATATCTGTTACACCAATCATGCTTATGCCGATCAGAATGACATGGATAACTTGCTGACACTATTAGGTGTGGCCGAGTGCTCGTTCATCATGGGTATTCCAGGGTCTGATGACATCATGCTCAACTATCAAACTACCTCATTTCACGATGCCCTTTACGCAAGAAAAGTACTCGGTTTGAAGCCAGCACCAGAGTTTGAACAATGGTTAATGGAGATGCAGATTTTCGAGAGCGTGCAAGACGTTCGGTTAAGTGAGCAAATCTCTCGCTCGTTTTCGGGAGCAATTAACCAATTGAATAAGGGGTATTCTCATGGGTAAAGTAATCACCATTGCTCAGTCCCCACAAGATGAGTCTGAAGTTGTCACACACAACCCGTGGGGCAAGTTACGTGACTTCACTTCTGCTCGGATCGCTCTGGGTCGTAGCGGGAACAGTGTACCAACCAACGAGTTACTCTCATTTCAGCTGGATCATGCCCAAGCTATGGATGCAGTGCATTGCAGTTTGAATGTTGACTCTCTCGTTGCTGGTTTGTCGGACTCTTACTCGATTCTTGAAAATACCTTAGAACCTCCAGTGGTAGTGAGCAGTCAAGTGAGTGACCGGCTTATGTACCTGCAAAGGCCCGATTTAGGAAGGCTGCTTGATGAATCTTCTTGGCAAACGCTCAACTTGATAGCAAATGAGCATAACACTGACATTGATCTTGCGATTGTTATTGCTGATGGACTTTCTTCCGTCGCAATTCAAAACCATGCCGTGCCTGTTGTTACTCGATTGATTTCTCTTTTAAGCGCTGATGATGAACATCAATGGAAATTCGCACCTATCACAATCGTAAAGCAAGGAAGAGTAGCGGTAGGGGATGATGTTGGTGAATGTTTTAACGCCAAGGCCGTGCTGGTTTTAATTGGAGAGAGACCCGGTCTAACTTCTCCGGATAGCATGGGTATGTATCTCACTTGGGGGGCTAAACGAGGCTCTAAAGATTCCCAAAGAAACTGCATTTCCAATGTGCGCCCTCAGGGGCTCAACTATGACGATGCCTGTGAACGCGCATTTTACTTGCTCAAGGAGGCTCGAAAATTACAACTGTCAGGAGTGAATCTGAAAGATCGCTCCGATATCAATGAGCCAAGTGGCGCAAGCGTTGAAGATAAACACAGCGACAACTTTTTAATTTCATCAAAGTAGAAGGATTTACTATGTCTAAACATCAGGAGTACTTGGCCAAAAGGCAGCTAAAAAGAGGCACCGCAGGTTGGATTTTACTTGCTGGCTTAGGTGTCTCGTATGTTATATCTGGTGACTTTGCCGGTTGGAACTTTGGCATCGCTCAAGCAGGATGGGGAGGCTTTCTTATTGCTGCTATCGCGATGGCAGTAATGTATTTCACGCTAGTATTGTCTTTAGCTGAAATGTCTGCGGCTATTCCTGCTGCGGGTGGTGGTTACAGCTTCGCAAGACAGGCGATGGGGCCGACAGGTGGCTTTTTCACTGGCTTATCAGTTTTGATTGAATATGCGCTCGCGCCTGCTGCGATAGTGATTTTTATTGGCTCAGCAGTGAATGAATTGGTTGGTATCGATGGCCCTGTTGTTTACGCACTTTTCTACGCCGTCTTTATCGCTATTCATATGGCAGGTGTTGGCGAAGCTCTCAAAGTGATGATGGTCATCAGCGGCTTGGCTGTGCTAGCTATTCTCATTACTGCTGCTGTGCTTATTGGTCACTTTGATGTTAATAACTTATTCGATATTGCTCCGGCGACGGCTCAGGCAACAGAAATCTTGCCGTTTGGGTGGTATGGCGTATGGGCTGCGTTGCCATTTGCAATGTGGTTGTTTCTTGCGGTTGAAGGTGTGCCTTTAGCGGCAGAGGAGGCAAAAAATCCGGCAAAAGATGTTCCCAAAGGCATCATTGGTGCGATGCTGTTTTTATTGCTAACCGCAACTCTCGTAGTCGTCCTTTTGGCTGGTGCGGTTGGCTCAAAGGTCATAGGCGATAGCGCGGTGCCATTAGTTGACGCCCTAAAGCTTACGGGCAATTCAACGGTAGCAATGGCCGTGAACTTACTCGGGTTAGCTGGCCTTATCGCTTCTTTCTTTTCTATCATTTATGGTTACAGCCGCTTGGTGTTTGCGCTTTCCCGCGCGGGTTATTTACCGCAAACTTTGTCATTAACCAGTGACAAAAAAGTGCCTTCTCGTGCGCTTTTGGTTCCGGGCGTTTTTGGGTTCTTGGTTTCACTTACGGGGGAGGGGGACTTAATCTTGGCGATGGCTGTTGTCGGTGCGACTGTATCGTACGCATTAATGTCCTTGAGCCATATTTTATTGCGAATTAAACAGCCGGAATTAACTCGTCCATATAAAACGCCTGGTGGGATAATTACTTCGAGTATTTCTCTGGTGCTTTCTTTGATCGCAATGACAGGTGTTTATGCTTTTGATCCCTCAGCCTTTTTCATGACAATGGGATTGTTTCTTATCGGTGGTGTTTATTATGGGTTATACAGCCGCAACAAACTGGTGGCAGCAACCGCCGAGGAAGAGTTTGCCATGCTGTCTGTAGCAGAGCTAGAGCTTGAATCAGATGTCGTACGATAGTCACTTTGATTCTTGTTATTCAGCATATTAAGGGAGCCATAGGCTCCCTTTG
The DNA here is from genome assembly GCF_033339395.1 of Vibrio sp. 397. Taxonomy (NCBI): domain Bacteria; kingdom Pseudomonadati; phylum Pseudomonadota; class Gammaproteobacteria; order Vibrionales; family Vibrionaceae; genus Vibrio; species Vibrio sp. 397. Next base: position 20,820 of record NZ_JAWOUN010000010.1, on the reverse strand, counting down.
TCATTTCTATCAAAAGTGCATAGCGCACAAATGCATCACTTTAACTTTATAAGCGGTTAATCATGTGAAAGTCTAGTCTGGATAACGATGGCGCAGATCCATCACAGGTAAAGGTTAAGTTTTCAAGGAAAGAGCATGATAAACAAGGTATTTAATACACTTTTGGGAACAGAGTTACCGATTATTCAAGCACCAATGGCCGGTGTGCAAGACAGCCAAATGACCATAGCCGTCAGTAATGTTGGCGGGCTTGGCTCGTTACCTTGTGGAATGCTGAACAAAGACGCCATCGTAAAAGAACTTCAACTTATCAAGCAGGCAACTAACCGACCGTTTAACCTCAATTTCTTTTGCCATGAAATGCCGGAGTATGACGGCAACAAGCACGAAAAGTGGCAAAAAACGCTGCAACCGTATTTTTCCGAGGTTGATGCAACCGTTCAGGCTCAGCCAAACGCTCCGACAAGGATGCCTTTCAATCATGATATTGCTGACGCGATTGAACCATTTGCACCGCCAGTGATCAGTTTCCACTTTGGTTTGCCAGACGATGATCTGTTAGCTCGAATTAGAGGGTGGGGAGGGAAGATCCTTTCGTCAGCGACCACGGTGGACGAAGCACTTTGGCTAGAAGCAAAAGGCGTTGACGGTATTATCGCCCAAGGCTTGGAGGCTGGTGGACACCGAGGTATGTTTTTATCGGATGATTTAACTACTCAATTAAGTTTGATGGCGTTATTACCACAAATCGCCAAACGGGTGAATTTGCCCGTTATTGCTGCAGGCGGAATCGCTGATAGAAGTGGGGTGGAAGCCGCGTTGAGATTAGGAGCGAGTGCCGTTCAAGTTGGCAGCGTCTATTTGTTGTGTGATGAGGCGAAAACATCGTCTTTACATCGATATGCCATTGCCAGTGAACGCGCGCAACATACCGCAGTGACCAATGTTTTCTCGGGCCGACCAGCGAGAGGCATTGTGAATCGCGCGATGTCGGAGCTAGGCTACATCAGTGAGTTTGCGCCGAAATTCCCATACGCCTCCATTGAAATGGCTCAACTAAGAGCGCTTATGGAAAAGCAAAACCGAGATGAATTCACACCGTTGTGGTGCGGACAAAACTCGTCGGGTTGTAAGGAAATATCGGCGGCAGAAATGACATTGTCATTAGTGGAAGGCATCGATTTAAACTGATATGCATCTTGCCTTTTAAAGCGATGCTGACTGAATGGTTACGAGTTATCCCTGTATTTATGTAGTAAATCTAATGGGATGTGACAGTAATCATTCGGAAAGTTTGTGAGTCTGTCTTGGTGCTCATCATCACTTGGTACATAATTCGTGAGTGGCAGTACTTCTACGGCGATCTTGTCGGCGTCCGGTCGTGCTGCGATAAACGCTTTCGCGATGGTGAGATGCTGTTCGTTTTGGCTATAAACACCAGTACGGTACTTCTCACCTACGTCTTCACCTTGCTTGTTAACGCTGTAAGGGTCGATTATCTCAAACAAATACCCCATTAAAGTTTCAACCGAAACTTGCTCAGGGTCGAACTGGGTTTTCACGCACTCTGCGTAGCCATCGTACTCGGATTGAGTGTTATCCGTTGTGCCATTTGCTCGCCCGGCTTCTGTGTTGATTACGCCCGGAAGGTGGCGCATAAATTCTTGCACGCCCCAAAGGCAACCGCCTGCGAAGTAAATTTCTTCCATTACTTTTATCCTAGTCTTTACCGTTGTTGGGATGTAGGGAGCTAACCCCTCTTCTTCCATCCCATTTTCGTTGCCCTATTATCTGTTGATGGGAGCGATATTCGCAAGGTGCAGCTTGGCTAATCAGACCACGCGTTTTTTCCTTTTTACTTTCAAGTTCTTTTCATATGAAACATCAGGTGAGTATACTGTAAGCTCATCAATAAGGAGCGAACCTGTGAACCCAAGACAAAATGAAATCCTGCAATTAGTGAACGACCGTAAACGCGTTCAAGTCACGGAGCTTTCTGACATCATTGGCGTGTCGGGCGTGACCATCAGACAGGATTTGAACTTTCTGGAGCAACAGGGCTACCTAAAGCGCGTTCACGGCGCAGCTACCGCGTTGCAAAGTGATGACATTGATGCCCGCCTAGAAGTACGTTTCGATATTAAACAATCGCTCGCAAACCAAGCTGCGGATTTGGTCGCACCGAATGAGACAGTGCTGATTGAAGGAGGCAGTGCCAATGCGTTGTTGGCTCGGACATTGGCTGAGCGCGGCGATGTGACCATTATTACGCCATCGGCGTATATCGCCCATCTCATCCGTAACACTTCTGCCAACATTATCTTGCTTGGTGGCGTGTATCAGCACCAAGGCGAGAGCTTGGTCGGACCGCTGACTAAGTTGTGTATTGAGAACATTCATTTCAGCACGGCCTTCTTGGGTATTGACGGCTTCCATCAAGACACTGGCTTTACTAGCCGCGACATGATGCGCGCTGAGATTGCAGAAACCATCATTGCGAAAAAAAGGCGCAATATTGTTCTAACGGATTCTAGTAAATTTGGGCAAATTTATCCCTCATCAATTGGTAAGACTGACGAAATATCAGTGCTGCTGACTGACAAAGCCGCTCCGAAAAGCGACCTTGAACAAATCAAAAAGCGAGGTGTGGAAGTTATATTAGGCTGATTAAGCCACGCTTCGTTTTCTCTTCGCGAGCATTGCTGTTGGGGAGAAACCGGTGACTAGCATAGTGCCGCTAAGCACTAGAATTGTTCCTATGATGGTGTTAGAGCCGACGGGCTCATCTAGCACCAAGTAGCCCCATAAGATACCAAAAACAGGAACAAGAAAAGTGACAGTCAGTGCTGACGCTGGGCCGATATCAGAAACTAAGCGGAAATAGAGCAAATAAGCGAACCCTGTGCATACAACGCCGAGCGTGACAACAGAGCTCCATTCGAAATGACTTGGTTCTGCACGCATTGGTAAGAATGGTAGCAGCGGCAGTACCCAAATAACCGCCGCCCACATGCTGCCGTGAGCATTATCAAAAGCAGGTACTTGTGGCGCATTTTTAGTGTAGTTGGTAGCAATGCCATAGCTGAAAGAAGCCATCAAACTGGCGGCAATAGGGAGCATGGCTTCTTCACCTATGGTTGAAGTATCTAAGCCGACCAAGACTGCAACGCCTCCAATGCCTATTAGCATACCGAGAACAGATTTCGCTGTGAGTGGGCTGCGGTACCAAACAAAGCCAACTAGTGCTCCCCATATTGGGGCGGTTGAGTTCAATATTGCTAAAGTTGATGCATTCAGTGTCTGGGCTGCGTACGCAAAGAGTAAAAATGGAACTGCGCTATTGAATAAGCCAATAATAAAGAAGTGTTTAGTATGCGCAGTTAACGTGAGTTTCTTCTTCAAATATACGGCGATCAATAACAAAGCGACGGCGGCAAATGTAACTCGAAATTCGATTAAGTAAGCCGGCCCGAATGTGTTGGCGGCGACTCGCATAAACAGAAACGAGCCACCCCAAATAGCAGCGAGGCAGAGTAAGCGAAAAAAACTGACGGCAGTCATTTGACATCCTTGGTCGAGGTCTAGCGCCTCATCGATTAATTGTTGCGCTAACAGTGAATTAAACCAAGGATGAGGTCAACCAGAAATGTAATGCCAGTTCCGGATCTGGCTAGCTTGGGCTCACGTTGATGGTGTGTTGTTGATTTGTGATCACTTAATGGCTCTCTGACCATACTGCGAATTCATTTCCACTCGGTTCAGTGAAGTGGAATCGACAGCCGCCGGGGAATTCGAAAATAGGGCGGATAATTTTTCCACCATGCTGCTCTACTTTTGTCTGAGTGGCCTGAATGTCTGAGCTATAAAATACTAAAAGTGCGCCACCATTTGCGATTTGGTTTATAAACTCAGATTTGAAGAATCCGCCATCCAATCCTTGTCCTGAAAATGCAGAATATTCTGGACCATAATCGGTAAAGCTCCAGTCAAAAGCACGCTCAAAAAATTGTTTAGTCGCACTGACATTAGTGGAACCAAATTCAACGTAATTCAATTTTTCATGTTGATGCATGGTGAAATCCTTCTCGGTTACTATCGTTTCTAGGCGAACTTTTCTACGATGATGTCGTCCGCTTTTTCGACAAATAATGCGCCATTATCTCTGAGCTCTGTCAGCACATTCTCTACATTATCAGGCAGCACCGCACGAGTTGAAGCAAGATTAACTACCACATTGTAGCCAAGTTCCAGCGCTTGCATGACGGATTTTTTCACGCAAAAGTCTAAGGCAAGGCCACCGATAACTAAGGTATCAATCCCGTTGAACTTTAGAAATTCATGCGCACCTGTCGTTTTGGTGTCGGCAATATCATGGAAAAAAATACCGTAAGGGTGTGCGTCAGGATCCATACCTTTATTAACTTGAAAATCGTAGTCCAACACGGGTGGTAAGCCATCTAGCAGCTCAGAACCTGTTGTGCCAAGCACACAGTGACGGTTCCACTTTATATCCACATTCGGTAAACCAACGGGCTCAAGCATATTGGCTGGCGATTCTGCATCCCATTTTGCTTTCGGTGGGTGCAAGTCACGACTGACCAGTTTTAATCGGCCTTTGGCATGATTGTTCAAAAGTTCCGGTACGATTTCCAACGCACCTGCAACGGGCAGTTCATCTGGACATAACTCACTAAAGCCTCTCTCTGGATCAACGTCGATCACTGCTGTAGTTTGATAGTTTACTCGAACAGTCATGGCAGACTCCTTGTCTGTCTGATTGTCTGCGTTTATCCACGCAAACAGTTTTGAAAAAAGGTTACTTCGTCGCTAGTCAGCGTATATACCATTGCGGGTTTTCCACCTTTGCCTTTGTTGGTTGAAGCGACTTTATTAGTGGGTTTTAGTACGCCTGAATCTATCAAGCGGCGCTTAATCGTCATTCGGCTGATATCAATACCAAACTCTTGATAAGCAGAAATGATGTCCGCAACCAAAAACTCTTTGTCTAATGCAAACAAAAGAACCGATGTGTATTCAATGGATGCACGAAGCTTTTGCCACGCTTTTTCAATGGTTTTTTGATGATCAAATGCGAGGGTTTCTTCTCCATTGAGAATAGCCTGTAGCGAAAACCATTTAAGTTGGCATTCCGGTACACCTGCATTATTTATTTGCTCTACATTGTTACGATCAACTAAGGCGTAGTGCGTAATGTTTAAGCTCCAGTCTTCTGGATCGCGTTTTGGATCACCGTCGATAAACGCTTCGCTAAAATGGCGAGGGTAGGTATGGATTTTCTCACGGCAAATTCGGCGACGCGCCGCTTCAAAGTTTTCATCGGCCGGGCGTCCGCCTTCACTGGTTAAGTCTTTATCAAAGACAAATCCGCCCGGTAGTGCCCAGACTCCATGGTATGGCCGATTTGGATTTGAACGTTTAATCAACAACACTTCCAATCCCTTATCGGCACAGCCAGATAGCCTGAATGGAATAATGTCGACAGATACGATCATGGTTGGGTCCTAATATTGATTTGTAAATAATCTAGCGCATAACAAGTGGTCAATCAATGGGTAAGTAACGAGTTGTTAGAAACGTTTTTGGTAGTGTTCGTAATACGGTTTGAGCATAAATTTACGGATGACTCTGACTTATTCACAATGCTTGCTCGAATTCTAGACAAAAAAACCTTATAAAAATGAGTGGTTAGTAACAAAAGTTGACAAACTATAGATGGGTGTTTATTGTTTACGCAAATTAGTTAGTAACAAAAAGTTATATACCCAGGAAGGGCATGTAGAAGGGCACCTAATGACCACCAAACTATTTTCTTCCCGCATCATTCAAAGCGCTTTGGATTTCGATGTCTACAAAGTCAATATGATGAGCGCTGTAACAGCGCTTTACCCTGATGCGATGGTGTCATATAAGTTTATCGTGCGCAGTGAGGAAGACCTCTCTGAGCTTTTGCCTGAGGTAAAAGCCGAAGTCCTTAAACTGCAAGATATTCAATTTACGCAAGAAGAAATTGAATATATTAAGCGTGTCGCACCTTACCTGAATCCTGACTTTGTTGATGCACTGCGCCATTTCCGTTTCAACCCACAAAGTGATGTCTCTTTCCATAATAAAGCCATGGCTGATGGCTCAAGCCAGTTAAGAATTACCATTAACGGTTTGTGGCGAGATACCATCTTGTACGAAACGATCATCATGAGCATCGTGTCTGAAGTTCGTAGCCGTCAGCGTTGGTCAGATATCCCTGTTGCGCAATTTACCACTGTTTTAGAAGAGAAAGTTCGACACCTAAAGTCGGAACTAAAACGTCGTAACATTACTAACTTTAAATTTTCTGACATGTCGACGCGTCGACGTTTTTCCTTCCAAGCTCAGCGCACTATGCTGGAATATTTGTGCCAGGAAGTGCCGGAATGTTTGACAGGAACAAGCAACTATCACTTAGCAAAAGAGCTAAACTTGACGCCTATCGGCACCGTTGCTCATGAATGGTTTATGGGACACCAAGCTCTGGTGAATGTGCGAGATTCGCAAAAAGTGGCGTTGCAACGTTGGCAAAAAATGTTTAATGGTGCACTAGGTATTGCGTTAACCGATACGATTGGTATCGATGCTTTCCTTAAAGACTTTGATGAAGAACTAAGTAACGCGTACTTCGGTGTACGTCACGATAGTGGTTGCCCTTATAGCTGGGGTGAAAAAATGATTGCACACTACCAGTCGCTGAATATAGACCCATTAACAAAAACACTGGTGTTTACCGACGGACTTAACTTCGAACAAGCGTTAGATATTTGCGAGTATTTCCAAGGACGTATTCAGGTGAGTTTTGGTATCGGTACTTTTCTTGCCAATGATATGGGTGATTATGTCAATAAAGATGGTGACGCCTACCAGCCACTTTCTATCGTGATAAAAATGGTCACGTGCAATGGTTCACCGGTCGCCAAAATCAGTGACGAACCTGAGAAAGCCATGTGTGAAGATATCTTCTTTTTGATGAATCTCAAGCGCCGCTTTGAACAACCTCTTGATTTAAATGAGTGTCGTAAAATGATTGATCGTTTAGAAACTGAAGGTCAAAATTATCTCATCGACGTGTAGGCGTTATCCTCTCTCCTTGATAAGCACCCTCTATCGTTACGACAAATTTATATAGGTAAACGTGGAGGGTGATTTCGTTATAGTAATATACAGAAGTAACCAGATACAGCGCAGGAAAGCACTCAAAAGTTGATGTGTTATCTGCCTTTGATTGGTGTAAATCGATACGTTACAGCATTGTGGACGGTGTATCTCATCCGACACTAAACTCAGTCTAATCACGTAGTTTATTCCCACGTACCATGAGCTCACTCGGGTATAGACGTCTATCTGCTTTTATGGCTTTGGGCTTCACGTAGTTGCTTGAATCAGGAGTCAAAATGAACCTAGTAGTACATTTGCAAAAGAAAGCGATCCGAAAATATGGCTATGAGATGGCTACTCGCCAAGCATGGAAGTGTGGTATCAAGGCAAATCTTGTAAAGCGCGTGATTGGCCTTTTTAAAGGACAAATTGTTTGTGTGGTTGAAGGTTGCCGAGCAGAGTTTTCTTCTCCTCTTAATAACCCCCTTCACGAAGATGACAAGCAGGGGCGATATGTGTTTGTTGGCGGTGTATGCTGGGAACCAAATAACATTATAGCGCCTGGTTTCCCTGATTTTATGTTTATGCACGTGCGTAATCTAAGCCACCGTCATAAGTATTTAACGGATGACGAACTATTTTTGAGCTTGGCTTAAAAATAAATCTCATAGACTAGTTCAGCCCAATCATAATCAGTAGTGATACAGTTTTAGCTCTGTTGACACGTTGCTGAGTGTTTCTTGACGTATCTTTTATAAAACAGTGTTTCTTTACTTGTTAATGACAGAGGGTTTGTTTTCGTCTGATGTGATTTCCCTTTTGCGATTTACCATAACGCTCATCAAAGCAAACCATACTGGGATGTAAATCATGAATATGAAATCTATCGCAATTGCAACGGCAGTTGTTGCTGTACTAGCAGGCTGTAAAGACAAAACGCCACCAGCTCCAACTCAAGCAAACATTACTTTGGTTGAAGCGGTGACTGAAACGGTGAAAAAGCCGCACCAAGTATGTAAAGACGTGGTAGTAACCGAGCAAGTTGCCCCTGCGGATGACAATAAAATTATTGGTACGGTTGGTGGCGCAGCAGCTGGAGCAGCGCTGGGCAACCAAATCGGTGGTGGCTCAGGTAAAGTGATTGCAACTGCAGCTGGTACGATTGCTGGTGCACTGACAGGTCGTAAGATCCAGGAAAATGTGCAAAAAGGTGATGTAGTAACAACGACGAAAAAACAGTGTCATACAGAATATACGACATCTGATAAAGTAGTGGGTTACGACGTCACTTACGAAGTTTCAGGTGCACCAACGACGGTTCGTTTGGCGAGCAAGCCAGCGACAAAAACGTTCCCAATTCAAGATGGTAACGTTGTTCTACCACAATAGTTAGCGACTTAACCGAAGCGATTAACAAGCCCTTTTATCTTTGAGATGAAAGGGCTTTTTCACATAAGCGGCGTTTTCATCTGTTTTCCCATTGGAATGTGCGGCCAGAAATACCCGTTAATTTCCGCGTTCGATACAATCACTTTTCTTAAAGTACGAACGGAAAAAACATGGAAGATTTTTACCTGACCGAGCACGGTTTGGCTGGTTATTTCGAGGCGCAATGGTTCGACAAGTTCATTGAGGAGCAACAGATTGAGATGATAACCAGTCGCTCAAAACAAGTCCCACTTTCTTTTTTGTCATCACCTCACTGCTCCCAAGTTGCTGATTTTATTGCGCAAGTGGTAATCGGAAGCAGCGTTCAGCCGTATTCCCTACTTGAGGTTGGGGCGGCGCTGGGAAGAAATTATTATGAGCTAGTGCAACGCTTACCTAACCTTAAAGAAGCGACGCTTGTGGAGCCTTCAAATAGGTTAATGGATGGCTTGAAGCAACTGTTAATAGAAGAACAACGCGTCGAGCTTACTTACCTTCACGATGTGAACACCTTAAACACTTTAGAGGTTGAGAATAGAGATATCGTACAGAAATGTGCTCATGTTGATTTGACGCTAATTAACCAGCCTTTTGAGCTCGATACTCTCCAATCTCGCTTTGATTTAGTCGTATGTTTAAATGTGATTGATCAATGTGAGTCGCCACTTAGCGTGATCAATGCTCTAAAAAAAACCACCAAGGTGGGTGGGCTGATCGTTGTCTCTTGCACTTATCAGTGGAACGCGAAACACATCAAAAATAAAGAAGAGGCGGTTGATGATATCAAAGAATACTTTGCTGAAGGCTGGCGTCTAGTGTCGGAAGCCGAGCATGAATATCGCATCCGGTTTAATGATCGCTTTGCAAGGCAGTTTTTATCTCACGTAGTCGCTTACGTAAAAACCGATTAGAGCCACATAAAAAAACCGAGCACTTACGGCTCGGTTTTTTAGTCTTTGGGTTAGAGCACAACTTTAAGTAACGTGCGCTTCTTGTTGCTCTTGCAACTTTTTCTTGCGACGCTCTCGTTTAGAAAGCCAAACCAGAGGCACAACAATCATAATGGTTCCTATTGCCATAAATATGTCTGGCACTTCTCCAAACCAAATCAATCCCACAAACACGGCACCAATTAAGCCACTGTATTCAGCGCTGGCAATTTTGTTGCTATCGATCGAGCGGTAAGCGATGACACATGTTGCTGCATAAATCATGATGAACAAACTTGAGCCAGCAGCAACAGGGAAAGCACTCCAGTCCCAAGGTTCTGCTTCGATCAGAACAAGCAAGAAGGCTACTGGAATACCTGCCAAGTTTGTCATCAATAACGTTTGCATCACAGACTGATTTTTTGGCAGTTTTCGAATGAGCAAGTTATTGATTGCTAAAGTAATTGCAACAACTAAAGCTGAAATGGCTGCCCAATCGATTTGGTCTGGACGAATGATGACCAATACACCGGCAAAGCCCATTATCGCTGCGGCGACCGATTGCTTAGACAACTGTTCTCCAAAAAAGATTGCTGCAAGCGGCAACATGATCAATGGCGCGGCGTAAAAGATCGCGTTCGCAGTTGCGAGCGGTAAAGATGAGATCGCCAAAACCATGAATATTGCACCAAGTAACCATACGTGAGCGCGAACAGCATGCCACTTAAACCCTTCAAGAAAAGGCGCATTTTTTGTTAGCAGGTAGACTGGCAGCAGGAAAAGCACCGCTGATATTTGTCGGAAAAAGACAAATTGAAAAATAGGCACTTCATTTCCGACACTTTTAATTAAAGAGTCCGAAAGCACCGCAATGAGATTTCCAACAATTAATAGCAGCATCGCTGCTCCGACCGATGTAACTTTCACTTTTTCCTCTCCTCTTTCTTTGCCAAAGAGTAGGTGATGTCATAGGATGAAGTGAAGTGATATTTATTAGTTTAAGTATGAGATTTTTAGATAATGAAATTGCCACCACTCAGAGCTGTTCACTGTTTTGAATCTGTTGCCAGAAACTCTAGCTTTTCGCTTGCTGCTGAAGAACTCAATGTGACGCAAAGTGCCGTTAGCCACCAGATACGATTATTAGAAGATTATTTGGGTGAATCATTATTTATCCGTCAAGGCAGAAAGCTCTCTTTGTCCGATACGGGCACCCGCTATTTAGAGGATATTAGCCCAGCAATTAGCTCAATTGCGATGGCCAGCCAAAAGGTGCGAGAAGGGGACAAAGGCAGCATACGGTTGGCGATTTATAGCTCGCTTGCCGTAAAGTGGCTTATTCCGCGTTTGTCTGATTTCAAGCGCTTACATCCAGAAATCGATCTGACACTCAATATGGTCGTTGGTGATCCTGAACAGACAGACAGCGTTGGCGATTGTTTTATCACGGTAGAAAAGCCAAAGCGAAACTACATGTCGGTAAAGTTATACGCGGAGACGCTGTATCCGGTCTGCAGCCATAAAATTTGGAAAGAGTTGCAAGATCAACCGATTCCAGAAGCGCTTTGGCGATACCCTATTTTGTCGACAGACTCAATTTATCGTGAGAGAGGAAAAGACTGGGCTGAGTGGTGCAGAGCGGGCGGTTACACCTTGCCGAAAGATGTCGATGTTCAACATTTTAGTCATATGTTGTTGGCAATAGAGGCGGCGCGTTATGACCAAGGCATCGCATTTGCGAATGATTTTATGCTTAATGAAAGAGATAAAGCGCACGATTTGGTGTATATCCCTTCTCATGGATTGGAAACCGGCGACAGCTTTTATTTTATTCATAAAAAGAGTCGAGCCAAGCAAGCGGAAATCATCAAACTCACTAACTGGTTGAAGCAGCAATGCTTGTGAAATGACTAAATTGTCAAAATTAAGAAAGAAAGTGGCAAAGTTGTGTCTAAATATTTCATGTTTTATTGAGTTTTTATTCATTAACATCCACTTGGTTTTGAAACCAAGTGAAATGGATAGCATGGCATGCTTAAGGATGGGCAAAACACAACCTCAATAATTAACAGGCAGTGAAATACAATGTTTAAAAAAACATGGCTAATGACAGCCCTTCTAGCAACATGTTCTGTTGCAAACGCAGCTCCTTACGTTGGTGCATCTGTAGGTCAAGCATCGTTTGGTGATGTTAATGGCTCTATCAATGGTGGTGGTACTAACGCTAGCACTAAACTTAAACTTGAAGATGACTCAAGCCTTTCAGGTAAAGTATTCGGTGGTTACAAATTCAACGAATACATTTCTCTAGAAGCAGCCATTGGTGGCTACGATGCTTTAGACGGCAAAGTTGTTACTGTTGGTGATATGAAGTATCTATCGATTCAGCCAAAAGCGACTCTACCGATTGGCGATCGTTTCAACCTTTTTGCTAAAGCTGGTCTTTCTTACTTCAATGCTGAATTCAAAATTAGCAACTCTGTGATTGACGGTAGCGCAGGCCATACCACCATTTCTGACAGCACTGTAACAGGCATGTACGGTTTAGGTGCAGAGTTCGCTATTACTGAAAACTTTGCTCTACAAGTTGAATGGGAATACATGATGCCTGAGCTAGACATTGCGAAATTTGGCAATGAAAAAGTAACGGTTGATGCAGACATCAATGTATTCTCTGTAGGTATGAGCTACCGTTTCTAAGAATACTTATTCAAGTTACCTCTTGGCTTAGTAAACGTTTTTGACTTCTGTTGGTCGAGCTGAGTCCAAGCTTTGAATTTGTTTAGATATAGCACAGGAAGTTTAGTTGCTAAGCGTCCTGTGCTATTTTTTTGCTTTGGAATAACTCTTAGGAATCTTTGTGAACGATGTCAATCTTAGGTATCTGGATCTACTGTTAAAGCACTTTGAACCTCACCAGTATCACCTTGTTACGCTTTCTGAGCTAGAAGCGGTGATTTGCACGTCGAGGCGCAATGTTTCTATTGTGATGAAAAAGCTTGCCACTTACGATTGGGTCGATTGGCAACCTGCGATTGGCCGAAGTAACGCTAGCCGTCTCAGTATTAATATTTCCCTCCAACAAGCGATGACCGAGTTTTTGGTTGAGGAGCTTGGCAGAGGAAGAATGAACTCAATAACGAAACTTATTGATTGGTTCGGTCAAACCGCGGTTAGAGCACTAACCATCGCTTCTGAAAAAGTGAATCGATTGAATGAATCAAATAACGCTATTTTGATTTCTTCTTACCCTTGGGTATCCAAAATCGACCCTGCGAATACTTACCGTCACACTGAATTACACGTCGCGAAAAGCGTTTATGACGTATTGCTGACCCAAAATTCCAATGGTGGTATCGAGCCATCGTTAGCACACGAATGGAAAATGGAAGGCAAGGTAATGACGTTATGGTTGCGGCCAGGCATATATCGCCATGATGGCGAGCCCCTTAACATACAGGATGTGGTTTGGAGTATAGAAAGACTCAGGGAGATAAAAGGACCAGTTCACGAGCTCTGGCAATGCATTGATAGTGTGGTTGCAGAAACATCTAACTGCTTAAAAATTATATTGAAGCATCCGAACAAGTTGTTTCCATACATGCTAGCAACTCCTCATGCGTCTATTCTGTGTCGAGATGTCGTCTCTTTCGGTTCTAGTTATTCCTACCACATCGGGACTGGGCCATTTAAAATTAGCGGCTGGAACCAGGAGAGTATGACTCTTGAAGCGCACAAAGAGTATTTTTCAGCACGCGCATTGTTAGATCAAATAACGCTGTCTCATGGTGATGTTAAAACCTTAAATATGTTGAGCTTTAACCAAAGCTCCGATCACGTTGAAGTGGAAAAAATTAGCGCATTTTCATATCTGACCTACCGCGAACGCGCGGAATCCCAACTCACAAAAGAGACTTGGTATCAACTCGCTGATTACATCCATGTGCAAAAGCGAATTTATGATGCGCCAAGTGCCGTTGACAGCATTCAGTTAGAGACTCATGAGCAAGATTTATCAATAATAGATGGTGGTGTGATACCTAAACTGAAAGGTAAAGTGGTATTAGCTGAACCTGTCTGGACGATACCGAGTTTAATTCGTCATTCCGAATGGTTGCACAGTGTGATTCGTGCAACGGGATTGGAGTTGGAGATCGTCGTTATTGATGACATTAGTTTTCCTGAGGTAGTGTCTCACCAAGCAGATTTGCTCTTCATTGAGGAAGTCATGGAAGCACCATTTGAATATGGCATCTTCGAATGGCTGTCGATAGCAACTGGACTGCGTTTTAGTTTTGATCAAAGCCAGATGTTAAGCCATAGAGAAAAGGTCCGCAGGGCGATGGCTGATGATCACTCGCTGCAGTCTTTATTAAACCTAGAGAAAGCGCTGCGCGATCAGTACCTATATTTGCCTTTGTTTGTTGGCTACGAAGAAGTGACAAAAACACAGCAAGTGCGAGGTGTGCAGGTGAAGAATACAGGCTATAGCGATTTACATAGGTTATGGATTGCTCATTCACACTAACGTCTGTGTGCAATATGATGCAAATGTCCAACGCATAAAGCCATCGAAATGATGGCTTTATAAGGGCGTGTCGGATTAGAAGTTGTACGACACACTTGCGCCAACAACCCATTGGTTTGCACTATCAACGATAGAAGAGTCGCTGATACCGCTGCCTAGGCGCGTGTATTGTGTCATTTGGCTTACTTGCCAGTTGTCGTTGATTGGCATAACAAGTTTGTAGCCCACACCATAGCTTACCGTTGAATCACCTTTGTATGCTTTGCGGTTTGCGTTTGCTTCGCGTTGTTTTACACCAAAGTAGTAATCTACGTAGTCTTCACTTTGATAAGTTAGGTTAGCAAAAGGAACAAAATCAACACTACCGAATTTCATGATGTGGAAGTAAGTCGCACCCGCTAAGTAACCTTTGTAAGCACCACTGATATCGTGCTGAAGGTACGTAGAAATGACGTTGTTTTGATCCAGTGTAAAGTCTGCGTTTAAACCTAGATCGACGGCGAAGCGGCGTTTATCTGTGCCTTTCAGGCTTTTCGCTGTATCACCGTCGCGCATTACACCGCTACCTACAAGGTAGGCACTCATGTTGATTAACTCATTGGTGTTACCGAAGAAGCGGTAGTTAATGCCACTTAGGTCGGCATTAAAGTCGTCACCATGGTAACCACCGTTGAGAATTGGTGCTGTATTATGCTTTTGATCTTTGAAAAGATCGCTGCCTTGAGCCACACCAGCTTCTACGTTCCAACCGCCTTCGTTGTTGTAGATGTTACCGTTACGAATGTAAGTATCGCCAGCGAAAGCTGAGCCAGCAGCTGTCAGAGTAAGTAGTGCAATTAATGTTTTTTTCATCATTTTTCCGAGTTGTTCTGTTTTGTTTTGAACACTGTACAAAATGACGTTGTAAGCATCTATCGGCAAAGCGTATGGAAATGTAATGAACAATCAGGGTAAGAAGCAGAATGTTGCTTCAGAATAGAAAGGTTGCTGGAATAGTTTTCGTTAAAATAACGAAAAATCCGAGCTGGGGTGGCTCGGATTTGAGGTATTTATCAGGTATTGATACTAACTTCTTACTGTTTCGTTAAGTTGTATAGTGGTGCTAGGTCACCCGTTACTTTTTCGCCATTCATGTCTAGCTTCATAAGTACGTTTTCACCAACAAAGTATTGGTTTGGTGCATCTTCATTTGTCAACGTTACGATGCTGCCATTTGCGTCCCAAGTGAATTGACCTTCAGATTTTGATTGACCGTCTTCTTTGTCTTGGTAGCTTTCTTCAAGTACGTAAGTGCCATCTTGATTTAGTGTGATGGTCATATCGATACCAGCACAATCCGCGCAAGGTAGTGTTCCTTTGTAGGTGCCGTTCCAGTCCAGAGCACTTTGTGCGTTGTGTTCAGAGTCTACAAATGTCTCTTCAGTAATTACCTGTTCTTCTTCTACTGGTAACGTGTCAATTGTCTCAGTCGTAACGTCTGCACTGGTGGTGACTTCAGTTTCCGTTGCCTGAGGTACTTCAACTGCGCTTGTTTCGGCTGGTTTCTCATCTTGACAGCCTGCAAGAATGATTACCGCGCCTGTTAGTGCCAACATTGTCTTTTTCATTTTATCCCTCTTTAAATCAAGATTTTGTATGAGAGTAATAGTAGACATTTATCGAGGATTTGCGTCATCAAAAAGCAATAGAATGATCTGACTATGTCAATAAAACCGGATATGAGCATGAAATTGTCAGGAAAATCAGAATAATGTAAATGTTGCTTTGGGTATCAAGCTTGAGCCCACAGACAAATATCTAAAAGGGGATTGGGAGCGAGTTAATTGATAACAGCCCACATTATTGTGAGTTGTATTATCAACATCATCTAAGAAACGTTATTGAAGCTTGAGCGTGAAGTGCCTCGTTTTGTGCTTCGTTGATCAGAAAACAGCTCCGCAATAACCTGACGATTTAATTCGCCTTTCAAATTGCCGTGCTTATCGATGACGGGCAGTGAATATTCACACGACATGACTTCAGTCAGCACTTGCTCAATGGCTAAATGTGGAGAGATGATAGGCACCTCTTCATAGATATCATCACGCCAATCTGATAGGTGAGTTAACTTCGCTGCGTTTAGCAATCCTTGCTGTGTTATCACGCCTTGATAGCCTGCATTGGTCTCATGGTAGGCATAATCACGTTTAACACGTTTCATTTCACTCAGCGCATCTTCAATGGTTTCAGCGCGAACACAGTACGAAGGTGGCTGCATCAGCGTTTCGACCGTCAGTGCTCGCGCTCTATTGACGTCTTTTACAAAGGCTTCAACGTACTCATCGGCAGGATGCAGTAAGATTTCGTCCGGTGAACCTTGTTGGACAAGTTCACCGTCTTTAAGTATCGCGATGCGATCGCCAAGTCGAAGCGCTTCATCTAAATCATGAGTAATGAAAATAATGGTTTTGTGCAGCTTCTGTTGCAGCTCTACCAACTGATCTTGCATTTCGCTCCGAATCAGAGGGTCCAATGCTGAGAAAGCCTCGTCCATCAACAGTATTTCGGCGTCGGTAGCCAGTGCCCGTGCAAGGCCCACACGCTGTTGCTGTCCACCCGATAGTTGAGCAGGATACTGGTGCTCATAACCCGTCAGTCCAACGGTTTCTAACCATTCATTTGCTTTTTCTAAGCGCGCCTCTTTATTTATTCCCTGAACTTCTAAACCATATGCGATGTTGTCGATAACAGTGCGATGAGGCAGCAAGCCAAAGCGTTGGAACACCATAGACATCTTGTGACGGCGAAACTGTTCAAGCTCTTTGTTAGAAAGTTGCATGACATCCACCCCTTCTACCAAAATCTGCCCCATGGTTGGATCGATTAATCGGTTGAAGTGGCGAATCATGGTGGATTTTCCAGAACCGGATAATCCCATAATGACAAAAATTTCACCCTTTTGAATTTGCAGGTTGATGTCTTTTAGTCCGACCGTATGGCCCGTTTCCGCTAAAACCTGCTCTTTACTATGTCCCAACTTAACGCGCTCAATCACGCTATTGGGCTTGGGGCCGAAGATTTTATACAGACCGCTGATTTCGATAAGTGGACTAGTCATGTTTTGAGTCTCCTAAATGAGCTTGAGTGCGTTTCGCATACGCTTGTGAAGCACGATCAAAAAGGATTGCTAGGGCGACAATTGCTAAACCATTGAGAAGACCAAGAGTGAAATATTGATTGGTAATAGACTTTAGAACAGGCTGACCTAAACCTTTTACCCCAATCATTGATGCGATGACCACCATTGACAGTGCCATCATGATCGTTTGGTTAATTCCCGCCATGATGGTTGGCATTGCAAGCGGAAGCTGAACCCCAAAAAGCCGTTGCCGAGTGCTGGCACCAAATGCGGTTGCGGCTTCCAATACTTCTTTATCAACTAGACGAATGCCCAAATTGGTTAAACGAATAACCGGTGGAATCGCGTAGATCACTACTGCGATAAGGCCAGGAATTTTCCCGATGCCCAATAACATCACAACTGGAATGAGATACACAAATGCCGGCATGGTTTGCATGACGTCGAGTAATGGTGTTACCACCGACTGAATGCGATTAGAGCGCGCCATAGCGATGCCGATAGGGATACCAAGTGCGATGGCAAGCATAGTACATACAGTGATGATGCTGAGCGTGCGCATAGTGTCTTCCCACATTCCAAAATAGCCAATCAGAATCAGCGAACCAAAACATGCAGCGGCCAGTTTCCAAGAGCGGCTGGCGGCATAAACGAGAGTGGTGCAGACACCTAAAATAATGAACCAAGGTGTAGAAATCAGAAGTTTTTCAAACCAGACAAGAAACGCAAGGAGCGGATCAAACAGAGACTCAATGAGTTCACCATACTCGCGAGAGAAATCTCTGTAGGCGCCGTCGAGTGTTTTGCGAATCGCCCTGAGATCAGAGGCATCCATTTCCGGGAATTCGCTGAGCCAATTTGAGTCAGACATATGTACTTCCTTTTTCTGATATACCTAAGCGCTTTCAAGAAACTTAATTTGGCAAGAAGAGTAGGGCGCCTAGGCCAAGTAATGGTCGTTCGACAGGTTCTGTATCGAAAGTATTACCCTTTAAGCTCAGGCCGATGTCGTCAAACTTCTCTTTTTCGTTCCTTAGGTATACATCCTTTTAAATAAAACAATCATTAGTGTTCAAACTAATGATTTGCTTGGATTATAGTTTTTCTTCTTCAATAAAATGAACACATTAGCGTGTATTTGTATGAAAAATCTGCGCAAACTAACGTTTTTATTATCCGGTTAATTAGAATTGATCTTTTTGTTCGTTTGTCATCAAAATTCCTAAATTATTAGATGTCTAATTAATGCTGATGTATTACGTATTTGTCGTGTTGATTTTTGCAAACTTAGTTTATTGGCATATGCTAAAAATGTTATTGGCATATGCCAGTTTAAGGCGTAATTTGACTCTGTGTTTTTGAGGGACAATGATGGCAAGACCAAAGATAGAAAGACGAATATGCGGACGTGCGGCTCACCATTGCTTTAAGCCCAATGGCATTCCATTTAATCAGTTGGAGCAAGTCGCCATATTACCAGAAGAGTTAGAAGCGCTACGTTTAGCCGACTTAGAGGGGCTTAGCCAGCAGCAAGCTGCGGAGCAGATGGGCGTTTCTAGACAAACTTTTGGTAACACAGTAAAAAGTGCAAGATTGAAAGTCGCAAAAAGTTTAGTTGAAGGTCATGCATTAGTTTTTCCGAATGAGGAGTCAAACTTATGATTTATGCTATTCCTAATGATGGTGAGCGGGTGGCAAACCACTTTGTAAAAGCACCATACATTGCTATTTATTCTGATACTGACGGTATGCTAAAAAACTTAGCGAACATTGCTTCTATGCCACAAGCGGGTTGTAATGCGAAGTCTCAGTTGATTCAGTCTCTACAAGGGTACAACGTGGATGCTGTTCTTGTGCGAAATATCGGTGAACGTGTATTGGCAAAGCTACTTAGCAGTGGCACGCCAGTATTTAGGCTGTCTACTCGTAGTTCCTTGGAAGATGTGCTTGCGGTTCCAAGAGAGCCTTTGATTGAGCCCTCTCAAGGACGCCCATCAAACAATCATAAGAAAAGTGTTCACAAACAAAAAGGCGGCTGCGGCTCCTGTGGTTGTGGTGGCCAAAAATCAAAACCCTCCTTGTTGGCAAGACCTAAAGCGCTACTCAAAGCAACATCTAGCCCTGCTATACTTAAGCTAGAGTCGATGGCTAATAAGGCAGGTTAATATGGTTTGGTTATTTACCTTTCTTGGTTTTCTCGCAATCATTTTGTTGATGTCACTTGGCGTCATTTTTCACAACAAGCGCATTCAAGGGAGTTGTGGTGGTTTGAATAATGTCGGCGTTGACAAGGTGTGCAATTGTGAAACCTCATGCGCAGAACCTGAAAGGCGTTTATATCAAATCTCAGAGCCTAACTCATCACCTGAGCGCTAAGGCTTTTGGCCCATTGCGGCAAGGTTTGCCGAAACCAGTCCAAATATTTGCTGGTCTGCGGATTCTCTCTGGAGACCAGTATGTTGACTACCTCGACAACGATCCACGCTTTTGCTAGTCCGATATCGCGCGCCAATTCTGTTGTTTCACCTTTCTCTGCGCACTCTATATACTTGCCTGCTACGTTCAAGTAATCATCAAATGTGCCCATGCCCTCGATGAGCGGCGCTAAATCTATCGCGACATGCCCTGTAGAAAAGCGTTCCCAGTCGAACAGCACTAGCTCGCTATTTTCGCGCTGTCCCCAGTTTCTAGCATTCGAGTCTCCGGAGATCAAGTTCTGCCTATCAAAAAGGTGCGCCGATCGTTGTTGGAGGTTGTGGAAGAACTGCTCTGTCTCTGAGCCCAGTTCAAGTGTAGCGAGTGCTTGTTGAGTCGCTTGTGGTGTCCACTGGTGGCGGTGATAAACACCATCTGATGTTGGTGGAAGTTGGTGCAGTTTGACGAGTTGTTCAATGACTCGATCATCTTCAAGTAAGAATGCTTGCTCGACTGCGTGGGGAACGTATTCAATGTGCAGAACGTTTTTCTGGTCGTCGAATTGAATCAAGCGCGGTACGTGTATTCCAAGCGCGTTAAACTGTTCGGCATAGCGTTGATAAAACGCGACTTCTATTTGAGTAGGGTTACGTTTTTCTATTACTTGGACGCCATCTTTTTCGATGAGAAAAACTTTGGCACTGCCCATTTGGTTGAGTTCTTGCTGCGACACCGGACTTCCTGTCTTCATGTAGAGAGAGCTCACCTTAATCGCTGCACTCACGTTTGCCAATAGCCACGACAAAGTGCCTCAAAAATATTAAATGCAACTGTTTAAATATGATTTTGTCGTTGGTGTCTAAATTTTACACAGTTACGCCTGTACTCCGATAAATTCGTTCTACGCTTACTATTCGTCTTAATAAAGGAGAACCAAAATGGCTGTAATGAAGCAGGATATTCCAAATCGTGTAACGGTTTACCATGACAATATCGATCAAGAACAAGAGCTGAAAAATGCGATGCTGCCAGAGAAACCGCGCTACTTTAACGGTGCTCCGACTTACAAAGCGAACAGCATCGAAGAGTTTGAAAGCAAAATCAGTCAGATAGGTTTGTCTCTCGATAAATAATTTTTCTTTTACCTAAAAGCGCCCTCAAAATGAGGGCGCTTTTTTGTTTTCAGCCCTAAACCACCTACTTCAGTAGGTGGTTATCATCCGTTTCGGCTTTGCCTGTAAAACTACTCATGCTAA